>NZ_JBHMIS010000002.1:0-391411 GCF_048060415.1 Micromonospora sp. LOL_024
CAAGCCACGCTCAGCAGCACTGCGCAACGAGTAGCAGCGCCCCGGCCAGGATCATTGGTCCGGTCGGGGCGCCGCTGGTGGGGACCCAAGGGACTGGGCCAAGATCCGACTGGCTCAAAACTGCTCTACAGGATCAAGAAGCGGCCCGGCCGAAGCCGGGCCGCGCGCACGCGCTATAGACCTACGGCCCCGCGCGCACGCCACCACCGCCGAGTAAAGATCGATTTGGTGACCGGTTCCGGAGACGGCACTGCCGACCGTGCTGCATGTCGGGCAGCCCTCAGAATCCAGCACCTCGGCCAGAGTATCGACATTCACGCATGCCAGGTGGTCGTTGACGGCAACCGTGACGGCAACCCGGGCCGACACCTGCCACCGCCAACGCACACCGACGCATGCATCAGCGCAGACGGCGCGTCACCGTCACCCTGCGTCAATCACCTTCTATCTCTACAAACAAGTGCACTTCCTGAGCGCATCGTTCCGCCATAGCAGCCAGACGATCCAACACGCCTGCTAGCGAAGCAAATTGCGACTCACTTCTTACGCGATCGATCTCAGCGAGAAGGATTCTCGCCTGGAGGCGGTTGAAAACCGTAATCCCATACTGATCAATGCATGACAGATAGGGGTAACGGTCATCTAGATCCGTTAACGCCTGAGCTAACCTTCCTGATTCGTCTGCCATTACATCGAGAATGTCGTCAACACCGTCGCCTCGCAGGCGAATTATCAAGGTCGCCACGACTCTCACATCAATCCTGGATACGCACTGACCAGATGACCATTGCGGTTTGTAACGAGTGTGAAGAAGTCCGTAGGTAGACCGCTGGAGCGATCAACCCCGACCGGGCTTCCGTAGTTTACTTGATACACCCAGTCCCCCTTTGCATTTTGGGTAGGGGTAGAACTACTCGCGCGCGAAATTAGATCATCGGTCTTAACCTGGTCAAAGAATTGACTTCGTCCACCAAGCCGCTCACCGAACGCCCGATGTGCCTCATTGAGTTTGCGTTCCCCCTTAGCGGTCGCCTGGATCGCGGGAGGACATGGACCCGTGTTGTGGACGAGGACCGGGGTTTTGCCGGCGAGCACATAGTACGTGTGGGATTTTCACCCCGTCACGCAGTGTGACTTAGGTTCTCATGGCGTTTCACCTGGCCTTTTGCGTGTGGCACCAACTTGCCGCATCGAAGCTTATCGGTGTTGACGGCGACGGTGACGGCAACCTGGGGAGACGTCCGCGCTCACCGGCAGCCGATGCATCGATGAGCGACGCTATCCGAGATAAGGGGTGTCGCGGTGCTCGGCTCCGCGGGGGGGCGGGGGGGGATCGACGCCGCACCGCTACGCGGCATGCCACCGGTCCCGCTTCCGTCGCCATGCCGGCCGGGCGGCACGACATCGATACATCGACAATGATGGTGAACCTTTGACGGCAACCGCGACGGCAACCCGAGCAGCCAACCAAGGCCGCGGACGGACGGCCGTTACGCTCTGCTATCCACAACTAATCCGCAGCCCTCCGCGCAGCCCGGTCACCTTCAGGAGTATTCGCCAACCAGCAGCCTGCGCCAAGCGGCTCCCATCCCACTTCATCGCACTGCCGAATCACCTGATTCGTCAACTGCTCATTACTTCCCTTCCATGACCCAAAACCGTCCTCAGTAATATCTCCGGGGGTCATTAATCCGCCGCCGACTAAGGCGCAGACTAGACCCACGGCCGCATCGCGAAATGTGACGCCCTCGCTTGAGGCGGAGTCTCGCGCCTCGCCGATGACCCGGTCAATGGGCACCCAATCATCCAAACCCTCGGCCAATATCTCCTGAATGACCGATTCACGGCTCCTCGACATGCACTTTCAGACCCTTCGAGTTTGGCGGGAAGATATCGATCGTGGCACCGCCTGATCGAGAGGCTCCACGCCATTGGATTACGGTCCCGTCGGCCTGTCGGTAAACCTCAGAAATCTTCGGCCCGCGAGCCGGAAGCTGCTCGGCACCATTAGTCATCCGACCGAATAGGTCGCGTAGTTCATCTTCGCTACCGACAGTTCTGACATGTGATTGCTTGCCGGTCGGCAGGTTATCAAAACTGCCCCTCCAGCAGCCGTCGGTGTTGTGGACCAGCACCGGGGTTTTGCCGGCGATCACATAGTACGTGTGGATGTCGCCGACGGTCAGGTTGTAGACCGTGGCGACGGCATCGTAGACAGCGAGGGCAATGACAGCGACACGAGCACCATCCGGAGTCAGCAGCTCATCGCCAGGGCTCAGGTGCTTCGCACCTGAGCCCTTGGCGCTGGTTGCCGAGCCAGAAGGGATGCTTGTCCGTTGCGGTGACTACGCCGTCAGCTGCACCATACCCATCCGAGTCGATGTTGACCTCGACAAGCTGCTTTTTCCCGTCGCCTTTGATCAAAGCCGTGACTGGACGGGCACCTCCTCGCCGGTTTCCGGGTCCGTCGCCCAGACAACATCGTAAACTTCAATCTTCTCGATAGCCTTGTAGCTACCGTCGGCCATCAAGACCGCGGTCCCCGGCAGGGTAACTGTTAGGTACTCGGCAGGTGCCGGGATGATCGGGCATGTTCTTGACCGCACCGGCACCACGAGCGGCGGTCTTGGCCTGTCGGACGCCGGGGACCATGCCGGCCACGCCCACCGCACAGTCCAGACCGGCACCGCCCGCACACGTCTTGATCGTGTCGATCGCGCCGGCCACCACGGCCACCGCCCCCGGCGGCAGCCGCGACCACCTGCGCCGGCGGCGGTAGCACAGCAGCCACCATCGCCACCGTGCCAGCCACCGCGGAAATCATGCCGGCGTTGTCGACGACTGCTTTGACCACCGACGTGGCGACACCGGCCACCGCGTTGCCGGCCTGACTGGCCGCGTTCTTGACCTTGCCCCAGAAGAGCCCGTCAGGGTCGGCGAAGGTGATCGGGTTGTTGTTCGCGTACGCGAACGGATGCATGCGTTGCGGGTCGTACTCGTCGGTCTGCGGGTCGACGGAGATGAACGCACCCAGCGCCGCGTCGTGGAACCGGGCACCCAGCAGCGACAGGCCCGTCGGGTCCTCGATGCCGCCGACGAAGCCACGCTGCCCCGAGGGCCAGGTGCCGCCGCTGCCGCCGGTGCGCTTGTTGCCGAACGGATCCGAGTAGCGGACCGTGTCGACCCGGGTCACCGAGTTGACGGCCCAGTGCGCCGAGTCGTGCTGATGCGACGCCAGCCAGACCAGGTCCTTCGCCCCGGTGGCGGTGGACGCGGTGCGCGAGGCGACGACATCGCCGGCGTGTTCGTAGTAGCGGGTCGCCGTCTTGTCCTGACCGGAGACGGTCAGCTCGTGCCCGGCCACGAAGACCGTAGCGTCGCCGTTCGGGTCGATCCGGGCGATCCGGTTGCCGTCGACGTCGTAGTGCATCCGGGTGACGCCGTCGGGCCCACTGATCTCGGCGAGTTTGCCCTGGACGTTCCAGTCCAGCGTCTCGGTGACCCCACCGACCCGGCGGTAGGTGAGGTTGCCGGTGGCTTCCCAGTCGTAGTGGTCGACCCGCTCGCCGGTGGTGACCGTCCACACCGCGTGCGGCTGACCACCGGCCGAGGCGTACCCGTAGGTGGAGGTTACGCCGGTGCGCCGGTCGGTCACCGACTCGCGGGAGCCGGACCGGTCATGGGCGTACGCCTTCCAGTAGGGCAAATCCCGCCCACGTCGCCCGACTGCGGGCAGGCGACGCGGGTGATCTGCCGCGCATCGGTTCGCGCCGCTGTGGGACGCTCACGGGATGAGTGAGGTGATCTTCCGCGAGGCGGTCCAGGCGGACCTGCCGGCCGTGCTCGACCTGCTCGCCGACGACGTGCTGGGGCGTACCCGCGACGTCGGGGAGGTCGACGCCACGTACGAGAGGGCATTCGCCGACATCACCTCCGATCCGCGCAACCACCTCGTCGTCACCGAGTTCGGCGGCGAACTGGTGGGATGCATGCAGCTCACCTACATTCCGGGGCTCGCCCGGCACGGCAGCGAGCGGCTGCTGGTCGAGTCGATCCGGGTCCGCTCCGACCAGCGTGGTCGGGGCCTGGGGCGGCAGATGATGGCATGGGCGATCGATCAGGCCCGGCAGCACGGCTGCGGCCTGGTGCAGCTCACCACCGACAAGCGCCGTTCCGACGCGCAGCGTTTCTATCTCGGCCTCGGCTTCGTCGCCAGCCACGAGGGCATGAAGCTCAGCCTCTGACGCCGTCACCCGCCGGCGGGCCGCAGCACTTGATCGTGCCAGGGGTGGGGCGGTCAGCGAGGGCGGTCGCGGTCCTTGGACGGCTGGACCCGTTTCGGCTCGCCCGGCATCTTCGGATGGTCCGGCGGGTAGGGCAGGTCACCCTCGCCTGCGGCGGCGTCCCGCTCGGCCCACTCCAGCAGCGGGGTCAGGTCCCAACCGGTGTCGTCGATGCCGGCGTGCGGGTCGCCCCGCTGCGCGAGCCGCTGCGGCACGGTACGCAGGTCGAAGTCGTCCGGGTCGACGTCGGGCAGCTCGTCCCAGGTGACCGGGGTGGAGACGGTGGCCCGCGCGGTGGCCCGCAGCGAGTACGCGCAGGCGATTGTGCGGTCCCGGGCCGTCTGGTTGTAGTCGACGAAGACCCGCTCGCCGCGTTCCTCCTTCCACCAGGCGGTGGTGACCAACTCGGGGCGGCGGCGCGCCAGCTCCCGGGCCAGCGCGATGGTGGCCCGGCGGACCTCCACGAAGGTCCAGCGCGGCTGGATCCGCAGGTAGACGTGCACGCCCCGGCCTCCGGAGGTCTTCGGCCAGCCGGTCACTCCCAGCTCGTCGAGGATCGCGCGCAGCTCGGCGGCGGCGTGCGCGGCGTGCGCGAAGTCGGTGCCGGGCTGCGGGTCCAGGTCGACGCGGAGCTCGTCGGGATGGTCGACGTGGGCGGCGCGCACCGGCCACGGGTGGAACACCACCGTGCCCATCTGCACGGCCCAGGCGACGTGGGCCAGGTCCGCCGGGCATAGCTCCGCGGCCCTGCGCCCGCTGGGGAAGCGGATTTCCGCGGTACGCACCCAGGGCGGCACGCCCCGGGTGGGCACCCGCTTCTGGAAGAACATCTCCCCCTCGATGCCGTCGGGGAAGCGTTGCAGGGTCGTCGGCCGCTCCCGCAGGGCGCGCATGATGCCGTCGCCGACGCTGACGTAGTAGTGGAAGACGTCGGCCTTGGTGAAGCCGCGCTTCGGGAAGATCACGCGATCCGGGCTGGACAGCCGTACGGTCTGCCCGGCCACCTCGATCTCCTCGGCCGCCGCTCTCGTTCCACCCATTGCGCGACCCTATGCGATGGGTCCGACCTTCGACGTACCGTTGAGGCGTGAGTCTTCCCGACAGTGAACTGCCCCGCACCGAGGACGAGTGGCGGGTTCGCCTGAGCCCCGACGAGTTCCGGGTGCTGCGCGAGCACGGCACCGAGCCCGCCTGGACCGGCGAGTACGTCGAGACCAAGACGCCCGGCATGTACCGGTGTCGGGCCTGCGGCGCCGAGTTGTACCCCAGCGACACCAAGTTCGACTCGCACTGCGGCTGGCCGAGCTTTGACGACGCCATCCCCGGCGCGATCCGGGAGATTCAGGACAACTCCCTCGGCATGGCGCGCACGGAGATCCGCTGCGCCCGCTGCGACAGTCACCTCGGGCACGTCTTCCGCGGCGAGCACTTCACCCCGAAGGACACCCGCCACTGCGTGAACTCGCTCTCCGTCCGCCTGGACCCCAGCACCGCCTGACTTCGTCGATCTAGGGCTAGTCGTCGCGACTTGATCTCCGGCGGCGACGATAAGCCCTAGATCGACGAGGGGCGGGCCGCCATCAGGGCGACCTGGGCGGTGCGGGACTGCTCGACGCGGCGAGCCAGGTCGCGTACCCGTTCGTCGGTGCCGGCAGCCGGCGGCGGCGAGCAGCACGGCGAGCAGGGCCGGCCGGAGGTGCGGTGCGGGCCGGGCCCGACCGCACCTCCGGCTGGTCAGACCTGGCTCCACAGCGCCGGTACGTGCGGCGGCTCCCAACCGGCGATGGCGGTGTGCGCCTGCCGGCAGCGGTAGGCGCGTCCACCGTAGGTGACCTGGTCGCCCACTGCGTACGCTCGGTCTGCCGTCCACGTGCCGCCGGCCGGCGGGCTGGTGGTCGAGGTGGCCGTGGGGGTGGGTGACGGTGCCGGCGGGTTGGTGGTCGGGCTCGGGCTGGGCGTGGGGTTGCCGCCACCACCGCCGATCTGGAGGTCGACGCAGGAGTAGAACGCGTTGGCGGTGTCCGAGATGTTCCACACGGCCAGCAGCTTCTGCCGGCCGGAGTAGTTGAACAGGTTCACGGTGTGCGAGACGGTCGGGCCGGGCTGACGCCCGCCGCCGCTGAACACCGCGACCCGGGTGTCGCCGATGAAGTACTCCCAGTTGCGGGTGGCGTGCATGGCCGTGTTGACCCAGGTGAACGTGACGGTGCTGCCGACCGAGGTGGCCGGCCAGCCGCGGTTGTCGTCGTTGAGGACGGCGAAGTGCGAGATGTTGGCGTGGCAGTTACGCAGCCCCTTGGGGCCCTCGACGCTCTGCGGCTCCCACCTGATCTGCCCGCAGTCAGGGACGCGGTTCTGGGCGCAGAGCGCCTGGCGGCTGGGCGGCGACGAGACGTAGCCATGGGCCTGGGCCGGGGTGGCGACGGCCAGGGTGGAGACCATGGCACCCGCCGCGACGAGCGGAAGGGTGATTCTTCGGCGCATGACGGCAACTCCTTAGCGGCGTGTTACCTGGTGAGGTGCCACCAACATACTTTAAACCTTATTAACAGTAAAGACTCTGATCGATAGAGGTGCGGGCTGCCCGGGCCGGAGGATCGGCCACCCTGGCCGGTTTCCGCCACATCAGCCCTCAGCGCACGGCAAAATAAGACGAATCATCACCATTGGAGGTGCTTTTCGTGGCGACGTGCGAGGTATGCGGCAACGACTACTGGATGGCGTTCGAGGTGCGTACGGTCAGCGGTGACGTGCACACCTTCGACTCCATCGAGTGCGCCGCGCACAGGTTGGCGCCCATCTGCGAGCACTGCCAGGTCAGGATCATCGGGCACGGCGTGGAGGTGTCCGGGCGCTTCTTCTGCTGCGGCCACTGCGCCCGTGCGGTGGAGACCGAGCAGGGCGCCCAGATCCGCGACGCAGTCGGCGCGCGCCCCGCCTGACGACCCCATCCGGCCCGCTCCCCCCGCGCGCCATAATCTGACGGGATGCCGAGCACCGCACTGCGGGTCGCCAGCTTCGCCGACCTCGACGCCCGAACCTTCCACGACCTGGTACGCCTACGCGTCGACGTGTTCGTGGTCGAGCAGGAGTGCGCGTACCCGGAGATCGACGGGCGGGACGTCGAACCCGGCACCCGACACCTCTGGCTGGCCCACGACGGCGCGCCGGTCGCGTACCTGCGGATCCTGGCCGAGCCCGACGGGTCGGCCAGGATCGGGCGGGTGGTGGTGGCACCCGCGGCCCGCGGCGCCGGGCACGCGGGGCGACTCATGGTGGCGGCCCTGACCGAGGTCGGCGACCGGCCGTGCGTGCTGGACGCCCAGTCACACCTGGTCGGCTTCTACGCCCCGCACGGCTTCACGGTCTGCGGCCCGGAGTACGTCGAGGACGGCATCCCGCACACGCCGATGCGCCGGGCGCGGTGACCGACCGCGAAACCAGTGCTGGAAGCGCTTCGACGACTGTGTGCACCCGGTGCCGGAAATCGCTTTCCTCATTGACTCCTGACGATTGAACGTGCCATCCTTCCGGTCGAGTCAGCACACGAGGGCCACGCTGACAGCGCGGGAGAGGGCAACTCCCGAGCGTCCGGGCGATGTCGAGATCCGACGACTCCCCCTGGGGGCTCCATGTCCAATTCACTCAGGTCATCGCGGGCGCTCTGGCTGCTGGCCGTCGCGGCCGTCGCCAGCCTGCTGCTCAGCACGGCATTTGTGCGATCCGCCTCCGCGCACGGCTCGGTGGCCAATCCCGTCTCCCGCAACTACGGCTGTTGGCAGCGCTGGGGTGGTGACTTCCAGAACCCACGGATGGCCACCGAGGACCCGATGTGCTGGCAGGCGTGGCAGACCGACACCAACGCCATGTGGAATTGGAACGGCCTCTACCGCGAGGGCGTGGCCGGCAACCATCAGGGCGCCATCCCGAACGGCCAGCTCTGCTCCGGCGGACGCACGGAGAACGGGCGCTACCGGGCGATGGACATGCCGGGTGCCTGGCGGACCACCTCGGTCGGCAACAACTTCCGGCTGAAGTTCTACGACCAGGCCAGCCACGGTGCCGATTACATCCGCGTGTACGCGACCCGGCAGGGCTACGACGCACTGACCACTCCGCTGGCCTGGTCGCACCTGGAACTGGTCGGCCAGATCGGCAACACGCCGGCGTCGCAGTGGCAGCAGGAGCCCGGCGGGGTCTCCATCGAGATCCCGGTCAGCGCGCCCGGCCGCACCGGCCGGCACGTCATCTACACCATCTGGCAGGCCAGCCACTCCGACCAGTCGTACTACATCTGCAGCGACGTGCAGTTCGGTGGCGGGTCCACGCCGCCCCCGACCACGCCGCCGCCCACCACCCCGCCGCCCACCACGCCCCCGCCGCCCACCACTGCACCGCCCACCACCAACCCGCCCACCACCAACCCGCCGCCGGCGGGTGCCTGCTCCGCGACGTACCGGGTCACCTCGACCTGGTCCGGCGGATTCCAGGGCGAGGTGCAGGTGACCGCCGGCAACGCGTCCATCCGCGGCTGGCGGGTGACCTGGACATACGCCAACGGCCAACAGGTCAGCCAGGCGTGGAACGCCACCGTCAGCTCCAGCGGCTCCACGGTGACCGCCACCAATGTCAGCTACAACGGCAACCTCGGCGCCGGAGCCAGCACAAGCTTCGGCTTCCTCGGCTCCGGCAGCAGCACGAACACACCAACGGTGACCTGCACGGCCACCTGACCCCCGGCCAGGGCCGCGCCCCACTGCCTCCGGCGCGGCCCCGACCGGCTCAGCCGGCAACCGGCACGTCAGGCATCGGCAGCCGTTAGCCCGGCCGGGTGGCCAGCACCTGTCTGGTGGTGGTGCCGGAGCCCCGCTCCGGAGAGCGCTTCACGCGTTGACGTACGCCGATGCGCCGTGGCACGCTTTCCTCGGAGCCAACACCACAGGGGCAACGCAGATCGGCCACGGGAGAGGCAACTCCCGAGCGTCCGGGCACAGTCCCGAACCGACAATTCCCTTGGGGAGCTCCATGTCGAACGTACTCAGATCACCACGCGCCGCCTGGCTGCTGGCCGTCGCGGCCGTCGCCCTGTTGCTGCTCACCACCGCGCTGACAAGCCCTGTCTCCGCGCACGGCGCCACAGTCAACCCGGGTTCCCGCGCCTACGGCTGCTGGGAACGCTGGGGTGGTGACCACATGAACCCGCGGATGGCCACCGAGGACCCGATGTGCTGGCAGGCCTGGCAGGCCAACCCGAACGCCATGTGGAACTGGAACGGCCAACTCCGCGAGGGTGTGGGCGGCAACCACCAGGCGGCCGTACCGAACGGCCAGCTCTGCTCGGGCGGGCGTGCCGAGGGCGGTCGCTACAACGCCCTCGACACCGTGGGTGCCTGGCGGACCACCCCGGTCCCCAACAGCTTCCAGTTGAAGTTCTTCGACCAGGCCAGCCACGGTGCCGACTACCTCCGGGTGTACGCGACCCGGCAGGGTGTGGACACGCTCACCAAGCCACTGGCCTGGTCCGACCTGGAACTGGTCGGCCAGATCGGCTACACACCGGCGTCGCAGTGGCAACGGGAGGTCGACGGGGTGTCGATTCAGATTCCGGTGAACGCGCCCGGCCGCACCGGCCGGCACATCATCTTCACCGTCTGGCAGGCCAGCCACTTCGACCAGTCGTACTACCACTGCAGCGACGTGCAGTTCGGTGGCGGCACCACCCCACCGACCACCACGCCGCCCACGACCACGCCACCCACCACCACGCCACCCACCACCACCCCGCCGACCACTACCCCGCCCACCACCAACCCGCCGCCGGCGGGTGCCTGCTCCGCGACGTACCGGGTCACCTCGACCTGGTCCGGCGGATTCCAGGGCGAGGTGCAGGTGACCGCCGGCAACGCGTCCATCCGCGGCTGGCGGGTGACCTGGACATACGCCAACGGCCAACAGGTCAGCCAGGCGTGGAACGCCACCGTCAGCTCCAGCGGCTCCACGGTGACCGCCACCAATGTCAGCTACAACGGCAACCTCGGCGCCGGAGCCAGCACAAGCTTCGGCTTCCTCGGCTCCGGCAGCAGCACGAACACACCAACGGTGACCTGCACGGCCACCTGACCCCCGGCCAGGGCCGCGCCCCACTCCCTCCGGCGCGGCCCCGACCGGCCCGGTGCGCTTTGGCTTTTTGTTAACAGGGGCCCCCTGTACTACCCCAGGCGTTGACAGGGGCCCCTCCTTACACCTCAGGCGAGGGCGGAAACGATGTCGGCTACCGAGCGGCGGCGGCCGGTGTAGAACGGGACCTCCTCGCGCACGTGCAGCCGGGCACGGGAGGCACGCAGGTCACGCATCAGGTCGACGATCCGGTGCAGCTCGTCGGCCTCGAAGGCGAGCATCCACTCGTAGTCGCCGAGCGCGAACGAGGCGACGGTGTTGGCGCGTACGTCCGGGTAGCCGCGGGCCATCTTGCCGTGCTCGGCGAGGAGTTCGCGTCGTTCGGCATCCGGCAGCAGGTACCAGTCGTACGAGCGGACGAACGGGTAGACGCAGAGGTAGGCGCGGGCCTGCTCGCCGGCGAGGAACGCCGGGATGTGGCTCTTGTTGAACTCGGCCGGCCGGTGCAGCGCCATCTGCGACCAGACCGGGGTCATCGCCCGACCCAGCGTGGTCCGCCGGAACCGCAGGTACGCGTCCTGCAGGTCGTCGCTGGACGACGAGTGCCACCAGATCATCAGGTCGGCGTCGGCACGCAGGCCCGACACGTCGTACGTGCCGCGCACCACGACGCCCTTGCCGGCCAGCTCCTCGATCAGGGACTCGATCTCGCCCGTGACGTTGTCCCGCAGGGACGGCAGCGGCGCGCTGACCCGGAACACCGACCACATGGTGTAGCGGATCGTGTCGTTGAGTTCCTTCAGTCGGGTGGCGTTGCTCTGCTCGGTCATCTCCCCGGTCCTTCCAGTGCTGTGATGATCTCCTCGGCCGCGGTTTCGCCGGAGCGGACGCAGACCGGGACACCGACCCCGTCGTAGCCGGCGCCGGCCAGCCGCAGCGTCGGGTGTGCCGCCCGCAGCGCCGCCCGCACGGCGGCCACCCGGCCGAGGTGGCCGGGGGTGTACTGCGGCAGCGCCCCACCCCACCGCTGCACGTGCCCGTCGACGGCCGCGGGCAGCGGCCCGTCGAGCACCGCGGACAGCTCGCGGTGCACGGTGGCGGCGAGGTCCTCGTCGGGGCGCTGGAGCTGGTCCTCCTCGCCGTACCGGCCGACCGAGGCACGTACCAGGACCAAACCGTCACGCCGGCGCAGGTGACCCCACTTGGTGGTGAAGAAGGTGGCCGCCTTGGTCAGTAGGCCCTCGGTGCTGGGCACCAGGAAACCGGAGAGCTGCGGCAACGTCGGCTCGGGCAGGGCCAGGGTGACCAGCGCGACGCTGGCGTAGTCCAGCCCGCCGATCTCCTTCGCCGCCGACGGGGCGATCTCGCTGAGCAGCCGGGCCGCCGGCCGGGCCGGCACGGCCAGCACCACCGCGTCGACGTCGACGTACTCGGGCTCACGGGTCGGCCCGACCGTCAGCCGCCAGCCGGCGACGGTCGGGGTCAGCTCGCGTACCGTCGCCTGCCGACGGACGGTCGCTCCACTGGCCGCCACGGCCGCGTCGACCAGGGCACTCAGTCCGCCGTCGAGGGTGCCGAAGACCGGCTCGCCGGGGGCGCGGGGTGCGGCCGCCTGCGCCGCGCGGACCGCGCCGAGCAGCGTGTGCTCCACCCGGGCGGCCCGGGCCAGGGCCGGCATGGTGGTGACCAGCGACAGGTCGTCGGCCCGGCCCGCGTACACGCCGCCGAGTATCGGATCGACCAGCCGGTCGACCACCTCGTCGCCGAACCTCGCTCGGACCAGGGCGCCCACGGAGACGTCCTGGTCAACGTCGAGCAGTGGCCCACCGCCGCCGCGGTCGGCCTCCGGAGTAGGCCGGGCCACCGCCGCCACTTTCTGCAGATTGCCGGGTACGCCCACCAGCGTGCCGCCGGGGATGGGGCGCAGCCCGCCGCCGACCGCCAGCGCCGCCTGCCCGACGCTCGGGTGCACGATCCGCCCAGCCAGACCGAGCCGGCGGGCCAAGGCCACGGCGGCGGACTCCCCGCCGGCCGGGTCACGCATCAGGAACGACTCGGCGCCGAACTCGACCGGCCCGCCGGCCAGCTCGCCGGTGCGCAGCTTACCGCCCAACGAGCCGGACTGCTCGTACACAGTGATCTCGGTGCCGGCCGAGGTGCGGTCGCGCAGCCGGACCGCGGCGGCGAGGCCGGCGATGCCGCCTCCGACCACCGCCACCCGCCGCGTCGCCACTGCGGTCAGCCCTGGTCGGCCGGTCGAGCGGACAGTTCGTGCACCAGCTCGACCACCCGGGTCAGCACATGCGGGTCAGTCTCCGGCAGCACGCCGTGGCCCAGGTTGAACACGTGCCCCGGGGCGGCCCGGCCCTGCGCCACGATGCGGCGGACCTCGGTCTCCACCACCGGCCAGGGGGCGAACAGCAGGCACGGGTCGAGGTTGCCCTGCACGGCGCGGTCCGGCCCGATCCGGCCGGTCGCCACGTCCAGCGGGGTACGCCAGTCGACGCCGACCACGTCGGCGCCGGCCTCGCCCATCGCGCCGAGCAGCTCGCCGGTGCCGACCCCGAAGTGGATCCGGGGCACGCCCGCGTCGGCGAGCCCGGAGAGCACGGCCGTCGAGTGGGGCAGCACGAACCGGCGGTAGTCGGCCTCGGAGAGCGCACCGGCCCACGAGTCGAAGAGTTGCACCGCCGACACGCCGGCTTCGATCTGCACCCGCAGGAACGCCAGGGTCACCTCGGCCAGCCGGCCGGCCAGGGCGTGCCACAGCTCCGGCTCGCCGTACATCAGTGCCTTGGTCTTCGCGTGGGTACGCGACGGGCCGCCCTCAACCAGGTAGCTGGCCAGCGTGAACGGTGCGCCGGCGAAACCGATCAGCGGAGTGGCACCGAGCTGGCTGACCAGCATCCGGACCGCCTCGTCGACGTAGTCGACGTCGTCGCGGCCGATCGGCCGGATCCGCTCCACGTCGGCAGCGGTTCGCACCGGTTCGGCCACCACCGGTCCGGTTCCGGGCACGATGTCCAGCTCCACACCGGCTGCGGCGACCGGCACCACGATGTCGCTGAACAGGATCGCCGCGTCCACCCCGTGCCGGCGTACCGGCTGGAGGGTGATCTCGGTGACCAGGTCGGGCCGGCGGCAGGACTCCAACATCGCCACGTTGGCCCGGATCTCCCGGTACTCCGGCAGCGAACGGCCGGCCTGTCGCATGAACCAGACCGGGGTGTGCGGTACGGGCCGGCGGCGACACGCCCGCACGAAGGGCGAGTCGGTGGGCCCACCCGGGCGGGGTTCGTCGTCTCGGGCGGCGGTGCCCGTGGTGTCGGTGGTCATCGCGGCCATCGTGCCACGCGCCCGGCGGTCTCCCGTGCCCACCGCCACCTTTGTGACGTGACGTGAAAGGAGGGGGCCCTTGTTGACGCATTTCCTCCTGACACCGGCAGCCCCGGTGCGCGGGGTGGCCGGGTGACCGTCGACGTGGGGGTGGCTCGGTGATCGTCGGCGCGCCGTCCCAGCCGGCAACCGGACGGCGGAATAGGCTGCGGACATGGCCGCCCCGATCGCGCTTCCGGACACCTTCGCCCGCGCGGTCGTCGGGCTCCGGTCGGCGGCGTCGCGACCGGAGATCCTGTTGGAGGAGGTGGGCGCGCCGCAACGGCTGGCGCCGTTCTCCTTCGCGCTCTCCGCCGCGGTGCTGCGTGACGGCGACGAGGTGGCGACCGGACGGTTGATCCTCCTGCACGATCCGGCCGGGCACGAGGGGTGGCAGGGCACGCTGCGGCTGGTCACCTACGTGACCGCCGAGTTGGAGGTCGACCTAGCCGCCGACCCGCTGCTGCCCGCGGTGGGCTGGACCTGGCTGACCGACGCTCTCGACGCCCAGGCCGCAGGGTATCGCGCCATCGGCGGGACCATCACGCAGACCATGTCGACCCGCTTCGGCGACCTGGCCGGCCCGCCCGCGGCGGGCGACGTCGAGATCCGCGCCTCGTGGACACCGACCGGCGTCGACCTCAACCCTCATCTGCACGCCTGGTGCACCCTGCTCGCCTCCACCGCTGGTCTGCCACCGCCGGGCGTCACCGCCCTGTCGGAGCGCCGCCCCGCCACCACCGACTGAGTCTCGACGGCCGGGCCGACGGACCGGGCCGACCTGACGGACCGGACGACACGCGGCGGGGCGGGTGCGCGGCGCACGATCGTTTCGCGCACTAGGGTTGTCAGGTGACCGACGAACCACCCCTGCACCGTCGGGCCGCCGCAAGCCGTACGGGAAACGACACTGAGCACCCGCCGTCGGCCCGGGCGGAGCCGTCGGACCCGGGGACCGAGCCCACCAGCGGCGCCTCCGTGCCGTTGACCGCGCCCCGTGAGGGCACCCCCGAGCCGGTTGCCGCCCCGGAACAGCTCGCCGAGGTGGTGGCCCGGTTGGCGGCTGGTACCGGACCGGTGGCCCTGGACGCCGAGCGCGCCTCCGGCTACCGCTACAGCCAGCGGGCGTATCTCGTACAGTTGCGGCGCGCCGGCGCCGGCACCGCCTTGATCGATCCGCTACCGCTACCCGACCTGACCTCCCTCGATGCCGCGATCGCCGAGGTGGAGTGGGTGCTGCACGCGGCCAGCCAGGACCTGCCCTGCCTGGCCGAGCTAGGGCTGCGCCCACGCCGGCTCTTCGACACCGAACTGGCCGCCCGGCTGGCCGGCTTCGAGCGGGTGGGGCTGGCCGCGCTCACCGAGCAGCTGCTCGGATTCAGCCTGGAGAAACACCACTCGGCGGCGGACTGGTCGAGCCGGCCGCTCCCCGAGTCCTGGCTGACCTACGCCGCGCTGGACGTGGAGTTGCTCACGGACCTACGGGACGTACTCGCCGCCGAGTTGACCCGGCAGGGCAAGTCCGAGTGGGCTGCGGAGGAGTTCGCCGCGCTGGTGCGAACCGGTGCCCGGCCGCCCCGGGTGCGGGCCGAGCCGTGGCGGCGCACCTCCGGCATCCACCGGGTGCGTGGGGCACGGGCCCAGGCTCGGGTCCGTTCCCTGTGGTACGCCCGGGACGAGATCGCGGCCCGCCGGGACGCGGCGCCGGGACGGGTGCTGCCGGACTCGGCCATCGTCGCGGCGGCTGAACTCGATCCGAAGGACGAACGGGCGCTACTCACCCTGCCCGGTTTCGGTGGTCGTTCGGTGCGGCGGCTGGCCCGCGCCTGGCTGACCGCGCTGGACGATGCGCGACAGTTGCCGGACGACGGGTTGCCGGTGGCACCGACCGTGGAGGGTCCGCCGCCGCCGCACCGGTGGGCCGAGCGGGATCCGGCTGCCGCCGCCCGCCTCGCCCGCTGCCGGGAGGTGGTGTTGCGGGTGGCCGGCGAGCGCAACCTGCCGCCGGAGAACCTGATCTCTCCCGATACGGTCCGCCGGATCGCCTGGCAGCCTCCGGAGGAGATCACCGAGGCCACCGTGGCCGGGGTCCTGCGCGACCTCAACGCCCGCGAGTGGCAGCTCGCCCTCCTCCTCCCCGATCTGGCCACCGCCCTCCTTCCCACCGCCCCCTGACCCTGCCCATCCCCTCCCCGTTCGATCAGGAGTTGGGGTGGGTGTGGGGTGGGCCACAGCGGGGGTTGCGGCGCGAGTTATTACTGACGAGTAGCATCGAGGATACGCCAGCGCCGGCGACCTTCGTTCGGCCCTCTGGCGCCGGCTGCGGCCGGATTGTGGTCGATAAGGAGGCTCACAGTGCCCCGTGAAGTCCGGGATGTCGTGTTTGTCGACGGCGTCCGCACCCCGTTCGGCAAGGCGGGCGGCATGTACGCCCACACCCGCGCCGACGACCTGGTGATCCGCTGCATCCGCGAGCTGCTGCGCCGCAACCCGCAGCTACCACCGGACCGGGTCGAAGAGGTCGCCATCGCCGCCACCACCCAGATCGGTGACCAGGGCCTGACCATCGGCCGCACCGCCGCCCTGCTGGCGGGCCTGCCCAAGACCGTCCCGGGCTTCTCGATCGACCGGATGTGCGCCGGGGCGATGACCGCCGTGACCACCGTCGCCAGCGGCATCGCGATGGGTGCCTACGACGTCGCGATCGCCGGTGGGGTCGAGCACATGGGCCGGCACCCGATGGGCGAGGGCGTCGACCCGAACCCGCGCATCGTCGCGGAGAAGCTGGTCGACCCGTCCGCACTGGTCATGGGCTCCACCGCCGAGAACCTGCACGACCGGGTCCCGCACATCAGCAAGCAGCGCACCGACGCGTTCGCGCTGGCCTCGCAGCAGAAGACCGCGCGGGCGTACGCCACCAACAAGCTTCAGAGCGACCTGGTGTCGGTGGCGATCCGTGACCCGGAGACCGGCTGGGGCCTGGCCGCAGTGGACGAGGCACCCCGGGACACCTCGCTCGAGAAGCTCGCCACGCTCAAAACCCCGTTCCGCCCGCACGGCAAGGTCACCGCGGGCAACGCGGCCGGGCTCAACGACGGCGCCACCGCCAGCCTGCTCGCCGACGAGGCCACCGCCCGCGAGCTGGGCCTGCCGGTGGCGATGCGACTGGTGTCGTACGGCTACGTCGGCGTCGAGCCCGAGGTCATGGGTGTCGGCCCGATCCCGTCGACCGAGAAGGCACTGCGCATCGCCGGCCTGAGCATCGACGACATCGGCCTGTTCGAGCTGAACGAGGCGTTCGCCGTGCAGGTGCTCGCCTTCCTCGACCACTTCGGCATCGCCGACGACGACCCCCGGGTCAACCCGTGGGGCGGCGCGATCGCGATCGGTCACCCACTCGCCTCCTCCGGCGTACGGCTGATGACCCAACTCGCCCGGCAGTTCGCCGAGCACCCGGAGGTCCGCTACGGCGTCACCGCGATGTGCATCGGCATCGGCATGGGCGGCACCGTGATCTGGGAGAACCCGCACTGGACGGAGTCCGCGCAGGAGGGTGGAGACAAGTGAGCCTCACCGCACCGAACGAGGTCGTCACCAGGGCGCTGCTGCGCCAGGTGGACGTGCCGGGGCTGGACCGCCCGGCCGCACTGATCACTCTGGACAACGGGTACGACCACACCAAGCCGAACACCTTCGGCCCGGGCGGCCTGACCAGCCTGGACGAGGCGATCGACGTCGCCCTCGCGGCCGATCCCGCGTTCATCGCGGTCACCGGCAAGCCGTACATCTTCTGCGTCGGCGCGGACATCACCGGCCTGCCGCAGCTGGCCGACCGTGAGCAGGCACTGGAGATCGGCCGACTCGGCCATCGGGTCTTCGCCCGCCTCAAGGACAGCCAGGTCCCGACCTTCGCCTTCGTCAACGGCGCGGCGATGGGCGGCGGCCTGGAACTGGCCCTGCACTGCCACTACCGGACGCTGTCGGCGGGTGCGGCGGCCCTAGCCCTACCCGAGGTCTCTCTCGGCCTGATCCCGGGCTGGGGCGGTACCCAGCTGCTGCCCAACCTGATCGGCATTCCGGCGGCCACCCAGGTGATCATTCAGAACCCGCTGATGCAGAACAAGATGCTCAAGCCGAAGCAGGCCGCCGAACTGGGCATGGCGGACGTGTTGCTGGAGCCGGCGGACTTCCTGGAACGGTCCCTGGAGTGGGCCGCCGAGGTCGTCCGGGGCAAGGTCACGGTGGCCCGGCCCGAGGTCGACAAGGACATGTGGGCGGGCGTGCTGTACTTCGCCCGCCAGACGCTGGACCAGCGGCTGCACGGCGCGGTCCCGGCCGCGTACCGGGCGCTGGACCTGCTGGAGACGGCGAAGGACGCCGACTTCGCCACCGGCACCGCCGCCGAGGACGAGGCCCTGGCCGATCTGGTCTTCTCCGAGGAGTTGCGCAGCGGCCTGTACGCCTTCGACCTGGTGCAGCGGCGGGCCAAGCGACCGGCCGGCGCGCCGGACAAGGGCCTGGCCCGGCCGGTGACCAAGGTGGGTATCGTCGGCGCCGGCCTGATGGCCGGCCAGTTGGCGTTGCTGTTCGCCCGCCGCCTGCAGGTGCCGGTGGTGATGTCCGACCTGGACCAGGCCCGGGTCGACAAGGGCGTCGGTTACGTGCACGCCCAGATCGAGAAGTCGGTCAGCAGGGGCCGGATGGACAAGGGCACCGCCGCGAAGCTCTACGGCCTGGTGTCCGGCTCGGTGGACAACTCCGTCTTCGCGGACGCTGACTTCGTCATCGAGGCGGTCTTCGAGGACCTGGTTGTCAAGAAGCAGGTCTGGACCGAGTTGGAGAAGATCGTCAGGCCGGAGACGGTACTCGCGACGAACACCTCGTCGCTGTCCATCACCGACATGGCGGCGGAGTTGGCGCACCCGGAACGGGTGGTCGGTTTCCACTTCTTCAACCCGGTCGCGGTACTGCCGCTGCTGGAGATCGTCCGTGGCGAGCGGACCGACGACGCCACCCTGGCCACCGCCTTCACGGTCAGCAAGCAGCTGAAGAAGTCGAGTGTGCTGGTGAAGGACGCCCCGGCGTTCGTGGTCAACCGGCTGCTCACCCGCTTCCTCGGTACGGTCTTCGCCGCCGTCGACGCCGGTACCCCGCTGGAGGTGGCCAACCGCGCCCTGGACCCGCTGGGTCTGCCGATGCGCCCCCTCGCGCTGCTTCAGCTGGTCGGCCCGGCCGTCGCCCACCATGTCGGCGGCATCCTGCACGCCGCCTTCCCAGACCGGTTCGGCGTCAGCGAGAACCTCAAGCGGATCGCCGACTCGGGCCAGCCGATCGTGGTCGACGACGAGATCAACGCCGAGGTGGCGAAGCTGCTGGTCGTCGGTGACCAACCGCTCACCGAGGAGCATGTACGCCGCAGTGCGCTGGACGCGCTGGCGCAGGAGATCCGGCAGATGCTCGACGAGGGTGTCGTCGCGCAGGCGCAGGACATCGACCTGTGCATGATTCTCGGCGCCGGCTGGCCGTTCCACCTGGGCGGCGTCACGCCGTACCTGGACCGGACCGGCACCAGCGAACGGGTCACCGGTCAGCGATTCCTGCCACCCGGAGCGGCCAGCCTCGCCGGCTGAGCGGGTACCGTCCGCGGTGGCCGCCCCGGTGGGTGGCCACCGCGATCGAATTGCGCCGGACGGCGGAATTGAGGCACCTGGCTACGATGACCGGTCGCACCCGAGACCAGGAGCTGACCAACATGTCGTATCCCCCGGACGAGCACCAAACCCCGCCGGTCGCCGGGCCGTACCCGCCCGCGCCTGGCACCTACCCCCCGCCTGGCGTCGACCAGCCGGCCCCTGGTCCGTGGCCTGCCGGACCGGGCCCTGCCGCGCCGCCGCCGCCGAAGAAGTCCGGGGTCGCGAAGATCGTCCTGATCGTCCTCGCGGTGCTCCTGGTGCTCTGCGCCGGCGGTGCGACGGCCATCTGGTTCGCGTTCAAGGACGAGGTGACCGAGACCGTGGACGCGAGCCGGACCCGGCTGGTCGCCCCGGACACCCTGGCCGGCCGACCGAAGAGGAGCGACCCGCAGTTGCAGCAGGCGGCCGACGAGATGGTCCGCGAGATCCAGGCCACGGTGCAGAACGAGACCAGCGCGGTGGGAGCGTTCTACGGTGACCCCGCCCAGGAGGATCTCGTCATGATCGTGGGCGCGTCCGGTTTGATGTCCGACCCGAAGCAGGAGCTGGACGAGGCGGTCGCGGGCCTGTCCGCCCAGTTGGCGCTCACCGACATGAGCCCGGTCGAGCCGGGTCCGCTCGGCGGCGAGGCACGGTGCGGCGACGGCCGGCAGGAGAGCCTGCCGCTCGGGATCTGCGTCTGGGCGGATCGGGGCAGCGTCGGCACGGTGGTGATGTTCTTCTCGTCCCGCGCCGACGTCGCGGCCGAGTTCGTCACCATGCGTGGCCAGATCCAGCAACGCGAGTAGGCCGGTATCCGGGCTGAGCCGGGCCCCGGTCGCGTCGGCGGCCGGGGCCCGACGCGCATCAGGCCGGGGTTTCCCCCACCGTCACGACCGGTCGGGAGCCGGGCTGGCCCTGCTCCGCCGCCGACCGCGCCGCCGCCTTCTCGGCGGCGCTGCGCAGCACGCAGAACTCGTTGCCCTCCGGGTCGGCGAGCACCACCCAACCGGCACCGGTCGGTCTGATGTGGTCGGTGACGTGCCGGGCACCGATGCCCAGCAGCCGCCGGACCTCCTCGTCCCGGGTCCGGTCGGTGGGCTCCAGGTCGAGGTGCAGGCGGTTCTTCACCGTCTTGCCCTCCGGTACCGCCAGGAACAGCACCTCCGGGCCGCCCGCAGGCAACAGCATCGCCTCCGGGTCACCCGGGAAGTCGTCCGGCTGGAGGGGACACTCGAAGACCTCGGCCCAGAAACCGGCCAGGGCGTACGTGTCGTGACAGTCGAATCCCGCTGGAGCGCTCCGCGAGGGTGAGCGGTCAGCCGGCAAGGCGGGGCGCGGACGGCATCATTGAGGTCATCGACGCACCCCCTCCTTGATCGGGCTGATCCCCCGACCCTCGCACCGCCGCGTCCCGGAGGGCAACCCCGTTTTGAGGTTCCCGGGCGCGCGCCGCCACTCAGTCGAAGGCGAAGGCACATCCCGCACGGACGTGATGTCACACAAACATATTTGTTTCTCGGTGACATCACGCTCCCGACCACAAGCCCTCCTTCGCCCGGCACGTACGCGCCGGGCGTCGTCGGCACCTGACCACCGGTGCCGCCCTGCCCGCACGAACCCGGGCAAGACGTCAGCGTGCGACCTCCACGGTCGGCGCGGCGTCCGCCGCCGGCAGGTCGACGGTCACCTCCAGGCCACCGCCGGGCTGCGCCACGGCGGTCACCAGGCCGCCGTGGGCGTCGCAGACCGCCCGCACGATGGACAGGCCGAGGCCCGAGCCGCGGGCCCCGGTCCGTTCCCGGCCGCCGCGCCGGAACGGCTCGAACAGCCCCGGTACGTCGGCCTGGTCCACCTCGAAGCCGGTGTTGCCGACCACCAGCCAGGATCGCTGCCCGTCCGAGCCGGTCCGTACCCAGAGCCGGCCGTGCAGGTGGTTGTAGCGGACCGCGTTCTCGATCAGGTTGCCGGCGAGCCGGTCCAGCAGCCCCGGATCGCCGACCACCGGCGCCTGCTCCAGCGAGGTCTGCACGGCCAGCTTGATCCGCTCCACCTCGCGGCGTACCGCGGAAAGCGCGTTGACGGCCCCGGCCGCCAAGTCGCACTCGCTACGCCGGCCCAGGCGGCGACCCGTCTGCGCCTCGCTGCGCGCCAGCACCAGCAGCGCGTCGACCAGACCGTTGGCCCGCTCCGAGGCGTCGCGGACGACGGTCGCCATCCGCCGGTACTCGGCCGTGTCCGCGTCATCGTCGCTCAGCGTCACGTCGATCTCCGTGCGCATCACCGCCAGGGGCGTACGTAGCTCGTGTGAGGCGTTGGCGACGAACCGTTTCTGCGCCTCGAAGGCGGCGGCGATCCGGTCCAGCATCGCGTCGAAGGTGTCGGCCAGCTCGGCCACCTCGTCGTCGGCTCCGGAGTAGCAGATGCGTTGGTGCAGCGTGGTTTCGCCGAGCCGGCGGGCAGTCGCGGTGACCTGATGCAGCGGGCGCAGCGCCCGGCCGGCGACCGCATACGCCCCGACGACGCCGACCACGCCGATCGCCAGCAGCGCGGCCAGTCCCTTGGCCAGCAGCTCACCGGAGGCCGAGTCGACCAGCTGCCGCTGCCAGGCGGCGGCCTCCAGGGTGCTCCCGTCGGCCAGCGCCACGGTGGTGCCGGGCAGCAGCTCGTCGGTCGGACGTAGCGCGTCACGGACCAGCAGCCAGGCCAGCAGCACCAGGATCGCGCCCGCACCGACCAGCAGCACTCCGTTGAGCAGCGTCAACCGCAGCCGAAGCGTAGGCCGCAGCCGGGGCCGCCACACCGTGGGACGCAACCGCAGGGCCGGCAGCCACAGTGGGCGGGTCACCCCGCCACCTCGGCCGTGCGGTAGCCGGCGCCGACCACCGTCTCGATCAGCGGCGGGTCGCCGAGCTTGCGGCGCAGGGTCATCACGGTGACCCGGACGATGGTGGTGAACGGGTCGGTGTTGGCGTCCCAGACCCGCTCCAGCAGCTCCTCGCTGGACACCACTGCGCCCCGCGCCTTGAGCAGCTCGCAGAGCACCCCGAACTCCTTGTTCGTCAGCTCCACCGGCAACCCGCCACGAGTGGCCGTCCGACGCGCCGGGTCGACCACCAGGTCGGCCGCCTCCAGCACCGGCGGCGCCGCCGGCGTGGCCCGCCGACCGAGCGCCTGCACCCGCGCGACCAGTTCATCGAAGGCGAACGGCTTCGGCAGGTAGTCGTCCGCGCCGAGCTGCAACCCCTCGACCCGATCGGCGACCGTACCGCTGGCGGTCAGCATCAACACCCGGGTCAGCGTGCCGGAGGTGGCCAGCTCCGCGCAGATCTGGTCGCCGTGCATCCCGGGCAGGTCGCGGTCGAGCACCACCACGTCGTAGCGGGTGACGAAGGCCATCTCGTGTCCGCTGTCGCCGTCGTACGCGATGTCCACCGCCATGCCGCGCTTACGCAGGCCACGCGCGATCGCGTCAGCGAGGTTGCGCTCGTCCTCGACCACCAGTACCCGCATGTCCCGCCCCTTCACGCCCGGCGACCGACGACGATCCGGCGGCCACCGACAACCTAGCGTCGCCAGCCAAGCCGCGGATCAAGCCGGCAGCTGCCACACCCCGAAGTCGCCGTTGTGCAGTCGGCAGGCGACGAGGGCGTACCGGCTCCGGCAGTCGCCGGCGGCACCGGCCAGCACGTCGACCGGCCGGGCCCGATCCCGCGTCGGATCGAGTCGGGCCAGCACCAGCCCCACGTCGGGTACCTGACGCACCGCGAACAGCCGCGGCGCGTACTCGTACCGGGCGACCAGCTCCCACGCACCGTGGTCGGCCACCACCGCCCCGGTCGTCACGTCGAGCGTGGCCATCTCACGGGTGTCGTCGGCGAGCACCAGTGCGGTGCGGTCCCCGGTCAGCAGGACGTCGACGGCGTCCTCCTCGTGCCACCGCACCGCACCGGTGGCCGCGTCGAGGGCCGTCAACCCACCGCCGGCCAGCCCCGTGCAGAGCAGCGGGCCGCAGGACGTGACGTAGGTGGCCGTCGGCACCGTCGTCCGCCAGCGTCGGATCAGTCCCTCGACGGTGTACGCGGTGACGGTGTTCGAGTTGCGGATCACCACCACCAGGTCACCGATCACCGCCGCCTGCTGGTAGCCGGCCGGGTTGTCCTCGGGCGCCGGAAGGCGGTGCCGAATCGCCCCGGTCTCCGGGTCGATCACCACGACCTGGCCGTCCAGCGCGGACAGCACGATGGTGTCCAGCAGACCGTCCCGCTGGCGGTAGTCGACGCTGGCCACCGACAACGGAATCGACCACAGCTCGCGGGCGGTCGCCAACTCGACCGCCCGCAGCCTGTCGGTCGCGAGGTTGCCGAACGTCCGCAGCAACGCCCGACCGGGCTCGTCGAGGATCGCGACGCCCGGCGCCCGCCAGCGCTCCTGCCCGGTGCGGGCGTCGATGTGCAGGGTTTCGCTGGTCCCGGTGGCCTCGCTGGCCATGGAGACCAGCACCCCACCGTCGGCGACGGACTCGACCCGGTAGACCCGGTTCCCGATCGGCACGGGCACCCGCCACCGCGGCGTGAGGCGCTGCGGTGTGCCGGTGGCCCGCTCCGGTCGCGGGTAGGCGAGCAGCTCCTGGCTGCCGTCGGTGACGTGGGGCAACGGCGTGACGGTGAAGACCTGATCCTGGGTGAGGAACAGGTCGCTACCCAGGGCGGCGGGCACGGTCGCGTGGATCCGCCTCGCCGGCGGCGCGGCGCCGGCCAGCGTCAGCAGCGCGCCCAGCGCCACGACCGCGGCCCACAGCCGACGGCTGCCGGGGCGGGGTCGTCGACGGGCCGCTGGCGGGTCGGTCGGCTCGGTCAGCTCACCGAGGTCGATAAACGTCACGCTCGTCCTCCCTGCCGTGACCTGACGCGCGGGCATCACGGCCGTCGGGTGCCCCGGCATCCGCCTGTACGATGGCCCGTCGTGGCTGTGCCGGTGGTAGATCCCTCGCTGAACCCCGTCTCCGAGACCATCGAGGCGGAGCCGACAACACCACGGCCCCGACGTGGGCCGGTGCGTACCGACCTGCTGGCCATCGGAGCCTACGTGCTGCTCGGTGTCCTCGTCTGCATGAACTACTGGGCGGACGTGAACAACCGCGTCTCGTCCCACCTGCCCACCGACCACAGCTGGTTCGAGTGGCTTTTCGCACACGGCGCGTACTCCGTGCGTCACTTCGAGAATCCCCTGTTCACCGCCCAGCAGAACGCCCCCGACGGGGTGAACATGATGGCCAACACCTCGCTGCTCGGGGTGACCCTGCCGCTGGCTCCGCTCACCATGTTGCTCGGCCCCCAGGTGGTGTACGCGCTCTACCTGGGTGCCGCGCTGGCGGCGACCGCCGGCACCTCGTACTGGGTGCTGTCGCGGCACCTGGTGCGCTCGCGGGCCGCGGCCTTCGTCGGCGGCGCGTTCCTCGGGTTCGCGCCCGGCATCGTGCACCACGCCAACGGCCAACCCAACTTCGCCTCCAACTTTCTGCTGCCGCTGATCGTGCTGCGGGTGTTCCGGTTGACCGAGCCGGGCCGCTGGCGACGCAACGGACTGGTGCTGGGTCTACTCGTGGCGTACCAGATCTTCATCAACGAGGAGATGCTGCTGCTGACGGCGCTGGCCTGCCTGGTCGTCGTGGTCGCGTACGCGGCGATGAGACCGCGCGCGGCGTGGGACCGGGCCGCCACGTTCGCCGGCGGCCTGGGCACCGGTACTGCGGTGGCGCTGCTGCTCGCCGCCTATCCGATCTGGTTCCAGTTCAACGGCCCGCAGTCCTACCGTGGCCTACAGGGCGGGGTGTTCCACAGTTGGGGCGAGGACCTCGTCGCCTTCGTCACCTTCCCGCGCGACACGATCGCCGGTGACGAGGCGGTGGAGGCGACGATCGGGTTGACCGAGCAGAACACCTGGTTCGGCTGGCCGCTGGTGGTGCTGTCGGTGGTGGCCCTGGCGCTGCTGGTTCGCCGGTCACTGGTGGCCCGGATCCTCGCCGTGCTGGTGGTGGTCTTCTCGGTGGCCTCGCTCGGTCCGGAGATCCGGTTCGACGGCGAGTTGACCGGCGTCGCCGGCCCGTGGTCGTACATCTCGGAGGATCTGCCACTGGTCGAGATGATGATGCCGACCCGGTTGACCCTGGTGACCACCGCGGCGCTGGGCGTGCTGCTCGCACTGGCCTGGAACACGGTGGCCGGCACCCACCGCCCGCCGGTACCTGCGCCCCGCGTGCCCGGGGGCACGACCGGCGCCGGCCGACCGCCACGGTGGCGGCGGATGACGGGGTACGCCGCGATCTCGCTCGCTGTGCTGCCGCTGTTCCCTCGCCCGCTGCCCGCCGAGCCGGTGGACCCGCCGCCTGCCTTCATCACCTCCGGCGCCTGGCGGCCGTACGTGCCGCAGGGTCGAACGCTGGTGCCGGTGCCCATCCCCAGCAACGTGCACGGACTGTCCACGCTGCGGTGGAGCGTGTTGACCCGGCACGAGTTCCCGATCCCGGCCGGCTACTTCATCGGCCCCAACCTCGACGGCGAGGGCGTCTTCGGTGCGCCGAACCGTCCTACCAGCACACTCGTATACCAGAGCATGGACACCGGCGAGGTGCCCGAGTTGACTGACGAGAACCGCCGGCAGGCGGTGGAGGACCTGCGCTTCTGGCGGGCGTCGGTGGTGGTGCTCGGCGCACACCCCCGTGAGCCCGTGCTGCGGGAGCTGCTGACCGGGCTGCTCGGCGACCCGCAGCGCGTCGACGACGTCTGGCTCTGGGACGTACGCGACCGGGTGTAGGGTCGCCGTCCACCGGCTGTGCGGACGGCTCAGCCGACCAGCGCACGGACGTCCCAGACGAACGCCCCGTCGATCTCCTGCGCCGGGCCGAGCAACGCCTCGACGGTACGCCGCACCGGCTCGCCGTGGTGCAGTCCACCCTGGACCACCACGGCGGCCCGCCAGTGCCGCAGGTCGGCGACCGCCTGCCACCGGTCGGTGTCGCTGATCGGCGGCACCTCGCCGGTGTCCGCCACCCGCCGGAGCAGCACCGACGTCGGCAGGTCCGGAGCACCCCAGCGGGCCGTCGCGTCATCCGACGCCCGGGGACCGATGAAGAAGCCGCCCGGCGCGGCGAAGGCCAGCCCGGTCCGGGCCGACCAGAGCATCGACGGGCTGCGCCCCGCGTTCGTGACCGGCGGGACCGCCACCACCGTCCGCCCCGGCGGCACGTACCCCCGCCAGGTGCCGTCGGCGACGAAGGCCGGCACCGGCCAGGCCGGCACGGTGCGGATCGGTGTCGGCGTCAGCGGCAGCAGCGCGGCAAGCACCGCCCCGGTCCAGAGCAGCCGTACCGGCACCGCCTCCCGGGCGGCCGGCACCGGCGTCCCGGTGTCGACGCTCGCCTTCGGACCGCCCGCCGCCAAGTCGCCGGCCAGCCGGATCCGGTCGACGGAGAGGGCGACCAGGATGCCCAGCACCGGTATGCAGATCAGCGCGAACCGGGCGGGCACCACGTGGTCGAGCAACGGCAGGTCTGCGATCAGCCGGTACGGACCGGGCAGATCGGTGAACGCGCCGTCGAGGCGTACCCGCGCCCCCAGGGACAGCAGGGCGAACACCACCCCGCAGCCGGCCAGCGCCCGCACCAGGGGCCGACGCCAGAACCAGACTGTGATGATCACGGCCAGCACCAGCAGTCCCGGCCCGAAGAAGGAGTTCTCCTCGGTCGGGTTCGGTGCCAGCAGGGTGGGCACGTGGTGGTCGCCGAAGACGGTCTGCCGGGCGGAGGCGGTGTAGGACGCGGCGTCCAGCTGGTAGCTGTTCGCGTAGAACGGCATCCCCCGGTAGTGGCCGGGGCCGAAGAACTGGAACCACAGCGGGTACGCCAGCAGCAGCACCGACACCGCGGCGCCGACCCCGATCCGGCCGGCAGTGGCCGGTGCCAGCCGGCGGGCGGCGGCCCGGTCGGCCAGCGCGTACCCGAGGACGAAGACCACGGCGGCCAGCGCCACGAAGAGCAGCACCTCCTCGCCGAGGAAGACCTGGTACGTCACTGCCAGCCCGAGCAGCACGCCGTGCCGCCACACCCCGCCGCTACGCTGCGGGCGGAACACCAACACCAGGATCACCGGTACCAGGAACTGGGCGCCCATGTGCAGGTGCGCTCCCGCCTGGGCGACCATGCCGGGAGCGAAGCCGCAGACCAGCCCGCCGGTCGCGGCGGCCACCCGGGAGCCGACCAGGCGACGGCGCAGCAGTACGTACCAGGCGGTGGCGGTACCGGCGAGGCAGCTCACCACCGCCACCCCGAAGGCCGCCTGCGAGCCGCACAGCAGTGTGACCGGGGTCAGCGGGACACCCAACCCGAGCACCGACGTGTTGCCCATCAGGTTCACCCCACCGGGCGCGTTCAGCGCGCCACTCCACAGCGGGTTCTCCAGGCCGACCACGGCACGAGCCGCGTGAGCCAGCATCCACTCGAAGAGGATCTGATCACCGGCCTGGTGGAAGAGACGGTCCGGACGCCCCCACTGCCGGCTGGTCAGCCAGACCGCCAACGCAAGGTAGCCGAACACCACCACCGCGTCGTGGGTACGTGCGCAAAGCCGTCGACGGCGAGCGGCCGCGTCCGGACCGCGCCCGGTCGTGCCGATTGACATCAGGTCCGGGGGTCGGTCAGCGACCGTACGTCCCACACCCAGACGTCCAGTTCGAGACGGGCCGGGCCGACCAGTTGCTCGACGGTCTGCCGTAGCGGCTCGGAGTGCGGTTGCCGCACCGGCAGCACCAGTACCGCCGCGCGCCAGTACCGCAGGTCGTCCAGGGAGCGGCGGCGCTGACGGTCGTTCAGCTCCGGCGTCCGCCCGGTCGTGGCGACGTCCTCCAGCAGCCGACCGATGCCGCTGGGTCGGCCGCCGAAGCGCCCCGGGTCGCCGGTGTTGCCGTTGCGTGGGGCGAGGAAGTAGCCGCCCGGGATCTTGAAGTCCAGGTTGGTGGAGGCGGCCCACCGCATGCCGTGGGTGTTGCCCATGCTCGGTACCGGGATCGGCACGAGTGTCTGGTCCGGCCCCACGTAGGCGCGCCAGCGGCCGGCGGTGATGAACTCGGGCACCGGGGGACGCGACGTCATCGGCAACGGCATGGGCGTGAGCGGCAGCAGCGCCAGCACCAGGCCGGCGGCGGTCAGCGTGCGGACGGTTCGCCGGTCCAGCGACAGCGTGCGGGTCCGCTCGACGGCCAGGGCCAACAGGATCGCCACGACCACGCTGGTGATCATGCCGAACCGGGTCGGCACCACCGCGTCGAGCAGCGGCAGCCGGACCAACCACTCCCACGGTCCGGCGATCAGCTCCCGGTCCCACCAGGAGATCCGCTCGCCGAGGGACAGCACGGTGTAGAAGGCGGCGGTCGCGGCGAGCGCCCGGACCAGCACCTCCCGCCGGAGCCATGCCACGATACCGACCGCGATCAGCGCCAGGCTCCAACCAAAGAAGGCGTTCTCCTCGGAATAGTTCGGGGCGAGGTTCACGTTGGCCCGCTGGTTACCGCCGATCGTCGGCGACCCGGGCGCGAGGTACGCGGCGATGTCGTTGCCGTAGTCGCGGACCGCGTCGCTGAGCCCGTGGTAGGCCATCGGCCCGGTGAACTGGATGTACAGCGGGTACGCCAGCAGCGCCCCGGCGATCACCGTGCAGGTCGCCAGCGCCTTGGCCAGCGGACGCCATGCGGCCGACCAGAGCGCCGGCCGCTGGACGGCCACCGCGATCAGGAAGATCCCGCAGCCCATCGCCGTGAAGAGCAGAATCTCCTCGTTGATGAACGCCTGCGCGGTGACCAGCAGGGCCAGCAGCGCGCCGTCCCGGTACGGCCGGGTCGCTCGGGTGATCACGATGACCCGCCACACGATGAACGGCAGCAGGAACTGACTGATGATGTTCGGGTGCCAGCTGGCGTGCGACAGCATCGCCGGCGAGAAGCCGCAGAACCAGCCGCCAACGATGGCGGCGAGCGGGTTGCTCACCACGTACCGGGACAACACGAAGTACCAGGCCGCGGCGGTGCCGGCGAGGCCGAGCGTCACCAGCAGCACGAAGGTGACGGCGGGCCCGAACAGCAGGGTCACCGGCACCATCGGGATACCCAGCGCGAGGATGGCCGTGTTGGCCATCAGGTTGACCCCGTCCGGGTAGTTGAACTGCTCGGTGAAGAACGGAAACTCTCCGTGCAGCACCACCCGCACCGAGTGGGCGAGGAAGAACTGCACCTGGGCCGGGTCGCTGCTGTAGAGCGAGGCGACCCGGCCGGCCGGGTCCATCCAGATCTGACTGGTCACCCAGATCGCGGTGAGCAGGAACCCGCCGAAGACGGCGAGATCCTGCCGGCGCCGCGTCCATTGGAATCGACGTCGACCCGCCGGAGCCGGCTCGGCCGCGTCGGCCGCCGGCAGGTCGGTGTCCGTCGCCGGGGCCGGGCCGGCGTCGGGCTGACGCTCGGCCCCTTTCGTGGGGCGGACGGTACCCTCACCCAGCGTCACGACTTCAGACGAGGATTCGGCGACGTCGGCGGATTGCGGCGGCACAGCGGCGCGGGTCTCAGCAGGCGTCACAGTCGGCGGAGTCTACCCGAGTACGGGTATGGTTCTAGAGTCAACTCATCATCCCTTGTGGCTGGTGTGCGGCCGGCACGACGCAGCGTAAGGCGGCGCGAGTCACCGCCCGGACGTCTCGTACTATTGCCCTCCAACACGACGACCGACGCGATTGGGGGCGTAACAGGTGGCTCCAGTCCGCTTGCGCGGCTTGACCGCCACCGTCCTGTCTGCCGTACTGGCCACCGTCACCGCCTGCGGGCCGGTCGCCGAACGCCAGCCACGGGACCTGCGGGTCGGCTTCGACAGCATGGACGGCTCGCTGACCGTCTGGCCGCCACGTGGTTCGCTGGCCGAGGACACCGGGGCCACGGCCGCCGTGACCGAAGCGGTCCGGGACTGGCGTTCCCCGGTGGACGGCCGGGTGCACGTACCCTCGTCGGGCATTCTCTTCTCCGGTGAGGTCGACGGCGTCCCGCTGGCCCTGGTCGCCGCCTCGGTACCCGGCGAGTCCGCCTCGTGGCTGCTCCAACTCACCCGCGACGGCGAGCGGTACGTGGTCGACCACTCCATCGAGTACACCGATCCGGGCTACCTGGTCTACTCCGACGTGCTGCCGGTGCAGACCTCGGCGGGGCGCCGGTACCTCACCTCCGAGCGGGTCCGGCGGCTGGTCGGTCCGGACGACCGCCCGGTGGCCAACAGCGACGGCCTGACCGAACGGGTCGACGTGCCGCAGTGCCGGGCGGTGACGGTGAGCGCCACCCTGCGGTCCACCGAGTCGCTGCCCCGCGGTCGCGCGACCGACCGGCTGCTCGACCTCGGCACCGGCACCGCCGGTCCCCGCTACCCGCTGGTCCGCGACGAGAGCGGCTCCGGCCGACGTGCGCTGGCAGACCTCGACACCTGCCTGCTGGCCGGCGAGGACGGCCCGTTCGGCAGCATCTTCCGTCGCGTCGGCGACCGGGACGTCCCGCAGTCGGTGCCGGCATCCTGGCCGCAGGCGAAGGTGGCCGTGCGAACGTTGGGCGAACTAACGCTCGCCGACGGCGAGCCGGCCGAGTTGGAGCAGCTCACCTGGGAGACCGCCGACGGCACGATGAGCGCCGTCGTCCACCGCCCGGCCGGTGCGGGACCGGTGGCGTTCTCCCCCGCCGACCGGACGAACCCGTTGCAGGTCTACGAACTGCCGGTGCCGGGTCAGTCGCTGGTCGTGTTGAGCTGGCGCTCCGCCAAGGACACCACATTGTCGGTGCCGCCGAACACGACTCGCCTGGTCGACCGTCCGGGCCTGGTGGTGGCTCCCCTACCCGAGCGCAGCGAGACCTTCAGCCTCGCCGCCGACGAGAAGACCCACTACCGCTCAGCCGGCTCCCCGCACCGCTGACTCCCCCGCCCGCTCCCTCTCGCGCGATCATGCAGTTGGTGGCCCTTCCAGGAAGGGTGTTCCCGTCGCGAAGGACGACCACAACTGCATGATCGGCGCTGCGCCCACCCTGTGGGCGGAAGGGTCAGTTGTGGGTGTGGGTGTTGGGGGTCAGGTGGGGCGGCTCGACGGGGTCGGCGTCGAGGCGGGAGATCCAGCCGGTGACATCGCGGGCGACGTCCTGGGCGGTCAGCCCGAGGTCGGCCAGGATCTGGCTGCGGGAGCCGTGCGGGTGCCAGTCTGCCGGCACGCCCAGGTCGCGCAGCGGCACCTGGATGTCGGCGTCGCGCATCGCCTGGGCGAGAGCGTCACCGACGCCGCCGACCCGGACGCCGTCCTCGACGGTGACCACCATGCGGTGCCCGGCGGCCAGATCCACCAGCTCGACGGGGACCGGGCGGACCCAACGCGGATCGACCACGGTGACCCCGTATCCCTGCTCGGCCAGCCTGGCGGCGACCTCCACGCCGAGCTTGCCGAAGGCACCGACAGCGACCAGCAGCACGTCGGTACGCGCCGAGGACACCAGCACGTCGACCGGCCCGACCCGGCGCACGGCGGGCAGGTCCGCGATGACCGCACCGGTCGGGAAGCGGACCACTGTGGGGCCGTCGTCAACGGCGATCGCCTCGCGCAGCTCCTCCCGCAGCGTCACGGCGTCCCGGGGGGCCGCGATCCGCAGACCCGGCACCACCCCGAAGACCGACATGTCCCAGATGCCGTAGTGGCTCGGCCCGTCGGGGCCGGTGATGCCGGCCCGGTCCAGCACGAAGGTGACCGGCAGCCGGTGCATCGCCACGTCCAGCAGGACCTGGTCGAAGGCCCGGTTGAGGAAGGTGGCGTAGACCGCCACCACCGGGTGCAGCCCGCCGAGCGCCAGCCCGGCGGCCGAGGTGGCGGCGTGCTGCTCGGCGATGCCCACGTCGTAGGTGCGCTCCGGATACTTGCGGGCCAGCTTCGCGATGCCGGTCGGCTCGGCCATGGCGGCGGTGATGCCGACCACGTCGGGCCGCTCGTCGGCGATCGCGACCAGTTCGTCGGCGAAGACGTGGGTCCACTTCACCGAGGGCGCGGCGGTGGACCTGCCGGTGGCGATGTCGAACGCGCCAGGACCGTGGAAACAGTCCGCCTCGTCCTCTTCGGCGGGACGGTAGCCGTAGCCCTTGCGGGTAACCGCGTGCACGATCACCGGGCCGCCGAAGTTCTTCGCCGCCCGCAGCGCCACCTCGACGGCGGCGACGTCGTGCCCGTCGACCGGGCCGACGTACTTGATGCCCAGGTCCTCGAACATCGCCTGCGGGGCGACGGCGTCCTTGATGCCCTTCTTGACCGCGTGCAGCACCTCGTACATCGGCTTGCCGACCAGCGGGGTCGAGCCGAGGGCGTCCTTCACCGCGTCGAGAACCTTCTCGTACCCCGGGTTCAGCCGCAGCGTCGAAAGGTGGTCGGCGAGGCCGCCGATGGTTGGAGCGTACGAGCGGCCGTTGTCGTTGACCACGATCACGAGTGGATTGCTGGTGGCGGCGATGTTGTTCAGCGCCTCCCAGCACATGCCGCCGGTGAGCGCGCCGTCACCGACCAGGGCGACCACGCTGCGCGACTCGCCACGCAGCGCGTACGCCTTGGCCAGCCCGTCGGCATACGACAGGGCGGTCGAGGCGTGCGAGTTCTCGATGATGTCGTGTTCGCTCTCGGCCTGGCTGGGGTAGCCGGAAAGCCCACCGCGCTGTTTCAGCTGGTCGAAGCCCTGCTGGCGACCGGTGATGATCTTGTGGACGTACGCCTGGTGTCCAGTGTCGAAGAGCAGCCGGTCACGGGGAGAGTCGAAGACCCGGTGCAGCGCGAGGGTGAGCTCCACCACACCCAGGTTCGGGCCGATGTGCCCGCCTGTCCGCGACACCTTGGCGATCAGGAAGTCGCGGATCTCGGCGGCGAGGATGTCCAGTTCGGTGGCGGACATCCGCTTGACGTCCTGGGGACCGTGCACCGCGGCCAGCAGCCGGCCGTGTTTGGCCGTGTCCTCTTCAACACTCATGAGGGCAGAGTCTATCGGCCCTCACCCAGCCCGCACCCCGGTCACCGCCGTCTCGCCGCTGAGCACCAGATCAGCCCGGCAGCAGCAGACCGACGAGCTCCACGTGTTGGGTCATCGGAAAGAGGTCGTAGCCGCGTAGCTCCGCCAGACGCCAACCCAGGCCGGCGAAGACCCGCACGTCCCGGGCGAACGCGGCCGGGTCGCAGGCCACGTACGCCACGGCGCGTGGCCCGGCAGCCACCACGTCGCGCACCACCCGGGCGCCGGCACCCGCGCGGGGCGGATCGAGCACCACCACGTCGACCGGTCCGGTGATCCGTCGACGGGTCAGCGCGGTCTCCACCCGGGCCGCCACCACCTCGACGACGGGCAGATCCCGCAGGTTCTCCCGGGCGGCGGCGACACCGTCGGCGGCCACCTCGACCAGGGTGACCCGACCGCCGGCACCGACCCGGCCGGCCAGCGCGGCGGCGAACAGGCCCGCCCCGCCGTAGAGGTCCCAGGCGGTCTCCCCCGGCCGCGGGTCGGTCAACTGCAACACCGCCTCGACCAGGATGTCCGCCGCCGCGGGATGGACCTGCCAGAAGGACGAGGTGGGTAGCTTCCACTCGCGGCCCACGGCTCGTTCCCGGACCCGATCCGGTCCGCTCACCAGTTCGGTGCGCCCGGCCGCCACGGCGGTCACCGCCACGTCCCCGCCGGTGGAGGCGACAGCTTCCACCGCCTCGGCGTCCGGCCAGGTGACCCCGGTGGAGGTGAGCACCGGCAGGTCCCGGACGGCCGGGTGGGCGATCAGGCAGCGGTCGACCGGCACCACCTCGTGCGAACGGTGCTTGAGCAGCCCGGCCCGGCCCGCCGCGTCCACCGCGTAGCGGACCCGGGAGCGCCATCCGAGCGGGCCGCCCGGCAGCGCCTCGACCCGGATGCCGAGCGCGTCGCACGCGGTCTCGTCGAGGCCACCGAGTCGAACGAGCTGTTCGCGGACGACCTTGGCCTTCCAGTCGAGCTGGGCCGGCGGGGCGACGTGTTGCAGGTCGCAGCCGCCGCAGCGACCCGGCCGGGCATACGGGCAGGGCGGGGCGACCCGGTCCGCAGCGGCCTCCAGCACGCCGATAGCGTCGGCCCGCACGAACCCCCGGTGCACTTCGGTGACCTCCACCAGCACCCGCTCGCCGGGCAGGGCGTGCCGGACGAATACCACCTGGCCGTCCACCCGGGCCACGCAGTGCCCGCCGGGCGCGACCGCCGCCACGGTCAGCTCGACCCGTTGGGCCTCCTCCAGCCCGCCGCGCACCGCCGCGTCGCCAGTCACCGCTGATCCCTCGCTCACCGCTGCTCCTCGTTCGATGCTGGGCTCTCGCCGGTCGGGGCGGAGTGCGACGGTGCGACGGTCGGTGGCGGGATGCTGCGCGGCGCCGCCCGGGGACCACGGACCGGCCCCCGCGTGAGGGTGGCGTCCATCCGGTCGAGATCCTTGCCGGCCGTCGAGGCGAGCTGCCACGGCACACTGGTCACCATCACCCCCGGCTCGAACAGCAGCCGGCCCTTGAGCCGTAGCGCGCTCTGGTTGTGCAGCAGGTTCTCCCACCAGCGTCCGACGACGTACTCGGGAATGAAGACGGTGACCACGTCGCGCGGCGAATCCCGGCGGACGCTGGCCACGTAGTTCAGGATCGGGCGGGTGATCTCCCGGTACGGCGAGTCGATCACGGTGAGCGGGATCGGCACGTCCCGGCGTTCCCAGTCGGCCTGCAACTGCCGGGTGTCGCGATCGTCGACGTTCACGGTCACCGCGGTAAGCGTGTCCGGCCGGGTGGCCTGGGCGTACGCCACCGCCCGCAGGGTCGGCTGGTGCAGCTTGCTGACCAGCACGATCGCGTGGTTACGGGCCGGCAGCACCGGCCGGCCGTCGTCCGGTTCCAGCTCGACCGCGACCCGGTCGTAGTGCCGGCGGATGGCCAGCATCAGCACGTAGATCAGGACCATCGCGACGAGGGCGATCCAGGCGCCGAGCAGGAACTTGGTGATCAACACGATGACCAGCACCGCGGCCGTCATCGCCATGCCGAAGGTGTTGATGGCACGGGACCGGACCATCCGGCGACGGACCATCGGGTCCCGCTCGGTACGCAGCAGCCGGTTCCAGTGCCGGATCATGCCCGCCTGGGAGAGGGTGAACGAGACGAAGACGCCCACGATGTAGAGCTGGATGAGCTTGGTCACCTCGGCCTGGAAGCCGACGATCAGCAGGATCGCGAAGGCGGCCAGGAAGATGATGCCGTTGGAGAAGGCGAGGCGGTCGCCCCGGGTGTGCAGTTGCCGGGGCAGGTAGCGGTCCTGGGCGAGGATCGAGCCCAGGACCGGGAAGCCGGTGAACGCCGTGTTGGCGGCCACGAAGAGGATCGTGGCGGTCACCCCGACGACCAGAAACAGCAGCACCGAGCCGGACCCGAAGATCGTTTCGCCGAGCTGGGCGGTGACCGTCTTCTGGACGTACCCGTCCGGCCCGGCGACGATTTGCAGACCCGGACTCTCGACGAACTGCAACCCGGTGAGCCGGGCCAACCACACGATGCCGACCAGCATGGTCACCGAGACCACGCCGAGCATCAGCAGGGTGGTGGCGGCGTTGCGGCTCTTGGGCGCCCGGAACGCGGGCACTCCGTTGGAGATGGCCTCCACGCCGGTCAGCGCGGCGCAGCCGGAGGAGAAGCTGCGCAGCAGCAGGAACGCCATCGCCCAGCCGGTCGTGTCGTGCCACTCGGCGGCGATCACCAGGTCGGCGCTGGGGGCGCGCAGGTCCTCGCCGAGCACGACGACCCGGACCAGCCCGGTGAGGATCATGCCGATAATCACGATCATGAAGCCGTAGGTGGGAATGGCGAACGCGCTGCCCGCCTCCTTGAGCCCGCGCAGGTTCACCGCGGTCAGCAGCACCACGGCGATCACCGCGACGAGCACCTTGTGCGTCGCGACGAACGGGATCACCGAGCCGAGGTTGGCCACCCCGGAGGAGACGGAGACGGCGACCGTCAGCACGTAGTCGACCAGCAGCGCGCTCGCCACCCCAACGCCGGCGCGCGGGCCGAGGTTCACCGTGGCCACCTCGTAGTCCCCACCACCGGAGGGGTAGGCGTGCACGTTCTGCCGATAGCTGGCCACCACCGTCAGCATCACCACGACGACACCGAGCGCCACCCACGGCGAGAAGGCGAAGGCCGAGGCGCCCGCGATGGAGAGCATCAGCAGGATCTCGTCGGGGGCGTACGCCACGCTCGACAGCGCGTCCGAGGCGAAGACGGGCAGGGCGATGCGCTTCGGCAGGAGGGTGTGCTTCAGCCGGTCGGACCGGAACGGTCGACCGACGAGCAGCCGCTTCAGCAGGGAGGTGGATCTGGCCACAACGGCCAAGCGTACGGCCACCTCCGGTACTCCCACGGGGTGGCCGGCTGCGGGCGGATCCAGCGCCGGAGTACCGTCGGTCCCCGTCCGCGGTCCCGACGTGGCAGGCTCGCAGGCGACGAGGCGCAGCGGTACGCACCGTGGGAGGCAGCGTGCATGTCGTGATCATGGGATGTGGCCGGGTCGGCTCGACCCTGGCCGACAACCTGGAGGCCCGGGGGCACTCGGTTGCCGTCATCGACCAGGATGCCGACTCCTTCCGCCGGCTCCGGCCCGACTTCGCCGGTACGACGGTCACCGGGGCCGGTTTCGACGGCGACGTGCTGCGTCAGGCCGGCATCGAGCGCGCGGACGCCTTCGCCGCCGTCTCCAGCGGGGACAACTCCAACATTATTTCGGCTCGACTGGCCCGTGAGACGTTCGGCGTGTCCCGCGTGGCGGCCCGCATCTACGACCAGCGCCGTGCGCAGGTCTACGAGCGACTGGGCATCCCCACCGTGGCCACCGTCCGGTGGACCGCCGACCGGATGCTGCGGCACCTGCTGCCCGAGGGCAACGTGGAGATCTTCCGCGACTCGACCAGCACCGTGTCGATCGTCGAGGTGCCGGTGCACAAGGACTGGATCGGCCGGCCGGTGCGGACCCTGGAGGAGGCGACCGGTGCCCGGGTGGCCTATCTGATCCGCTTCGGCATCGGCACGCTGCCGGCCACCGGCAGCGTGGTACAGGAGGGCGACCAGGTGTTCATGCTGGTCACCGACGACCTGGTGAACAGGGTCACTGCGGTGGCGGCGACGCCGGAAGGAGGGCAGTGATCGTGCGGGTCGCCATTGCCGGTGCCGGCAACGTGGGTCGCTCCATCGCCCAGGAGTTGATCGAGAACGGCCACCAGGTGCTCCTCATCGAGCGACAGCCGAGGATGCTGCGGCCGGACCGGGTGCCGGATGCGGAGTGGGTCCTCGCCGACGCCTGCGAGCTGGCCAGCCTGGAGGAGGCCGAGCTGGCCGACTGCGACGTGGTGGTCGCCGCCACCGGCGACGACAAGGTCAACCTCGTGGTCTCGCTACTGGCCAAGACCGAGTTCGCGGTGGCGCGGGTGGTCGCCCGGGTCAACCGGGCCGAGAACGAGTGGCTGTTCACCGAACAGTGGGGCGTGGACGTGGCGGTCAGCAAGCCACGGGTGATGGCCGCACTGGTGGAGGAGGCGGTGACGGTCGGCGACCTGGTGCGCCTGATGACCTTCCGGCAGGGCGAGGCCAACCTGGTCGAGATCACCCTTCCGCCGACCGCGCCGTACGTGGGGCGGGCACTGCGCGAGGTGCCACTACCCCGGGACACCGCGCTGGTCGCGATCCTGCGCGGCAAGCGGGTGCTGTTACCCAGTCCGGACGACCCGATCGAGGCCGGCGACGAGTTGGTCTTCGTCTGCACCGCCGAGGCGGAGGACGCCGTACGGGCGGTGGTGCTCGGCCCGGACAGCGTCGAGCGCACCCGCGAGTCGCGCTAGCCCGAACTCATCCGCTGCCTCGTGGTGCGGATCTGCGATGTCTCCCAGAACGGCGTGACCTACGACTGGATCGAACGACTCATCGCCAACGCGCGGCAGCACGCCGTGGTGGTTCAGCCGGTCAACGATCCCGCCGCACGCTGGCGGGTCACCCGTCGCACCGTCCAGACCGTGATCAGCAACAGCAACACGTACGGCGGGTAGCCCAGGGCCAGCCGGGCTATTCCGAGTGCGGTCTCCATGTCCGCGGCAGCCGCCTCGTCGCCGAGCTCGTCGAACCGGCGGGCCGCCAGGTAGATCGCGGCCTGCACGCCCACCTTGGCCAGCCACACCACGCCCCACAGCACGGTCAGTCTCGTGAAGACCTGGACCAGCTTGGGGTCGTCGCGCCACTCGGCGCTGCCCTTGCCGACCAGCACGGACCAGATCCAGCCGACCAGAGGTTGCCGGACCGCCGCGGAGATCAGCAGGGCCAGCCCGTAGCCGATGCCGTAGAGGATCCCGGGTAGGTAGAAGTCCCGCGCGTCACCGGTACGCCAGGCGATGGCGGCGCCGACGCCGATGCCGAACAGGCCGTTGACCGCGTGCCGCACCGGCCGACGCTGGGCCAGCCGTAACCCGCCGATCAGCACCGCCACCGCCACCGACGCGATCACCGCGGGCCGCAGCTCGCCGAGGATGTTGGCGATCACGAAGACCACCACCGGAATGCTGGACTCGGCCAGCCCACGCCAGCCGCCGAGCTGGTCGGCCATCTGTTCGGCGACGGTGGGCAGCCGCTCCTCGTCCGCCGGCCCGGTCTCGGGCTGGGTGGCCGGCTGCTGTCCGGTGGTCATCGCCCGCCGTCCAGAGAATGCCAGATCCGCAGGTTCACTTCGACGGCTCCAACTCGTAGTACGGGTTGTAGATCACCTTGCGGTCGTCGCGCACCGCGATCCGCCCTCTGGCGGTCAGGTGCCGGCCGGGCTCGATGCCCACGATATGCCGCCGGCCCAGCCAGACCAGCGTCACGACGTCACTGCCGTCGTAGAGGTCCGCTTCCAGCGCCGGCAGGTTGATCCGCGGCGTGTAGACGACGGTACGCAGCCGACCGCTGACCGAGACCAGCTGCCCCCGGGCGCACTGCAGCACCGGCTTCGCCCCGCACCGGGCGCTCTCCCGCTGCAGCTGCTGCGCCTCGATCTCGGCCTCGCTCGCGGTGAGCCGGCGCAGCATCCGCCGCAGCGAACCCCGACCCTCGTCGGTGGTCATGACCTCCGCGTCACCTTTCCATGCCGTCCGGCTGTTGCCGACACCGTCGCCTCCGGTCACACCGGGACAACATCCGCCCAGCGTACGCCGGACGGGTCCGTCCCGGCGCACCGGAAGACGCTGGTCTCAGCGCGCGCCGGGTGTCGACGCGATGCCGGCCTGGCCTGCCTGCTCAGCCTGGCCGGCCTCCTCGCCCACCTCGCGCGGCAGTCGCAGTGGCAGCGGTTCACGCACCGGCTTGGCCTCCGCACCCCGGTCGACGACCAGCCCGTCCAGGCACACGGCCAGCGGGCCGGCGGCGGCGGGATCGGTGGCCGCCGCACCCTGGTACACCGCGCGGACCATCCACCGCGGTCCGTCGACCCCGACGAAGCGCAGGTCGGTCAGGCCGTCCTCGGTGCGAACCCGAGCGTGAAGTTCCGGGCCGTACTCGCCGACGACTTCCTCTACGGCGGCGCCGTCGGTGGACAGCGACTTGCGAATCTCCTCGCGTACCTCGTCCCAGATACCCTCGGACCGCGGGGCGGCGAAGACGCCGAGTTGCAGGGCGCTCTGCCCGTGCACCAGCACCACCTGCTGAATGACGCCCTGCTGGTCGGCCTGTACCCGCACCTCGACGTCGGGCACCGCCGGGATCTGCAGACTGCCCAGATCGAGCCGCTGCACGCCGTCGGGCGCCTCGGTCACGTCGTACGGCCCGCGCGCCGGTGTCGGCTCGACGGTCTCGGGCGCCTCGACGGCCCGTTCCTCACGGCCGTGCCGTCCCGCGGCCCGCTTTCGGGAGAAGATCACTGCGCCCACCCTCCGCTGTTCACACTCACGGTGCCATCTCGTCCTTCCGCGCCGTCCGTGTCCGCCGGCGGCACCAGTCCGGCGTGTCCGCCGGTGGAGCCGTGCCCGCCGGTCCCACGTCCGGACGCGGGCAGCTCGGCCACCGGCTGGAAGGCCGCCCGTTCCACCCGCTGCACGATGAGCTGCGCGATCCGGTCGCCCCTGGCGATCTTCACCGGCACGGCCCGATCGTGGTTGATCAGGTTGACCAGGATCTCACCCCGGTAGCCGGCGTCGACCGTACCGGGCGCGTTGAGCACCGTCACGCCGAGTCTGGCCGCGAGCCCCGATCGGGGATGGACCAGGCCCACGTACCCGTCGGGCAGAGCGATCGCCACGCCGGTCGGCACCAGCGCCCGGCCGCCGGGCGGCAGTTCCACGTCGCTGGCCGCCACCAGGTCGGCACCGGCGTCACCGGGATGGGCGTACGCCGGCACCGGCAGCTCGGGGTCGAGCAGTCGGACCGGCACGGGCACCAGGTCGGTCACGTTTTCCTCTTTCTTCCGTATCCGCTGTGGGTGACCCTGTCATCCTGCCCGGTACTCGGGGCGCGGCGCGCCGTACCCTGTCACGGGTGAGCCAGCCACCGTCTCCCTCGTCGACCGCAGCGACCTCGGGGTATGCCGAGCGGATGTGGCTGCCCTGGTGGTTGTGGCTAGCGGGCCTCGCCGCCGCCTCCCTGCTCGCAGTGGAGGTGTGGATGGGCGGCGGCGGCGTGCGGGCCTGGTTGCCGTTCGCGGTGCTGCTGCCGGCCACCGTCGCCGGCCTGGCCTGGCTGGGCCGGATCCGGGTCGCGGTGGTCGGAGGGGAGCTGCGCGTCGACGACGCCCGGCTGCCCGTACGGTTCATCGCCGACGCCATCGCGCTCGATGTTGACGGGAGGCGTGAGGTACTCGGAGTCGGGGCGGATCCACTGGCGTTCGTGGTCCAGCGGCCGTGGATCGGCGGCGCCGTCCAGGTGGTCCTCGACGACCCGGCCGATCCCACCCCGTTCTGGGTGGTCAGCTCCAGGCACCCGGTCGAGCTGGCCGGCGCGCTGCTGTCCGCCCGGGACGCGGCAGGCTGAGCCCGGTCCACCCCACGCGCCCGCCCTCGTCCGCTGGGCTCCTGCGCGGCGGTCAGGCAGGTCCGGGTAGGGCTGGCGGGCCGCCGGGCAGGCTGGGCCGCTGCCGGCGTAGGTCGGTGCGGAGCTGGTCCGCCAGTGTCCGGGTGGCCCGACGGTTCAGGTAGCTCGCCACCGCGGCGCCGGTGAGGAAGGGACCCAGCGTGGTCAGGTTGCGGCCGAAGCGCTTGAGCAGCGTGTCCCGCAGTTCGTGGCGGGCGGCCGTACCGAGCACCGCGCCCACCCCCACACCGGGCATCATCGGGTTGACGCCACGCTGGTTCGCCCAGGCCTGCACCAGGGAGACCGTCCGCTGGCTGCCCGCGGCGGGCAGCGCAGCGCCGTAGACCTCGTGCAGCTCACCGGTCAGCTTCAGCTCGATCGCCACCACGGCCACGGTCTCGGCGGCGAGCAGCACCGGCGCGGACAGCAGGCTCGGGGTGACCGTCCACTGCACCGCCGAGGCGCCGCCGCCGGCCGCGCCGATGCCCGCCGTGGCTCGGGACGCGTTGCGAACCAGCCGGTCAGCCAACTCCTCGCCGTCGAGTCCGGGGAAGTGTCGGCGCAGGGTGGCCAGGTCACGGATCGGCACGTGTGGGGCGATCTCGGCGACCGTGTCCACCATCCAGCGCACCGCCGCCTTCGGCTTGAACAGGTCGCCGATCCCCCGGGTGCGAGCCTGTCCGACCAACCGGGTGAGCAGTTGCCGCCGTTTCGCCGGCTCGATGTCGTCGGCGGTCAGCGCAAGGACCGTCTCGCCAAGTTCGTCCGCCCGCTCCCCGCGTTCGCTCATGCCAGCACTCCGCTGCGCTCGCTCATGGCTAACGAGTCAACCAGGTCGCACGTCGTGGCGCTCGTCGAGCCGGGCAGCGGCGGCCCCATACGGGAGCCGCCGCCGTCGCCTTCTGTCGGTCAGACGCACTCGCGGCAGATCAGCTCGCCGTTGCGCTCAACTGCCAGCTGGCTACGGTGGTGCACCAGGAAGCAGCGGGCGCAGCGGAACTCGTCCTGCTGCATCGGTAGCACCTTGACCGTCAGCTCTTCGTCGGCGAGGTCGGCGCCGGGCAGCTCGAAGCTCTCAGCCACTTCGGCCTCGTCGACGTCCACGGCGCCCGACTGAGAGTCGACGCGCCGGGCCTTGAGCTCTTCCAGGCTGTCCTCGCCGAGGTCGACCTCGTCGCGGCGCGGGGCGTCGTAGTCGGTGGCCATCGGTTTCACTCTCCCATTTCGATGTTGTCGCTTCCGGTTGTAACGCCGGACGACGCTGTTTCGGTTCCGCTGGCCGGCCACCGCTTGTGTCGGCCAACTGACCCGACGACCGCTCGGGCCAGTCCGCCAGAGAATCTCCCCTGGCGAGGCGCGGAACCCTACCCCCCCTTTGGGCGAGGCATGTATACCGCCCTCGTGGCTGAGATGTACGCCCCCGCACGTGAAGTTGTTCCCAATGTGACTCAGGCGACACGAAGATAGGGGTAGTACTACCCGGTTCCCGGATGCCGCGCCGGCATGTCGGACTGTTTCCACGCGACGGCCGGACACCCGTTAACCTCAGCGGCGTAACTGACGGCCGGCGGCACGGCCGCCGGCCGCCGCCACCCATCATCGCCCGGGAGTGCCCTGATGAGTTTTGCGCGAGTGCGAGCACTCGTTGTCGTCGGCATGCTGGCAGTGGTCGCCCTGGTCTTCGTGGTCGTCGCCCTGGTCAAGGACACCCAGAGCAACGCCGGCTCTGGTGAGGGTTGCCCCGCGGACTGGCCGCGCGCCGACGTCACCCTGCGGGAGTCAAAGGATGTCAGAATCAACGTGCTGAACGGCACCGACCGACCGGGGTTGGCCGGCAGCGTGGCCGACGACTTCCGCAACCGGAACTTCCAGGTGCAGAAGGAAGCCAACCAGAAGAAGCAGATCGACGAAGTAGCGGTGCTGCGCTACGGCCCCAAAGGGGTCAGCTCGGCCCACCTGCTGCGCGCGTACTTCCTGGACAACGCCGAGTATGAGTACGACGTCAAGCGCGAGGACGACGTCGTCGACGTGGTGCTGGGCGGCAGCTTCCAGCAACTGGCCACCACCACCGAGGTCAACCAGTCGCTCGGCGACCTCGGTGCCCCGGTCGCCCCGCCGGGTTCCTGCCCGCTGCCGATCGACGACTGACCGCCCGAGGTGGGCGGTCAGGGGCCGCCGGAGGCGTCCAGCGCGGCCAGGCGGTCGTGCAGCGGGGCGAACAGCGCGGCCGGCGCAGCGATGACCATGTCCGGTCCGGCCACCAGCCCGTCGAGCCCACCGACCCGCAGGCCTGCCTCGCTGGCCACCAGACCGCCGGCGGCCTGGTCCCAGGCGGCCAGGCCCTTCTCGTAGTAGGCGTCGGCCCGCCCCTCAGCGACCAGGCACAGGTCCACGGCGGCGGCACCGAGCCGCCGGATGTCCCGCACGTGCGGGATCAGTTCGGCCAACACCCGGGCCTGGTGGGCGCGACGGGCCGAGTCGTAGCCGAATCCGGTGACCACCAGCGCCTGGCCGAGGTCGGTCTCGGTGGAGCACCGTAGGCGCCGGCCATCGCGCCAGGCACCACCGTCGGCGGTGGCGGTCCACTCCTCGCCGGTGTGGATGTTGCGCACCACGCCCGCCACCACCTCGCCGCCCACCTCCGCGGCGATCGACACACCGCAGTGCGCCAGCCCGTACAGGTAGTTGACGGTGCCGTCGATCGGATCCACGATCCACCGCACCTGGGCGGGGGCGCCACCCCGCTCCGCCGCGCCGTACTCCTCGCCCAGGACAGCGTCGTCCGGCCGCAGCCGGCGCAGCTCATCGATGATCTGACGCTCCACGGCCCGGTCGGCCGCGGTCACCACGTCGGTGACCGTGCTCTTGGTCGCCGCGACCGAAACACCCTCGGCCCGCATCCGGTGCGCGGTGGCTGCCGCGCCCCGCGCCACGTCGATCGAGAGCTCCAGCAGTTCCCGCGGCGGTGGCGCCGAGTGGTCCATCATCGGTCCCCTTCCCACACGGCCGGGTATCCGGGTTCCGCGCAGGTATCATCCTTACAAAGTCCAAAAGCGCACCGAATCGGCGGTCCCGACCACCGATCAGCCGTGCGGCGCAGGATGATCGCCGCCGACGGCGTTACAATTCACCCCTGCCCACGCGCCACGGGCCGCCACACGACGGACGGGCCGGGACACGGGGGTTCCTCAAACACATCGCCCGGCGCGGTGCCCCACGCTGCGCCGGACGACCCGGCCGTGCCCGCTCTTCGCCTCCGGAAGGTCATTCGTGACAGAACCCCGCCAGACCGGCGCCGACGTTCGCTCGCTCACCGACACCTTGATCGCCCACGCGCAGAGCGCCGGCGGCCAGCTCACGTCGGCCCAGCTCGCGCGTACCGTCGAGTCCGCCGAGGTGACGCCGGCCCAGGCCAAGAAGATCCTGCGGGCGCTCTCCGAGGCCGGGGTGACCGTCGTGGTCGACGGCTCGGCCAGCACGCGCCGGCGGGTGGCCGCCGCGCGCTCCGTGACTCCGGCGTCCCGGGCCACTACCGCCAAGACCACCAAGAAGGCCGCCGCGCCGGCCCCGAAGCAGGCCCCTTCGGCCGACGAGGCGCCGGCTCCGGCCCCGCGCAAGGCAACCTCGCGCAAGGCCACCGGGACCACTGCGGAGACGGCCGCCAAGGCCGTCGCCCCGGCCAAGAGGTCCACCCGCGCCACCAAGGCCACGGTGGCCGCCGCGACCGGCGCGGGCAAGCCCGCCAAGCCGGGTGAGGCCGCCGAGGGTGAGGTGAACCCCGAGGAGCTCGCCGCCGAGATCGAGGACGTGGTGGTCGAGGAGCCGGCCGAGCTGGCCCGGGCGGCTGCGGCCGACGCGGCGAGCTCCGCCACGGACAACGACTTCGAGTGGGACGACGAGGAGTCCGAGGCGCTCAAGCAGGCGCGCCGGGACGCCGAGCTGACCGCCTCCGCGGACTCGGTTCGGGCATACCTCAAGCAGATCGGCAAAGTTCCCCTGCTCAACGCCGAGCAGGAGGTGGAGCTGGCCAAGCGGATCGAGGCGGGGCTCTACGCCGCCGAGCGGCTGCGGGCGGCCGACGAGGGCGAGGAGAAGCTCGTCCGGGACATGCAGCGCGACCTGCTGTGGATTTCCCGAGACGGTGAACGCGCCAAGAACCATCTACTGGAGGCCAACCTCCGCCTGGTCGTCTCCCTCGCCAAGCGGTACACCGGCCGCGGCATGGCCTTCCTCGACCTCATCCAGGAAGGCAACCTCGGCCTCATCCGCGCCGTCGAGAAATTCGACTACACCAAGGGCTACAAGTTCTCCACCTACGCCACCTGGTGGATCCGCCAGGCCATCACCCGCGCCATGGCCGACCAGGCCCGCACCATCCGCATCCCGGTACACATGGTCGAAGTGATCAACAAGCTGGGCCGGATCCAGCGCGAGCTGCTCCAGGACCTGGGCCGCGAGCCCACGCCGGAGGAGCTGGCCAAGGAGATGGACATCACACCGGAAAAGGTGCTGGAGATCCAGCAGTACGCCCGGGAGCCCATCTCGCTCGACCAGACCATCGGCGACGAGGGCGACAGCCAGCTCGGCGACTTCATCGAGGACTCGGAGGCGGTTGTCGCGGTCGACGCGGTTTCCTTCTCCCTGCTCCAGGACCAGCTCCAGCAGGTTCTCCAGACGTTGTCCGAGCGTGAGGCGGGTGTGGTGCGCCTGCGCTTCGGGTTGACCGACGGGCAGCCACGTACACTGGACGAGATCGGCCAGGTCTACGGCGTGACGCGCGAACGGATCCGGCAGATCGAGTCCAAGACGATGTCCAAGCTGCGGCACCCGTCCCGGTCCCAGGTGCTCCGGGACTACCTCGACTGATCCGCATCCGTCAACTGAACGTGCCGTTTTGACCACCTGGCGTACAACGTCGGTTGGTGATCAGGTGGTTGCACGAATGTGATCGTTGACGTGGCACCCTGGTTGCACGGCACACTGTCCCTGCCATGTGTGACCTCGGTCCCCCGCGGGCACACAGGGAAGGCGAGGACCGACAAGGGTGTTGCAGGATAGGTGACCACGACCGAAGAGAGTGTTCATCGGTGACGACCAGAGGAGGAAGGCGATGACCCCGACCCTCACGCCGCCGCCCGAGACGGTGAGCCCCCCGGCCGCCGATGAACGGTGCGACCGCTGCAATGCCGCCGGCAAGCTCCGGATCACCCTGTCGGGTGGCAGCGAGCTGGTGTTCTGTGGACACCATGCCAACAAGTACGCGGAGGATCTCGTGAAGATCACCGTGCGGTACGCGGCCGACCCGGAGTTCGCCTGGCGCGGCGCTGACCTGATGGCCAGCTGAGAAGTCAGCAACATGGCCAGCTGAGGGACAGCAACTCGACACAGCCGACCGGAGACATCCCCAGGATGTCTCCGGTCGGCTTTTGCCTGCCCGGGTACACCGGGATGGCCGGGAGCCGGTCGGCCGCCTCAGCGGGCCGCTCAGCCGGCGACAGGCGGCACGAGGGAATTTCCACCGGCGCCGGCGGAACCTGCCCGGGCGGGTTGTGCGCGCCCGTCCGGCCCCGGTGGGGCCGATGGGCCGGAAGTGACATCGGTGGCCGACGGGGCGCCGGGTCAGAGTGTCTGCGCGGTGGCGATGCGTTCCTCGAGCTGCTCGATGGTGGCCTGCGCGCTCGGCGGGCCGCCGCAGAGCCGACGCAGTTCGGCGTGGATCTTGCCGTGCGGCTGGCCGGTACGGTGGTGCCGGGCCGCCACCAGGGCGTTGAGCTGGCGCCGCAGCGCGACCCGACGCTGCGCGGCGCTCATCGGCGCTGGTGGGGCGGCGGCCGGCGCCGTCACCGGTGCCCCCGCCCGTTCGGCGACCCGACGTCGCTGGGCGGCGAGTTGATCAGCCTGACGCTTGGACAGCAGCGCGGCCACCTGTTCCGAGGTGAGCAGCCCGGGCAGGCCCAGGTACTCCTCCTCCTCGGGCGTGCCGGCCTGCGCAGCCGTGCCGAAGGAGGCGCCGTCGAAGATCACCTGGTCCAGCTCCGCGGTGGCGGACAGCGCGGTGAAACGCTTCTCCAACTCGCCACTGGCCTGGTCGTCGCGCTGGGCGCGCTCCAGCAGGTCGTCGTCGAAGCCCTCGCGGTCGGACGGCTTGCCCAGCACGTGATCCCGCTCGACCTCCATCTCGCTGGCCAGCCCGAGCAGGTGCGGCACGCTGGGCAGAAAGACCGAGGCGGTCTCCCCCGACCGACGGGCCCGGACGAACCGCCCGATCGCCTGGGCGAAGTACAGCGGGGTGCTGGCGCTGGTGGCGTAGACGCCGACGGCCAGCCGGGGGATGTCGACGCCTTCGGACACCATCCGCACCGCGACCATCCAGCGCTGCTGGGAGGCCCCGAACGTCGCGATTCGGGCGGAGGCGCCCACGTCGTCGGAGAGCACGACCGCCGCCTTCTCCCCGGTCACCTGCTCGATCAGCCTGGCGTACGAGCGGGCCGCCTGCTGGTCGCTGGCGATGACCAGCCCAGCCGCGTCAGGCATGCCCGCGACGCGCAGCACCGTCAGCCGGGCGTCGGCGGCCCGCAGCACCTGTGGCATCCAATCGCCGGCCGGATCCAGCGCGGTACGCCAGGCCTGGGCGACGAGATCCTGCGTCATCGGCTCACCCAACCGGGCCGCCAGTTCCTCGCCGGCGTTGGTACGCCATCGGGTCTCACCGGAGTACGCCAGGAACAGCACCGGCCGCACCACCCCGTCGCGCAGCGCGTCAGTGTAGCCGTACACCGAGTCGGCCCGGGAGCGCAGCAGGCCGTCGCTGCCCCGCTCGTAGTCGACGAACGGGATCGGATTGTCGTCGGAGCGGAACGGCGTGCCGGTCAGCATCAGTCGGCGTACCGCGGGCTCGAAGGCGGCCTTCACCCCGTCGCCCCAGGTGCGCGAGTCGCCGGCGTGGTGGATCTCGTCGAGGATCACCAGGGTGCGCCGGGTCATGGTGCGCCGCCGGTGTACCTGCGGGGCCATCCCGACCTGCGCGTACGTGATCACGGCACCGTGGAAGTCGGCCGTGGAGTGCACGTCGGCGTTGCGGAACGCGGAGTCGAGCTGGATGCCGACCAGGGCCGCCGACTCGGCCCACTGGGTCTTCAGGTGCTCGGTCGGCGCGACCACGGTGACCGCCTCGACGCTGCCGTCGGCGAGCAACTCGGCGGCGATCCGCAGAGCGAAGGTGGTCTTCCCGGCGCCGGGCGTGGCGACCGCGGTGAAGTCGTCGCTGCGGCGACGCAGGTACTCCACCAGAGCCTTGCGCTGCCAGGCGCGCAGGGGTGGAAAAGTCTCGAGCGCCGGCGTCCGGGCTGCCACGTTTTCGCTCCTCTCCGACCACACGTTGTCCCGGCCGCGGGCCGGCGGACCCGGGCCGAGGGGCACGGGTAGCCGCCCCACGAAAACGCCTCCGCGCAACGAGCCGCGAAGGCCGACTCAGCATAACCAGGACCGGCCATCGCGCCCACGCGACGCCACACCGGTCACCGAACACCGCTCACCACCGGACCGCCGTGACCCGCGGAGGACTCACTGTGACATCCCGGTGGCGCCGGAACCCGGCGCACGCAGCACGGCCACCGGCGCAGCCCACCGTCGACGCAGGGCAACCAGGCGGATTCCGAAGACCAGCAGCACCGCGGCGGTCAGCGGTACCGGGCCGGTGTGCCCGAAGCCGTTGAGGACCACCACCACGATCGAACCGATCAGCGCCGCGACGGCGTAGATCTCCCGCCGCAACACCACCGGGATCTCGGCGGTCAGCAGGTCCCGGCCGAGCCCGCCACCGATCGCGGTGATCATGCCTATCAGGCAGGCGCCGACCGCCGGCACCTGGGCGTCGAGGGCCTTGAGGGTGCCGGTGACGGTGAACAGGCCCAGTCCGGCCGCGTCCAGCACCAGGACGGTGCTACGCAGCCGGGTCAGCTGCGGGTGCAGCCAGAAGACCGCTGCTGCGGTCAGGGCGGCGGTGGTCGCGTAGCGCCAGTCGGCGAACGCCAGTGGCGGCACCTCGTCGATGACCAGGTCGCGGACGATCCCGCCGCCGAGTGCGGCGACGAAACCGACGAACACCACCCCGAACAGGTCGAGCCGCTTGGCCACCGCCGCGGAGGCACCCGAGGCGGCGAAGACCGCGACACCGGCCAGGTCGGCAAGGAGCAGGGCGGTGGAGGTGGTCACCGCCGCAGGCTACGTGGACGGCCGAGCCGGCCGTTCCCGTCACTCGCGGTACGAGTCGAAGATCTCCTTGCACTTGGGGCAGACCGGCGATCCTGGTCTGGGGGTTTTCGTCACCGGGAAGGTCTCTCCGCAGAGCGCCACCACGAAGGTACCCATGACCGCGCTCTCGGCGATCTTTTCCTTCCGCACGTAGTGGAACATCTCCGGACCGGTGTCGGCGTCCTTCAGCTGCGGGCTCTCAAGGATCTGTGTACTCACGTCTGCACCTCCGACGGACAAGTTTGGCAGGTCACGCTGATCCGGTCCACCTGAGGTGGCCCGGGTGGCGAGCGTACGGTGAGCGATTGTGACCGACTTCCACCTTCGCTACGGAACCGAGGTGACCCGGGCGTTGCGCGAGCATCGTCCCGTGGTCGCTCTGGAGAGCACCATTGTTTCGCACGGTCTGCCCCGACCGGACAACCTCCGGGTGGCCCGCCAGATCGAACAGACCGTCCGGGACGCCGGCGCGGTCCCGGCCACCATCGGCATGGTCGCCGGTGAACTCGTGGTGGGCCTCGACGAGGCCGAGTTGACCCGGCTGGCCACCGCCCAGGGTGTGACCAAACTCTCCGTCCGCGATCTCGCGGTGGCCGCGGCGTCCAGCGCGGACGGCGCCACCACGGTGGCCGCGACCAGCGCGGTGGCCGCCGCCGCCGGCATCGGCGTGTTCGCCACCGGAGGGCTGGGCGGGGTGCACCGGGAGGCCGCGCAGACCTTCGACGAGTCGGCTGACCTGGTCACCCTGGCCCGGACTCCGATCGCGGTGGTCTGTGCCGGGGTCAAGTCGATCCTCGATGTGGGCGCCACCCTGGAACGGTTGGAAACCCTCGGGGTGGCGGTGGTCGGATACCGCACCCGCCGGTTCCCGGGCTTCTTCGTCACCGACGGCGGCTTCGATCTGGACTGGTCGCTCGACTCACCGGAGCAGATCGCCGCCGCGCTGGCCGCTAGGGAGCAGCACGGAGTGCACCACGGCGGGCTGATCGTCGCCAACCCGCTGCCCACCGACGAGCAGCTCGACCCGGGCCTGCACGACCGCACGCTCGTCGAGGGGCTGGCGCTGCTGGACCGCGACGGTGTGACCGGCAAGGACGTCACGCCGTACCTGCTGGCCCACTTCCACCGCGCCACCGACGGCGCCAGCCTCGCGGTCAACGTCCGGATCATCCTGCGCAACGCGGACCTCGCCGCCCGGATCGCGGTCGCCGCCGTCGACCGTTCCGGCGAAGCCGCAAGGTGAGCGGTACCGGCCGCGTACTGGTCGTAGGCGATGTGATCACCGACGTGGTGGCGGTCCTCGCCGGCCCGCTGGCCGGCGGGTCGGACACCCCGGCCGCCATCGGGTTCACCGGGGGCGGGCAGGCCGCCAACACCGCGTCCTGGCTCGCCGCGCAGGGCGTGCCGGTGACCCTGATCGGTGCGGTCGGCGACGACGACGCCGGACGGGACCGGGTCGCGGAGCTGACCGCCGCCGGGGTCGACTGCGTGGTGGAGACGGTCACCGGCTGCGCCACCGGCACGGTGATCGTGCTCGCGGCCGGCGGCGAACGCACCATGGTCACCGAACGCGGGGCGAACGTCCGGCTGCGCCCGGGACAGGTCGACGCGGCGCTGGCCGCCACGCCGGACGCGGTGCACCTGCACCTGTCCGGGTACACCCTGCTGGACGCCGACTCCCGGCCGGCCGGCCGGCGCGCGCTGGCCGCCGCCCGCGAGCGTGGCCTCACCACCAGCGTCGACGCGGCCTCGGCCGCACCCCTGCGATCGGTCGGGCCGGCGGCGTTCCTGGCCTGGGTACGCGAGGTCGACCTGCTGCTGGTCAACACCGACGAGGCCACGGTGCTGGCCGGCGGGCTGGACCCGCTGGCCCAGGGCAGGGCGCTGGTCGCCTCGGCCCGCCGGGTCGTGGTCAAGCGCGGCGGTGCCGGCGCGACCTGGGTCGACCGGGACACCACCGTGGTCTCCTCGCCGGCCCGCCGGGTGGCGGTGCTCGACGTGACCGGCGCCGGCGACGCCTTCGTGGCCGGGCTGCTGGCGGCCTGGCTGGCGGGAGCGTCGCCGGAGGCCGCCCTGGATCGGGCCACCGACCTCGGCGCGGCGGCGGTCTCCCAGATCGGTGCGCGCCCGGCCCGCTGAACGGCCGGTACCGGCCCCACGAGGCAGGGACCGGACTGGATCGGACCGGGGCTGCGACCGGCCGAGCCGACCGGCCCACCAGCCTACGACCGCCCGGGCGGGTCAGGGCTCGGCGTCGATGACCCGGTGGGGCCGTTCTTCGGCGCTCAGGCTCATCGGAGGCGGCTCGGCTCCGGTCGCCGGGCGCGACGAGAAGCGGTTGGCCAGCCGGTGCTGCTCCTTCGGCGGCCGGTCGTTGGCCAGCAGTACCGCGATCCACGGGATGAGCACCATGCCCAGCGCGACCATGGGCAGCCATAGCCAGAGCAGCGGCGCCTGCGCGCCGACCAGGATCGCGCCGACGATCACACAGGCCACCCGGACGCCCATCATCACGACGTACCGCCGCTGCCGGCTGGTCAGTTGGTCACCCTGACTGCGGGAGGCGTCGGTGATGAGGATGGGTCGGTATGCCTGACGCTTCATCGAGTACTACCTCCTCGGGGGTCATCCCCATCCTGTCACTTGGACCTGACGACCGGCCATGTTCGTCGTCAGCACCACATGTGTTATGTACGTGGTACGCCCACCGGCGTGGGCAGCAGGTTCAGCTTCACCGACGAGCCGCCGGCCAACCTGATCGACGAGAGCCGACCGGTGGAACTGCCCACCCCCGACACCGGGAGCCCGCTCGGTCTGGCTGCCGCTGGACACCTACGAGCGGGTCCGGGCCGCCGCCGATGCCCGGAGCATCGGCGTGACCACACTGATGCGGCAGTGGATCGGAGCCGGCCTGGCCGACCTGGACGACTCGGCCACCGTCTCGCTGGCCGACGTCCGGCGGGCGATCGCCGCTCTCTCCCACCCCAGCGCCGCCTGACGGCAGCCGGGCTTCGCCGCTGTCGCCTCCTGCCGTCGCCGGAGGCGGCCCGGGTCAGTCGCCGCCGGCCCTCGCCTTCGCCGCCGCCTTCATCTGCTGTTTGTACTCCCGGACCAGACGCAGTGACTCGGCATCGCTGACATCGGCGACGGACCGGTACGTCTCCGGATCACCGTAGGCCCCGGCCGCCTCCTGCCAGCCAGGCGGTCGCACCCCGAACCGCTTGCCGAGCAGGGCGAGGAAGATCTGCGCCTTCTGCCGGCCGAACCCCGGCAGCGCGGTGATCCGCGCGAGCAGAGCACGGCCGTCAGCCGGATCAGCCCAGAGCCGGGCGGCATCGCCGTCGTAGCGTTCGACCAGCACCCGGCACACCTCCTGCACCCGGGCCGCCATGGCCTTGGGAAACCGGTGCAGGGCGGGCGGCTCAGCGAAGATCGCCACCAGGGCCTCCGGGGCGTGGTCGGCGATCTCCCGGGCGTCCAGGTCGTGCCCGAGCCGTCGGGCCAGCACGTACGGCGACGAGAACTCCTTTTCCATAGAAACCTGCTGGTCGAGAACCATCCCCACGAGCAGGGCCAGCGGGCTGCGGGTCAGCAGTCCGTTCGCCTCCGGGTCGATGGGCAGTACGAGCGTCATGGCTCCATCCTGCCCGTACCGGCCGGGACCACGTGTTCCGACGCCCACTCCCGTGCCGCGGTGATCGACCGGTCAGCGTGACGCGGCCCGGCGGATCGGGTCGAGCTGTCCGCCGGGCCGCTTCATCACATCAGGGTCAGTTGACCACGAACAGCAGGCGGTTCGGCGATCCCGAGCCGGGGCTGGTCACCACGCCGGTGGTGGCGTTGTTGACCAGGTAGCTCTTGACCTGTGCCGGCGAGTAGGAGGGGTTGGCTCCCAGGACGACGGCGGCGGCGCCGGCCACGTGCGGCGCGGCCATCGAGGTACCGCTGAGCGTGCTGGTCGCGGTGTTGCTGGTGTGGTACGCGGAGAGCACGCTCGAGCCGGGCGCGAAGATGTGCACGCAGGTGCCGTAGTTGGAGAAGGACGAACGGGCGTCGGTGCTGGTCGTCGAGCCGACGGTGATCGCGGTGGAGGTACGGGCCGGGGAGTAGTTGCAGGCGTTGGCGTTGGAGTTGCCGGCCGCGACCGCGTAGCTGACGCCGGAGGAGATGGAGTTGGCCACAGCGTTGTCGATGGAGGCGCTGGCCCCGCCGCCGAGGCTCATGTTCGCCACGGCCGGCTTGACCGCGTTGGCGGTCACCCAGTTGACGCCGTTGACCACGCTGGTGGTGGTGCCACCACCGGAGCAGTTGAGCACCTTCACCGCGACCAGCCGGACGGCCTTGGCAACGCCGTACGTCGAGCCGCCGACCGTACCGGCGACGTGGGTGCCGTGGCCGTTGCAGTCGGTGTTGTTGCTGTCCACGGTGTTGGTGCCCCAGGTGGCCCGGCCTCCGAACTGGCTGTGGGTGGTCCGGATGCCCGTGTCGATGATGTACGCCCGCACGTTCGAGGCGGTGTTCGGGTAGGTGAAGGTGCCGCTGAGCGGGCGGCTCCGCTGGTCGATGCGGTCCAGGCCCCAGGTCGGGTTGGTCTGGGTCGCCTGGATCGTGACCACCTGGTCCTGCTCCACGTACTCGACGGCCGCGTTGGCGGCGAGCCGGGAGGCCTGGCTCGCGGTCATCTTGGCTGCGAAGCCGGTCAGTGCCGCGCTGTACGTGTCGGAGACGCTACCGCCGTACCGCTTGACCAGGGCACTGGCCCGATTCGGTACCGTGCTGCGCGCCGTCGACGAACCAGCTGCACCGACCGCGTCGGTGCGCAGGACGACGAGGTAGCTTCCGCTGACCGCGTTCGACGCGCCGGCGCCGCGGATCTCGCCGGTGGGTGCGGCGACCGCCGCGGTGGCGCTGGCCGCGGATACGGCCGCCGCGGTGGCGACGACGGCGAGCGCCCGGATGAGCTGCCGTCGCGCGGTGGATCCTGAGGACATCTTCTGCCTCCCTTACCTGGACGGCCGACCCGGGCTTCTGGCCGGGCGGTCCGCACCATGGACTGAGTAGGAGAGATGCTAGCGTTCGATCGATGGATATGACAGAGACGTACATCTATTAATGGAAAGAGTCACGGGCCGGCCCGCCCAGATCGGGCTCCACCAGGCAGGATGGCGGTGTGGATGGACATGACATGCTGCTCTCCCCCGCCGGCGTTGACGCGCTACGGACCGCGCTGACCCGGGCCGCTTTCACCGCCAACGGCATCGCCGGGCGGCTCGGCCCGCAGGCCACCGGCGGGATGGCCCGCAACGACTTCCGGGCCGCGCTGCGCGCCACCGCCGACCGGGATCCGCTCGCCACGCTGATCCGGGTGTTCGTCTGCGAACAGACCGAGCCGGAGGCCGCCGTCGCCGCCGCGCTGGCACCACTGTCGATCGCCGAGGCGCTCGACGCCGGCCTGGTCGAACGGCACGACGGTGGGCTGCGAATGGGATTGGACCTGGAGCCGTACGGCGACGACTGGTGGGTGCTCGCGGACGTTCCCGCCAGTGCCCGACCCGGCCAGGCACTGCACGCCGAGCATGTGCTGGGCATCGGCGGGGCGACCCAGACCATGATCGGGGCGGCCGTCCGGCGGCCGGTGGAGAGCGCCCTCGATCTCGGCACCGGCTCGGGCGTGCAGGCGCTGCACCTGGGCACCCACGCCCGGCGGGTCACCGCCACGGACATCTCGGGGCGTGCGTTACGTTTCGCCGCCACCACCGCCGCCCTCAACGGCCAGGACTGGGAGCTGCTGCGCGGCGACATGGTGTCGCCGGTCGCCGGTCGCCGCTTCGACCTGGTGGTCAGCAACCCGCCCTTCGTGGTGGGGCCGGGAACCACCACGCACGTCTACCGCGACTCCGGCCGGGTCGGCGACGCGATCGGCGCCGAGCTGGCCGCCGCCGCTCCCGGCCTGCTCACCGAGGGCGGCACCATGCAGTACCTCGCCAACTGGGTACACGTTGCCGGTGAGGACTGGGGCGAGCGGGTGGCCGGCTGGTTCGCCGGCACCGGCCTGGACGCCTGGGTGATCCAGCGCGAGGTCGCGGACCCGATGGCGTACGTCAGCCTGTGGCTGACCGACGTCGGGGAGGCGGCTGACCCGCAGCGGATGGCCGACTGGCTGGACTGGTTCGACGCGCACAAGGTGGAGGCGATCGGGTTCGGCGTCGTCTCGTTGCGTCGAGGCGGCCACGACGACCCGGTGACCCGGGTGGAGGATCTACGCCAGCGCGCCCAGGCCCCGCTGGGTGACCGGATCGTCGGCTGGTTCGAGCGGCAGGACTGGCTGCGCGGGCGGGACACCGACGGGCTGCTGGCCGAGCGCTACCGCGCTGCCGCCGGGCTCCAGCTGCGGCAGGAGGCGACCATGGGACCCGACGGCTGGGGCGTGGACCGCCAGGTCCTCGCCATGCCCGAAGGGCTGCGCTGGACCGAGGAGATTGATCCGCTGGTACTCGCGCTGGTGGGCGGGGCCGACGGGCGATTGCCGCTGCGTGACCAGCTCGCGCTGCTCGCGGTCGCCCACGACGTGACTGTGGACGAGTTGGCCGAGGCAGCCGGGCCGATCGTGGCGCACCTGGTCGAGCGGGGCTTCATCGAGCCGTTCGCCGCCTGATGCGGGCGGTGGTGCAGACGGTCGGCCGGGCCAGCGTCACCGTCGGCGGCGAGGTCGTCGGCGAGGTCGGCGACGGGCTGCTGGTACTGCTGGGGGTGACCCACACCGACACCGTCGAGGTCGCCCACAAGATGGCCCGTAAGGTGCACGAGGTGCGCATCCTGGACGACGAGCGGTCGGCAGCCGACATCAATGCGCCGATCCTCGTCGTCAGTCAGTTCACCCTCTACGGCGACGCCCGCAAGGGTCGGCGCCCGACCTGGACCGCGGCGGCCCCGGCGGAGGTGGCCGAGCCGTTGGTCGAACAGGTGGTCCAGGCGCTACGCCGACGTGGCGCGCACGTCGAGACCGGGCGCTTCCGGGCACACATGCTGGTGGAGAGCGTCAACGTCGGCCCCCGCACCCTCCTTCTGGACATCTAGAGCCGACCCGCACGCAACCTGTTGTTGCGCGTGGCGAGGGTTGACCCTAGAGTCATACGCAACCATTAGTTGCAGGTGAAGGAGTGCGATGGAGTACGGCAGCATCGAGCGGGAGATCCGCGTCGAAGCCACCCCCGAGGTGGTCTACGAGGTGGTCAGCAGACCTGAGCACCTGCGGCAGTGGTGGCCGGACGAGGCAGAGTTCCAGTCCGTTCCCGGCGCCACCGGCGTAATCTCCTTCGGAGACAGCGCCACCCCGAATAGCCATGTCGAACCACTGACGGTGGTGGAGGCCGACCCGCCCCGGCGGTTCTCCTTCCGGTGGGTGTACGACCCGGCCGCGGTCGCGACGCCCGCCAACTCGCTCCTGGTGACCTTCGACCTGGTCCCGTCGGGCGCGGGCACGCTGCTGCGCCTAACCGAGACGGGATTCCGGGAGCGGGGCTGGCAGGCGGCCGTGCTCGAAGAGCACTACCGCGACCACCTCAGCGGCTGGGACCATTTCCTGCCCCGTCTCGTCACCTACCTCGCACGGCTGGTCGCGACTTCGTGAGCGTCGCCGTCGACGACGAACTCTGGTCGGCGGTCGGCGACCCCACCCGGCGGCGGATGCTCGACCTGCTACTGAGCGAGGGCGGCGGCACGGCGACCACGCTGAGCGAGCAGCTGCCGGTCACCCGACAGGCGGTCGCCAAACACCTCGGCGTGCTCGACCGGGTCGGGCTGGTGCACGCCACGCCGTCCGGCCGCGAGCGCCGCTACGAGGTGGACGAAGCGCAACTCGCCCGCGCAGTCGCGCAACTGTCGTCGGTCGGTGCCACCTGGGACGCCCGGCTGCGCCGAATCAAGCGGATCGCCGAGACGATCCAGCGCAACCAGCAGAGCTGAGCCCGGACGAACGTACGAACGTCGCCACGTCCGTGGCGGCGCTGACGAGTGCTGCCCGGATCCGGGCGCTCCTCGACGGAAAGAGGAATCGAAAATGGTGGAAATCCTGCACCGGATCGGGGTCGCTGCGGCTCCCGACGACGTCTACGCGGCGCTGACCACAGTCGACGGACTGGCGAACTGGTGGACGGTGGAGACGACCGGCGACGGCGATGTCGGAGGCGTGCTCCAGTTCCGCTTCGTGCCCGGCGGCTTCGACATGAAGGTCGTGGAGACCCGGCCCGCCGAGCTGGTGCTCTGGGAGGTCGTCGACGGTCCCGAGGAGTGGATCGGCACGCAGGTTCGCTTCGAGTTGAAGGTGGAGGACGACTTCACCATCCTGCTGTTCCGCCACGAGGGCTGGCGGGAGCCGGTGGAGTTCATGTACCACTGCAGCACCAAGTGGGCGATATACCTGATGAGCCTCAAGAAGCTGGTCGAGACCGGCACTGGCGAGCCAGCACCGGACGACGTCAGGATCAGCAACTGGCACTAGTCAGGCGGCGCGGGGTGGGCTGGTCAGCCGAACAGACCGCGACGTTGGAGGGACTGGCGCAGCCAGCCGTCGATCTGGGCGGCCCAGTCGGTACCGGCGGCCGAGGAATGCTCGACGGTGAAGCGGCCGAAGGCGTCCCGGCCCTCGGTGAACAGCCCGCCCCGCTTGTCCAGCTCCAGCACTACCTGCATCTGTCGCTGGTCGGCGATGAAGGTGAGCTCAAGCTGGTTCATCGAACCCGCGTACTGCGGGGCTGGGTAGAACTCGATCTCCTGGTAGAACGGCAGCGTCTGGTGGACGCCGTACAGGTGCCCCCGCTCCACATCGGCCCGGGCGAACCGGAAGCCCAGCCGCAGCAACGCCTCCAGCAGCCGCTCCTGTGACGGCAGCGGGTGCACCGCCACCGCGTCCAGGTCACTCGTGTCGACCGCGCGCGCGACCTCCAACTCCGTACGCAGCCCCATGGTCATCCCGTGCAGGTGCTGCCCGTAGAGCTCGGTGAGTGGCGTCTCCCAGGGCACCTCGAACCGAAACGGGACGTCGTGGCGCTGCCCCGCCTCCAACCGGAACGCGCCGGTAACGGGCTGCCGCTGGAACTCCTGGTTGGTCGCGTACTCGTTGTCGCCGCTCTCCACCTCGACCCGGGTGAGAAGTCCCAGGGCCACGTAGGACACGTCGACCGCGTGATCGCCGCCGGTGACCGCGACGGTCCCCGCCAGCTGGCCGCCCGGCCGGCAGTTCGGATCCGCCAGCACCGTCTCCACCGACGGGCCACCGACCCCCATCGCCTGCATGAGCCGCTTGAAGACCACATCTACCTCCGTCGCCCGATCACCCGTCCCACTCGCGGGGCGGCAAGTGCCGGCCCGGACGGCCGACCGCTGGCACGGTAGCCGCCGCCGGCAAGCCGAACATGCCGAACCGCCGGGCGGCCCGGCACGGAGTGAGGACTCAGGGCACCGATTGTGAACAGCTGTCGGTTCCCCGATCGCCTTACTCCCGCTTTACGCCCCAACCGCCAAGCTGTTTGTCACCGGCAGGTACTGGGCCGGCGGACACGGCACAGACGTGGACACGGGGAGAGGCGAGATGGGCCTGCAGACGATGGAGCACCGCACACACACCGGCACCGAGGCCGAGCCCGGCGTCGACACCCTGACCGACCTGGACGCCACTGACGAGCGTGGCGTCTCCACGGATCTGGTCCGGGCATACCTCAACGGAATCGGACGGACGAAGCTGCTCACCGCGGCACAGGAGGTGGACCTGGCGAAACGGATCGAGGCCGGCCTGTTCGCCAACGAGAAGCTGGCGACCTGCGCACCGTTCTCTGCTGACCTGCGTGCCGACCTGGAAGTGGTCGCGCGACAGGGCCGCGCCGCCAAGAACCACCTGCTGGAGGCCAATCTCCGCCTGGTGGTGAGCATCGCCAAGCGGTACACCGGCCGCGGCATGGCCTTCCTCGACCTCATCCAGGAAGGCAACCTCGGCCTCATCCGCGCCGTCGAGAAATTCGACTACACCAAGGGCTACAAGTTCTCCACCTACGCCACCTGGTGGATCCGCCAGGCCATCACCCGCGCCATGGCCGACCAGGCCCGCACCATCCGCATCCCGGTACACATGGTCGAGCAGGTGAACCGGATGGTCCGCGCCCGACGGGAGTTGGCCGTCGCGCTCGGCCGGGAGCCCACGGTCGCCGAGGTGGCCCACGCACTCGACGTGCCCGAGATCCAGGTGATCGAACTGATTTCGTACGACCGGGAGCCGGTCAGTCTGGACCAGACCGTCGGCGAGGACGGCGAGAGCGCGCTCGGTGACTTCGTCGCCGCCGTGGACCCGTCCGCCATGCCGGACGACGCCGCCGCCCAGGGCGAACTGCGCAATGAGGTGAGCGTGGTACTGGCCACCCTGTCACAGCGCGAGCAGGCGGTGATCCGCCTGCGGTTCGGGCTCGACGACGGGCGGCAGCGCACCCTGGACGAGGTGGGTCGCGAGTTCGGTCTCTCCCGCGAGCGGATCCGGCAGATCGAGAAGGTGACCCTGCTCAAGCTCCGGGCACCGGAGCGGGCGCAGCGGCTGGAGTCGTACGCCTGCTGACCTGACCCGCACGACTCGGCCCCGGCGGTTCGCCGGGGCCGAGTTGGTGTGTCCGCTTGACGGGCGACCGCAGCTCAGATACAAACCTTTTGGTTATCGAACCGAAGGGTTATATGACGTGCACACGGACTTGGATGCCACCTTTGCGGCGCTCGCCGACCCCACCCGGCGCGCCATCCTCACCCGGCTGGCAACCGGCGAGGCGACCGTCACCGAACTCGCCGCACCCTTCGCGATGAGCCAACCGGCGGTCTCCAAGCACCTACGGGTGCTGGAACGCGCCGGTCTGGTCAGCCGCGGGCGGGACGCGCAACGCCGCCCGTGCCGGCTGGAGGCCGGCCCGTTATGGGAGGCCACCACCTGGCTCGCCGCATACCACGACCACTGGGCCGAAAGCTACCAACGCCTGGACGCCCTGCTCGACGAGCTGCGCACGGCCGACCAGGCCGACCAGGCCGACCAGGCCCGCCCGCGAGGCGGTGGAACGCCGTGATCGACGACCACCTGGTGGTCGACACGCCGGGTGACCGGAAGATCGTGCTGAGCCGGCTGTTCGACGCCCCGGCGCAGCTCGTCTTCGCCGCCTTCACCCGACCTGAGCTACTGATCCGCTGGTACGGCGCCCGAGGCTGGCGGCTGGTCGAATGCGAGATCGACCTGCGCGTCGGCGGGCGCTGGCAGTTCGTCTCCCAGGGTCCGGCTGGGGAACGGATGGGCCAGAGCGGAATTTACCGAGTGATCGACCCGCCACGTCGACTCCGCTGCACCGAGCTGTTCGACGACCAGTCGTACCCCGGCGAGACCCTGGTCAGCCACGACTTCACCGAGTTGGCCGGACGAACCACCGTCACCACCACCCTGCGGTACGCCACGCCCGAGGGGCGGGACACCGCGCTGCGGTATCCGATGACCCGCGGAGTCACCGAAAGTTTCACCCGACTCGCCGAACTGTTGGCGACGACATCAGGAGAACCAGAATGAACTGGACGCTGGAAGTGGTGGTCGTACCGGTCTCCGATCTGGACCGGGCCAAGGCGTTCTACGCCGACCAGCTGGGTTTCGCTCTCGACCACGACACGGTGCTCGGCGACGACGTACGGATCGTGCAGTTGACCCCGCCCGGTTCCGGCTGCTCGATCGTGATCGGCAAAGGCGCGGTGCCGGAGATGCCATCCGGTTCACTCAAGGGGCTCCAGCTGGTCGTGCCGGACCTGGCAACGGCCCGTACCGAGCTGCTCGAACGGGGCGTCGAGGTGAGCGAGATCCAGATACTCGGGAAGAACCCACTGCCCGTGCCGGACCCGCTGGACAACGTCGGCTTCTTCTTCTTCGCCGACCCGGACGGCAACGCCTGGGCGGTGCAGCAGATTTCCAGCCGAGCTTGAGCCGGGTTGTCAAGCGGGGGCCCTTCCTATACACCAGGCGTTAAGAAGGGCCCCCTCCTTTCACAAGCGGCGGGGGCCGGTGTCGGGGCGGGGTACGGCGGAGCCGACCCGGACGGCGGCGTGCAGCACGGAGAGACCGTCCGGCCGGGCGAGCACCGGGTTCAGCGTCAGCGACCGCACCCGGGGCTGCTCGTCGGCGAGCCGACCTACCCGCAGCAGCAGGTCGGCCAGCGCGGCCCGGTCCACCGGAACGGCCCCCCGGTGCCCGCGCAGCAGCGGCGCCGCCCGCGGCTCGTCGACCAACTCCAGGGCGTCAATGTCGGTCAGCGGCACCGCCCGCCAGGCCCGGTCGCCGAGCAGTTCGGTGGCGACGCCACCCAGCCCGAAGCCGACCACCGGCCCGAACGCCGGATCCTCGACCAGCTCCACCACACAGGCCACCCCCGGCGGCACCATCGGCTGGACCAGGACATCGGCGCCGAAGCTCGCCGCCAGCTCCGAACAGGCCCGGCGTACGGCAGCGGCGTCCGACAGGTCCAGGCGGACCGCGCCGAGGTCGAGGCGGTGCCGCAACCCGGCGGCAGCCACCTTGAGCGCGACCGGGAAACCGAGTCGCGTCGCCGCGTCGACGGCTTCCTCGACCGAGGAGGCCGAAACCGAATCGACCACGTCTATGCCGTACGCGGCGAGCAGCGACCCCGGATCTGCCCCCTCGGCCCGCAACGCCGTCGACGCCGCCGACCGGTCGATGTCAGGCAGCTCGGGCAGGGTGCCGGGGAGCCGACGCAGCCAGTCGGCGTACCCGGTGACCCGGGCCAACGCCCGGACGGCCTCCTCCACGCTCGGATACGACGGCATCCCGACCGGGGCCCGACCAACCAGGAAGGTCACCACCGTCGGCTTGCCGGCCGAGAGCGCGGCGGGCATCGCGGCGTTGACATCGGCCTCGCTGCCGGTGAACTGACCGGGCAGCGGCGGTGCGAAGAGCGCGACCAGGGCGTCGACGGACTCGTCGGCAGCAGCCGCGGCGAGAGCCTGGGCGAACTCGACCGCGCTGGCCCTCGGCCCGACGTCGCGCGGATAGCCGGCCGCAACGGTGAGTCCCTGGGTGGTGCAGGCGGTGGCGGCCAGCCCGGTCAACGCCGACGAGTTGCCGACGACACCGACCCGGTCACCGGCGGGCAGTGGCTGGTTGGCCAGCAGCGCCCCGACATCGAGCAGCTCACCGACCGTGTCCACCCGGATCACCCCGGACTGCGCGAACAGCGCGCCGACCGCCGTGGAGTCCGGGCCGGGCGAATCGTCGAGCCCGGCAGGGCGGGCCGGTGACGCCAGCGCCACCACCGGCTTGTCCCGGCCGATACGCCGAACCAGCCGGGCGAACTTGCGCGGGTTGCCGAAGGTCTCCAGATACAACATGATCACTCCGGTCGACGGGTCGTCCTGCCAGTACTGCAGCAGGTCGTTGCCGGAGACGTCGGCCCGGTTACCGGCGGAGACGAAGCTGGACAATCCCAGCCCCCGCCGGTCGGCCTCGGCCAGCAACGCCACCCCGAACGCGCCTGACTGGCTGAAGATCCCGACCCGGCCCGCCACCGGCAGGCGAGAGGCGAGGGTGGCGTTGAGGCGTACCGTCGGGTCGGTGTTCGCCACCCCCAGGCAGTTGGGGCCGATCACCCGCATGCCCGCGGCGTGGGCGGCGCGCACCAGGGTGCGCTGCGCGGCGGCCCCCTCGACGCCGGCCTCGGCAAAGCCCGCGGAGATGACGACCAGTCCGTGTGCCCCGGCCGCTGCGGCGTCGGCGACCACGGATTCCGCGGCGTCCGGCGGCACCGCCACCACGGCCAGGTCGACGGGCGGACCGGCGTCGGCCGCCGACCGGTACGCGGGCAGACCGGCAACCCGGGCGGCGCTCGGGTGCACCGGCACCACCGACCCGGTGAACCCGCCGTCACGCAGATGCCCGAGCACCGCCGCACCGACGCCCTGCCCGGTCGCGCTGGCACCGTAGACGGCGACGCCACGTGGAGCGAGTAACCGGGCGATGGAACGCGCCTCGGTGCGGTGCTCCCGGCCGCGCTGCACCTCCAGGGTCGCCTCGGTGGGTGCGATGGGAAAACTGAGGTGCACCACACCGTCAACGAACTGCCGCTGGATCTGGTACCCGAAGTCGGCGAAGACCCGCAGCATCTGCCCGTTGGCCGGGAGCACCTCGGCCACGAAGTTGACGATGCCGGCCCGCCGGGCGGCGTCGGCGAGATGCTCCATCAACACCGAGCCGATGCCCCGTCCCTGGTGGGCGTCCTCGACCACGAAGGCGACCTCGGCGTCGGGAGACTCCGGGCCCAGCCGTTCGTAACGGCCGACGGCGACGACCCGATCGCCCGACAACACCACGAACGCCTCCCGGTCACGGTGGTCGACGTTGACGAAGCGTCGCAGGTCACGCTCGGGAATCCGCGGGTACGGCGAGAAGTAGCGCAGGTAACGGGTCCGCTCGGAGAAGCGGGAGTGCATCGCCACGATCTCCGGAGCGTCCGACGGACTGATCGGTCGCAGCTGGACGGTGCTGCCGTCACTGAGAAGCACGTCCACGGCTTGTTCGGCTGTGGTCACCTCGGGTGGCCCTCCCCCGGCTGATTCAATCAGTCACGCGGATCGTGCGGGTCGAGCCCGAGCAGCGGGAAGACCGCCTTGCGGGTCGCCGCGATCGCCCGGTCCACCTGGTTCGGCTCGCCGGTGGGCTGCCACGGCTCGTGTCCCGGATCGACGTCGTCGGTCATCTGCAGCGGCACGTCGAAGCCGGGACGGCGGGCCGCGGCCAGGTCCCGCCAGGCCGGCGGAGTCAGCGTTGCCGGGTCCAGCGGCGCCCCGGTGGCCACCGCCAGCAGGTGCGTCCAGGCCCGGGGTACCACCTCGACCAGGGCATATCCGCCGCCGCCGGTGGCCACCCAGCGGCCGTCGCACAACTCGTCGGCGAGCGCCCGCAACGCCAGGTAGGTGGCGCGCTGGCCGTCGACGGAGAGATGCAGGTCGGCGAGCGGGTCGACGCGGTGGGCGTCGGCTCCACACTGGGTGAACAGCAACTGCGGACGGAAGGCGCGCAGCACCGACGGCACGATCGCGTGGAAGGCACGCTGCCAACCAGCGTCCTCGACGCCCGGCGGCAACGCGATGTTCACCGCGGTGCCGGCGGCGTTCGGACCGCCGGTCTCGTCGGGGAAACCGGTGCCGGGGAAGAGCGCCAGCGGAGTCTCGTGCAGGCTGACGGTCAGCACCCGGGGGTCGTCCCAGAAGATCTGCTGCACCCCGTCACCGTGGTGCACGTCGACGTCGACGTACGCGATGCGCTCGGCACCCAGGTCGAGCAGCCGGGCGATGGCCACCGCCGGGTCGTTGTAGACGCAGAACCCGGCGGCGCGGGCGGGCATCGCGTGGTGCAGGCCGCCCGCCACATTGACCGCGCGACGGGCCTCCCCGCGCCACACCGCCTCGGCCGCGGCCACACTCGCCCCGGCGACCAACGCGCTGGACTCGTGCATCCCGTCGAAGACGGGGTTGTCGGAGGTGCCCAGGCCGAAGCCGGCGAAGAGCGGGTCGCGCGGCGCGATCCGGACCGCGTCCAGATAGCGCGGGGCGTGCACCCGGGTGAGCGACGCGTCGCCGGCGGGCGTCGGCGACACCAGCCGCACCCCGGGACGTTGCAGGATGCCGAGCTCACGGGCTAGCGCGATGGTCAGTTCCACGCGCACCGGGTCGAGCGGATGGTCACCGAGATCGTAGGCGAGCAACGACTCGTCCCACACCACCACCGTGTCGTCGGACATCTACCCATGGTCGCACGGGTCCGGCGGGGCTGCTGCCGGTCAGGCGTCGGATGCCGGGCCGGTGGCCACCGGCCGCTCCGGGTCGGCCACCCAGTTGCTCCACGATCCGACGTAGAGCGCGGCGTCGCTCCGACCCGCCAGGTGCAGGGCGAGCACAGCCTGCGCGGCGGTCACCCCCGAACCGCAGTAGGCCGCCACCGGCACGGCGTCGGTGACCCCGGCTGCGGCGAAGCGGTCGCGCAGCACCTCGCCGGCCGGGAAGCGACCCTGCGCGACGTACTCGTCAGCGGGCAGGTTCACCGCACCGGGAACGTGACCGGCCACCGGGTCCACCGGTTCGTGCTCACCCCGGTAGCGGGGTGCGGCCCGCACGTCGAGCAGGACGCCGTCGACGGCGGCCAGCCGGGCAGCGGTCGCAGCGTCCAGCACCGGCAACCCACCCGGCTCGACGACCACGTCGCCCGGCCGAGGGGACTCCTCGCCGGTGCTGGTGGGCAGGCCCGCGGCGATCCAGGCCGGGAAGCCGCCTGACAGCAGCCGCACCGCCCGGTGACCCGCCCAACGCAGCGTCCACCAGGCGCGGGCCGCCGACATGCCGTCGCCGCCGTCGTACACCACCACGGGGTGACCGGCCCGCACGCCGGCGGCCCGCAACGCCGCCTGCAGCGCGGCCGGGTCGGGCAGAGGATGCCGTCCGGCCGGCCCGGGCGGGCCGCAGAGCGCGCCGTCCAGGTCGACGAAGACCGCACCGGGCAGGTGCTCCGCCGCGTAGTCGTCGCGCCCCGGCGGGCCGGTCAGCCGCCAGCGGACATCGAGCAGGGCCGGCGGGTCGGCCGCGCCGATCTCGGCGGCGAGCGGCTCGGCCTCGACCAGAAGATCCTCGGTACCGGACATGGCGACCAGTCAACACCATCAGTAGCCGCGGCGGCGGCTCGGCGGCGGGAGATCGAGGTTCGGCAGGGTACCATCGAGCCCTGGAGGCCGCTGACATCATGAAGTCCCACGATCTGGTCGACACGACCGAGATGTACCTGCGAACGATCCTCGAACTCGAAGAGGAGGGCGTACCGCCGCTACGCGCCCGGATCGCCGAACGACTGCGCCAGAGCGGCCCCACCGTCAGCCAGACCGTGGCGCGGATGGAACGCGACGGCCTGCTCACCGTCGAGGGCGACCGGCACCTGAGCCTCACCGGGCAGGGACGCAGCAGCGCCGTCTCGGTGATGCGCAAGCACCGGCTCGCCGAGCTGCTGCTGGTCAACGTGATCGGGATGCCCTACGAGGATGCCCACGAAGAGGCATGCCGCTGGGAGCACGTGATGAGCGACGCGGTCGAGAAGCGGGTCTACGAACTGCTCAACCGGCCGACCCGATCGCCGTACGGCAACCCGATCCCCGGGCTGGATGAACTGGGCTCGCCCAGTCTGGCCAAGCCGGAGTCGATCGACGGCGAGCGCAACCTGGCCTTCCCCGGCCTCACCGGCAAGGTGATCGTGCGACGAATCTGCGAGAGCGTGCAGACCAACGCGGAGGTGCTCCGGCAGCTGCACGCCGCCGGCGTCGACCCGGGGGCCACGGTGACGGTGGCTCAGGAACGCGACGGCGTCGCGGTCGACCGCTCCGGCGAAAGCGTACGGCTGCCCCGTGAGGTCGCCTCCCGGGTCTTCGTCGCCGCCGCCTGAGGCAGAGTCAGTCCACGTACGGGCAGTGCCGGCAGCCCCGGCCGCAGCAGGTGCCACGGCGGGCCAGAAAACCTGCCGTGAGTACGAACAGCCCGCTGTCCGGGTCGAGGTATCCGGCATCGTCGGCGGCCAGCGCGGCGGCGTGCGCGGCGAGGATCCGCTCCCGCCGGGGGTGCTCGGCCGACAGCCGGGACGGGTGCGGCTCGGTCAGGGCCCGCGCCGCCAAGCGCCGTCGCTCTCCACTCATCCCCGGCAGTCTAGGCCCCACCCCACCCCGCCGATCCTGCACTTCCGGTCGCCGAGCTGGCTGGCGGATCCACCCCAGGGAGCGCGGTGCAGCAGATCGACCGGCACCCCGGTCAGATCCTCGGCGGCTCAGACCAGGTAGGACCCCAGGTCGACGGCCAGCGACACGGGCGGGCCTTCGAACTCGACCCGCAGCTCGAAGCGCCGGGTGCGGCACGGCCACGGCCCGCCACAGCCGCCACAGGAGCGAGCCCTGGGCGGATGACCGCCCAGGGCTCGCCGCGCATCTCGTAAGTCAGCTACAGCCGCTGGTGGAGCCGCAGCCCTCGCAGACGTAGCAGCTGCCGGCCGGGCGCATCTTCGTACCGCAGGTGAAGCAGAGCGGTGCGTCGGCGGCCTTGCCGATAACGGCCTCCAGCAGCTCGGTGCTGGAACCCACCGACGGTGCCGGCTTGGCTGCGGCGACGTCGGCGAGCTCCTGGACCGGCTGCGCCACCGGTCCGGTCTTCGGTTCCTCCGGCCTCACCGCCATGGGAGCGGAGGAGGCCATGGCGGTGAGGTCCGTGCCGTTCGCCTCCGCCTCGGCCTCGGCCCGCAGCTGGGCGGCCCGTTCCTGGGCGGTGAAGATGCCCAGCTCGGCACGGCGCTCGTAGGGCAGGAAGTCCAGTGCCAGGCGACGGAAGATGTAGTCCATCACCGAGGCGGCCATCCGCACGTCCGGGTCGTCGGTCATGCCGGCCGGCTCGAAGCGCATGTTGGTGAACTTGCTGACGTACGTTTCCAACGGGACTCCGTACTGCAGTCCGATGGAGATGGCCACCGAGAAGGCGTCCATCACACCGGCCAGGGTCGAGCCCTGCTTCGACATCTTGAGGAAGACTTCGCCGAGACCGTCGTCGGGGTACGACGAGGCGGTGAGGTAGCCCTCGGCACCACCGACGGAGAAGCTGACCGTCTGCGACGGGCGCTTCTTCGGCAGCCGCTTGCGCACCGGGCGGTACTCGACGACCTTCTCCACCACCGGCTCCACGGCCGTGGTCGCCTCCGGCTCGGCGGCCTTCTTCTTCGCCGCCGACAGCGGCTGGCCGACCTTGCAGTTGTCCCGATAGATCGCGAGCGCCTTCAGACCGAGCTTCCAGCCCTCGAAGTAGATCTTCTCGACGTCGGAGACGGTCGCCTGCTCCGGCATGTTGACCGTCTTGGAGATGGCGCCGGAGATGAACGGCTGGACCGCCGCCATCATCCGCACGTGGCCCATCGGCGCGATGGACCGCTCGCCCATGGCGCAGTCGAAGACCGGGTAGTGCTCGGGCTTGAGGCCGGGAGCGTCGACCACGTGGCCGTTGTCGGCGATGTGCTCGACGATCGCCTCGACCTGCTCCTCCGGGTAGCCGAGGGAGCGCAGGGCGCGCGGCACCGTCTGGTTGACGATCTGCATCGAGCCGCCGCCGACCAGTTTCTTGAACTTGACCAGCGCCAGGTCCGGCTCCACGCCGGTGGTGTCGCATTCCATCATCAGGCCGATGGTGTTGTGGCTCACGAAACCGCCTGCGACGTAGGTGACGTTCGCCGGCACCGACAGGTCGTAGGTCGGCTGGATGCCGCCGTCCTCATTCGCCGCGACCGGCTCGAACAGGTAGCCGAGCACGTGCCCGAGCCGGTCGTCGCCGGTGCCCGCGAAGAGCCGCATCGCCACCGTCCGGGGGACCCCTCCGGTCCTGCGCAGCGACTGCAGGACGACGTCCCGCAGTTCGTGCCCGGCCGGTACCAGCGGCTCCCACACCGCCTCGGGCAGGTGGATCCGGTCCCGGTCGCCGGCCTGCGCCGGCTCGACAACCAGCAGCTGGGCCTTGCGCTCGCCGATGAAACCGACGATCTCCTCGAACGCCAGAGCGTGCTCCGTGTTGCGCAGCCGGACCTGCCACACGTCCGAACCCAGACCGCTGGTCGGGCGGCGGGTGGTGGTGGCCATGCCGAGCGCGAGCAGCAGCGTACGCAGCTCGGCGGCGAACGATTCGGTCGACGTCGAGACCGACGGCACTCCGGCGAAAACCGTACCGTCCGCCTCGAAGAGTCCGCGTAGGAACGCCGCGTACACGGTGGCGTCGTTGGTTTCCAGGATCGCCGACGGCACCCGGGGCGACCAGCCCTTGCCGGTGTGATCGACGGGCGGCACGTTCTTGGCGAACCCGGCCGCCTGCCACCACCGGGCCAGGCGCACGGATTGCAGGGTCACCTCCTGGTAGCCGGTCTGGACGGTGACCACCGGCTCCAGGCCGAAGAGTCCCTTGCTGAGCACCCGGAGCCGCTCGACGACGTCCAGGTCTGCGTCGGCGACGCAGAACCGGATGCCGTTGGCGTGCAGACTGCCGTCGCCCGTGAAGTAGCCGACCAGCTCGGCCAGGTCTGCGTCGACCGCGTCCGGCACATGCAGCCGCCGGTCACCGGCGTAGTGGGCCTGATCGAGCACCGGTAGCGGTACCCGCCGCGGCTCGCCGACCAGCGTGCCGAGTTGCATCGGGACCAGATCGCCCGGGGCGACATCCGCCATCCGCTTCCAGACCCACTCACCGGTCTGCGGGTCGACGACCTTGATCCGGTGGGCGAGGGTGCCCTGGATCGCGTAACCGCCGTCGGTGACCACGCGCCGGGTCGGTTCCTCGCCGTTGACGAAGAACTTCGTGGCTCGGCGGGCGCCGTCGTCGGTCGAGACCTGCATGTCGAGGTCCTGCCAGCGGTCGCCGTACACGTCGCCGATCTCACCGAGTCGCGCCAGGCCCCGGTCGGTGGTCACCAGCGTGTCCGGAGTCAGGCAGCCGGTCGGCGCGAGTACGGCGGCCTGGGAATTGCGCCAGCCGTTCTTGTCACCGATTTTGTTTCCCTGGGTCCACTGCCTGGTGGCCTCGCGGGCCACGGCGGTGGCCACCGTGCCGGACGGCTTGATCTCGTCGTTGGCGGCGGCGTGCTTGCGCATGACCCGCTTGTGCGGCTCGGCGTTGCGGGCATACCCGTCGTACGCGCCGACGATGCCGGCCAGCTCGGCCGAGCGGCGGTACGCCGTCCCGGTCATCAACGAGGTGATCGCGGCGGACAGCGAGCGCCCCTGATCCGAGTCGTACGGCAGGCCGGAGGCCATCAGCAGGGCGCCCAGGTTGGCGTACCCGATGCCGAGCTGCCGGTACGCCCGGGTCGTTTCACCAATCTTGGGCGTCGGGAAGTCCGCGAAGCAGATCGAGATGTCCATCGCGGTGATGACCAGCTCGACCGACCTGACGAACTTCTCCACCTCGAAGCCACCGTCGGCGCGGAGGAACTTCATCAGGTTCAGCGAAGCAAGGTTGCAGGACGAATTGTCCAGATGAAGGTACTCGGAGCAGGGATTACTCGCGGTGATCCGACCGGTCTCCGGGCAGGTGTGCCAGTCGTTGATCGTGTCGTCGTACTGCAGGCCGGGGTCGGCGCAGTCCCAGGCGGCCTGGGCGATGGTGCGGAAGAGATTCTTGGCGTCGATGGTCTCGATGACCGAGCCGTCGAGGCGACCGCGCAGGTCGAAGCCGCCACCGTTCTGCACCGCCGCCATGAACTCGTCGGAGACCCGGACCGAGTTGTTGGCGTTCTGGTACTGCACGCTGACGATGTCGGCGCCGCCGAGGTCCATGTCGAACCCGGCGTCGCGCAGCGCGCGGATCTTGTCCTCCTCGCGCGCCTTGGTGGTCACGAAATCCTCGATGTCGGGGTGGTCGACGTCGAGGATGACCATCTTGGCCGCGCGCCGGGTGGCGCCGCCGGACTTGATGGTGCCGGCGCTCGCGTCCGCGCCCCGCATGAAGCTGACCGGACCGGAGGCGGTGCCACCGGAGGAGAGCAGCTCCCGGGAGGACCGGATGCGGGACAGGTTGACCCCGGAGCCCGAGCCGCCCTTGAAGATCAGCCCTTCCTCTTTGTACCAATCCAGGATGGAATCCATCGAATCATCTACGGATAGGATGAAACACGCTGACACCTGCTGCGGTGACGGGGTACCGACGTTGAACCAGACCGGCGAGTTGAAGCTGAACACCTGGTGCAGCAGCATCCAGGTCAGCTCGTGCGCGAAGACCTCCGCGTCGGCCGGGGAGGCGAAGTATCCGTACTCCTCACCGGCGGTTCGGTAGGTGCTGACCACCCGGTCTATCAACTGCCGCAGCGACCACTCGCGCTCCGGGGTGCCCACCGCGCCCCGGAAGTACTTGGTGGTCACGATGTTGGCCGCGTTGACGCTCCAGCTCTGCGGGTACTCCACCCCGCGCTGCTCGAAGTTGATCGAGCCGTCCCGCCAGTTCGTCATCACGATGTCGCGGCGCTCCCAGGCGACCTCGTCGTACGGGTGCACCCCGTCGGTGGTCCAGACCCGCTCGACCTTCAGCCCCGTGGCCGCCTTGCTTCGTGCCCTGCTCGCTGTCACGCCATCCCCCGGCATCTCATCCGCCCCCTCGTCCGCGCGGCCCCGCGCGATCCGACTGTCACCACTGGTCAAGAAAGTTCACTGCGCGGGACCGGCGACACCGGCCGCCTCTGTCCCGGCGCCCTCCCGGGCGCGCGCGGCGGCCCGCAGCGTGTCGATCTCCCGCTCGAAGTCCGCGAGCGAGTCGAACGACCGGTAGACGCTGGCGAACCGCAGGTAGGCGACCTCGTCCAGGTCCCGCAGCGGACCCAGGATGACCAGCCCCACCTCGTTGCTGGGGATCTCGGCGGCCCCCTTGGCCCGGATGGTCTCCTCGACCCGTTGCGCCAGCAGCGCGATCGAGTCCTCGTCGACCGGCCGGCCCTGGCACGCCTTGCGCACCCCGCCGATGATCTTCGTACGGCTGAACGGTTCGGTCACTCCGCTGCGCTTGACCACGGCGAGCACCGCCTCCTCGACGGTGGTGAACCGTTTGCCACACTCCGGGCAGGCCCGCCGGCGACGGATCAGCTGGCCGTCGTCGGCCTCCCGCGAGTCGACCACCCGGGAGTCGGCGTGCCGGCAGTACGGACACCGCATCGCCCGACCTCCTGATCGACAAAAGCCCGCCAACGCCCGCCTCCGGGCACGCCACAGGACGCCGGAACCACCCACAGGGGCGGCCCGCCGACTTGGCGGTGCGGGAGTGCGGTCGGTAGTCGAACCCAACCTGTGGGCTACTTGCACCCATGTGACTACTACATCTAGGGGTCGACGGTATGCCGCCGACGATCCGAGGTCAAGTTGGCCGGCGTGTCCGGCGCGTCACCCGACACACCCGCCCTCACTGAGTTCCCCAACCGGAGAGCCCAACGCGGACCGGTCACGCCGGTTACCGGCCGGCCGGCCGACAATCGGTGACGCTCCGGCCAGCGTCGTACAACCGTTCGACCAGACGTACCATTATCAGAACGGTTGTACGACTGTCGCGGACTTCCGTCGCGACATGCCGAGATAGGTCGTACAGATGTTTGAAAAAGACCGATCTCACCTATACGGTCATGAACAGCCGGAGGTGACCATGGTCGACCCACCGGCCGTCAGCTCACCGCATGCACCACGAGCCGCCGAGGCACCCAGCGCCGATCAGGGAGGACGGACGTGACCGAGGATCGGGCCAACCGGCCGCAGAGCACCGAGGCGGGCCCGCCGGCCGCTCGACGCCGCAGCGTCACCCGCACCCGGCCGGGACAGCCCGCCGTACGCCCGGTCGCCCCGGTGGTCAGCGCCTATCCCGACCCGACGACAGTCGACCTCACCGCCCGGCAGCGGCGCATCCTCGATTTCATCCGCACCTGGGTGGAGCGCCACGGCTACCCGCCGAGCGTTCGTGAGATCGGCGAGGCGGTCGGGCTGGTCTCACCGTCGAGCGTCGCCTACCAGCTCAAGGAGCTGGAAAAGAAGGGCTACCTGCGACGTGATCCGAACCGGCCACGGGCGGTCGACGTGCGCACCCCCAGCGACGTCGACGACGAGCTGAGCCGCTCCCAACGCCCCACCCCGGCGTACGTGCCCATGCTCGGCCGGATCGCCGCCGGCGGGCCGATCCTCGCCGAGCAGTCGATCGAGGAGGTCTTCCCGCTGCCCCGCGAACTGGTCGGGGAGGGTGAGGTCTTCATGCTCCAGGTCAGGGGCGACTCGATGCTCGACGCGGCGATCTGCGACGGCGACTGGGTGGTGGTCCGGCAGCAGCCCACCGCCGACTCCGGCGAGATCGTCGCCGCGATGCTCGACAACGAGGCGACCGTGAAAACGTACCGCCGACGCGACGGCCACGTCTGGTTGATGCCGCAGAATCCGGCCTTCGACCCGATTCCGGGCGACGACGCCACCATCATGGGTCGAGTGGTCGCGGTACTCCGCCGTATCTGACCCGGAGTACCGATTGGTGCCGACCCGGGTTTCAGTACCGTTCGCCCCGATAGCCGTAGTTGCCACGGACCGGGCCGTTCGGATCGTTGCCTTCCTCGCGGTACCGGGCGGAACGCCGCCCACGCTGGTCCGGCTCTGCCGGGCCGCCCCGCCGTGGCGGTTCGGCACGGCCTGCCCCGCCACCCGGCTGCCCGCCGGCACGGCCACCGGCGCCGCCGTACACACCGCCACCGGGGCGACCGCCGCCACCCGACGGCCGAGAACCGCCCGGGCGCCCGCCGTAGCCGGGCGCACCATCGCCGCCACCAGGTCGCCCACCCCCGCCGCCGTAGACTCCACCGCCGCCCTGGCCCGGGCGGACGCCGCTGCCGACGTCGGGCCTGCCGCCGCCGTAGACGGCCCCCGGTCGCTCGCCGCCCGGTGAACCGCCGTAGACGCCACCGGACTGCGCACCGCCATACACCCCGCCCCTGCCGTGGTCCGGCGCCGCGCCGGGACCGTCGCCCCTACGGCCCGGAACATCGCCGCCAACGTCACCATCGCGCTTCCGGCGGGCCGGCGCGGGCCGTTTGCGGGCCTGCAGAATGCCGAAGATGCCGGCGGCGACGAGCAGTGCGCCGAGCACACCGACGGTAGCGATCAGGCTCGTGATGTCGTTCAGCGTCAACCCGTCGATCCACGAGCGACCAGCCGAGTCGTCCGCCGCGTCCGGGTCGTCGGCCAGGTCCTTCGGGCCCTCCGTGGAGGGGGTGTAGGCGAGGACGTCGACCGGGTCGTCGTCCTCCAGATGACCCGCGTCGGAGACGGTGAGGAACGTCTTGCCGTCGGTCGAATAGGCGATCGCCTCGCCGAAAGGGTCGGCCAGGGCGGTGACCCGAGGCGTGGTCGTGGTCACTGCGGCGACAATGTCACCGTTCTGCACGTCGTACTCGAAAGCGTCGGCGTAGGTGCGCAGCACCACCCGGGAACCGTCCGACGACCGGGTCGCACCGGTGATCGCGACGCGACCGAACGTGCTCAACGGATTCTCGGTGTCCGTCTTCGGCAGCTCGACGTCACCGACCTTCTTCATCGGAACCGGATCGGTCGCGCCGGTCTTCAACGGCCCGTCCGGGGTGAAGATCTCGGCCTTCCCGGCGGTGACCTTAGTGATGACCAGTGGAAGGTTGTCGTCGCCGATCAGCAGTGCCTCGGCGTCGCGCGGCTTGCCGTCCGGGTACGACAACCGATGTAGCTTCGGCTGGCTGCCGCCGCCGATCGGCATGCTCCAGACCGCCACCCGCTCTCGGCGCTCGCGGCTGGTGACGTTGTCGCCGGTATCGGCGATCCACAGCGTCTTGGCGTCCGGAGAGACGGCCAGATCCTCGGTGTCGAACGGTCCCGCACCGGAATAGGCCACCTCGCGTCCGACCTGGCAGTCCTTGTCCAGGTAGAAGACTCGCTTGCGGTCTGCCTGGTCGGTGCCGTCATTGATGACGATGTAACCGTTGCGGGTGGCCACCAGACCGGAGAGCTCACGCAGCCGCGGGTCGGAGACCGAGCACTGCTTCTTGCCCGCCGCCGCGACCGGCAGCCCCACCACGGCGGCCGGGGGTGCCGCCGCCACGGGGGGCGCTGCCTTCGCCGCCGATGACGGGCCAGGCACGGCGAGCGCGGCACCGGTGACCGCCACGGTGGCCCCGACCAGGCCGAGGGCAACCGTGACGGAAGAAACAGTGTGGAGCATGAAAGAAGTGTCGCACGTCGCAGATTTCCATCGAGTGACGACGTTGGCCAGTCACGAGGCGGTACGGACCGCCTGCGCCGCGTCGTCGTACGGCGTTAGTTCCGCCGCGATAGCCTCGCTGACCCGTACGTGCAGCATCGTCCCCTCCGGCAGGTGGGCGGTGCTCAGCACCTCTCCCTGCCGGTGCAGGCGGGCCACCAGGTCACCCCGGTCGTAGGGCAACACCACCCGCAGCTCGACCGCAGGACGGGGCAGCCGCCGCTCGATCGCGTCGCGCAGGTCGTCCACGCCACGCCCGCGGTGCGCGGAAACAAAAATCGCCTCCGGCCAGAGTCGCTTGAGCCGCAGCAGAGTCTCCTCGTCGGCCGCGTCGGTCTTGTTGACCACCAGCAGCTCGGGCAACCGGTCCGCACCGACCTCGCCCAACACCTCGCGGACGGCCCGGACCTGCTCCTCCGGGTCGGGGTGCGCGCCGTCGACGACGTGCAGGACCAGGTCGGACTCGGCGACCTCCTCCAACGTCGAGCGGAACGCCTCGACGATCTGGTGCGGCAGGTGCCGGACGAAACCGACCGTGTCGGACAGGGTGTACACCCGCCCGTCGGAGGTAGTGGACCGGCGGGTGGTCGGGTCGAGCGTGGCGAAAAGCGCATTCTCCACCAGCACACCAGCCCCGGTCAGACGGTTGAGCAGGCTCGACTTGCCGGCGTTGGTGTAGCCGGCGATCGCCACCGCGGGCACCGCGTTGCGGGTGCGGCGGGCACGCTTGGTCTCACGTACGGTCCGCATGGCCTTGATCTCCCGGCGCAGCCGGGCCAGGCGGTGGCGGATGCGCCGACGGTCGGTCTCCAACTTGGTCTCACCCGGGCCACGCACGCCAACGCCGCCGCCGGCACCGCCACCGCGGCCGGAGCCACCGGTCTGCCGGGACAGCGTCTCGCCCCAGCCACGCAGCCGGGGCAGGAGGTACTCCAGCTGGGCCAGCTCGACCTGCGCCCGGCCCTCCTTGCTCTTGGCGTGCTGGGCGAAGATGTCGAGGATCAACGCGGTGCGGTCGACCACCTTGACCTTGGTGCGCTGCTCCAGGTTGCGCAACTGGGACGGGGACAGCTCGCCGTCGCAGATGACCGTGTCGGCGCCCACGGATAGCACCATCGAGCCGAGATCGTCGACCTTGCCGCGACCGATGTAGGTTGCCGGATCTGGCCGGTTACGTCGCTGGATCAGCCCTTCGAGCACCTGCGAGCCGGCGGTCTCGGCCAGCGCGGCCAGCTCGGTGAGGGAGTTCTCGGCGTCGACCTGGTTGCCCTCGGTCCAGACGCCGACCAGGACGACACGCTCCAGCCGGAGCTGGCGGTACTCGACCTCGGTGACGTCGGTCAGCTCGGTGGAGAGGCCGGGGACCCGTCGCAGTGCCTGCCGTTCGGAGAGCTCGTACCCGCCGGTCGTGGCGTGGAGCTCGTCGTCGGGGTTGGAAACGTAGGTCTCCTGGTCTCGCAAGCGTCTCTCCTGTCCGTTCTGTGCATGTACCGAGCAATCCTGACATGTGTCAACGCCCGCTGCACCTGGTATATGCCCACCGCACAAAGAGGCAAAAGCGGGGGTGGGTGCCGGCTGTCCAGCTCGGGCGAGTAGAAATGCGGACGAGCCGTTCAGCGCCGACGGAGGGACCTGCGTGGCCACCACCCGACTGCCCAGTGCCGGATTCTCGATCACGATCCGGATCGCCGTACCCGCCGACGCCTCCTCGATCGGCCGGCTCACCACCTCGGTCGGCGAGGCCGGGGCGATCGTCACCGCGCTGGACGTGGTCGACTCCGACCCGTCAAACGTGATCGTCGACCTGACCTGCGACACCGCCGACACCACCCACGCCGACCAGGTGGTGGAGGCGCTCAAGGCACTCGACGGCGTGGACGTGCGCAAAGTCTCCGACCGCACCTTCCTGCTACACCTGGGCGGCAAGATCGAGGTGAGCCCGAAGGTCGCGCTACGGAACCGTGACGAGCTGTCCCGCGCGTACACCCCGGGGGTTGCCCGGGTCTGCCAGGCGATCGCGGAGAACCCCGCAGATGCCCGCCGGTTGACCATCAAACGCAACACCGTCGCCGTGGTCAGCGACGGCTCGGCCGTGCTGGGGCTGGGCAACCTCGGTCCGGCGGCGTCGCTTCCGGTGATGGAGGGCAAGGCGGCGCTGTTCAAGCGTTTCGGCGGAGTGGACGCCTGGCCGGTGGTGCTCGACACCCAGGACACCGACGAGATCGTCGCCATCGTCAAGGCGATCGCGCCCGCGTACGGCGGGATCAACCTGGAGGACATCGCGGCGCCGCGATGCTTCGAGATCGAGGCGCGGCTCCGCGAGGCGCTCGACATCCCAGTCTTCCACGACGACCAGCACGGCACCGCGATCTGCGTGCTGGCCGCGTTGACCAACGCGCTGCGCGTGGTGGGCAAACAGCTGGCGGACGTCCGGGTGGTGGTCTCCGGTGCCGGCGCGGCAGGCACCGCGATCATGAAGCTGCTGCTGCGTCAGGGAGTCGGCGACATCATCGCCTCCGACCGCCACGGAGCCCTGCACCGCGGCCAGACCGGCCTCAACCCGGCCTGGCAGTGGTTGGCCGAGAACACCAACGCCGACGGCTACTCCGGTGACCTGGCCGGCGCGCTGCACGGTGCGGACGTCTTCATCGGGGTCAGCGCGCCGAACCTGCTCACCGGCGACGACATCGCCACGATGGCCAAGGGCGCGATCGTCTTCGCGCTGGCCAACCCGGACCCGGAGGTCGACCCTCGGGAGGCGCGCAAGCACGCGGCCGTCGTCGCGACCGGCCGCTCCGACCAACCGAACCAGATCAACAACGTGCTCGCGTTCCCGGGCGTCTTCCGCGGCATGCTCGACGCACACGCCGAGGAGTTCACCGAGGAAATGGCGATCGCCGCCGCCCGGGCCATCGCCGACGTGGTCGGCGAGGAAAAGATCAACCCGACGGTGATCGTGCCGAGCGTCTTCGATCCCCGGGTGGCCCCGGCGGTCGCCGCCGCCGTCCGCGCCGCCGCCCAGAACCCCGTCACCCCGCCCCCCGCCGCCGACCCCGGCCCCGCCGACCTCCCCGAGATCGCCGCCACCGCCTCCGCCACCCCCTAGCCCCGCCGCCCCCTAGCCCCGCCGCCCCCTCCCCACCCACCGCACCCCCGGACCCGGGCCCTCGTCGATCTAGGGACAAGTGTCGTTAGTCGATCTCCGACAACGACGACCGGCCCTAGATCGACGGGCGGGGGGACCGGTGGGTGGGGGTGGGGGTGGGGGTGAGGGTGCCGGTGGCGACCAGGAGGGCGGGGCCGGAGAGCCAGCAGGAGTCTTCGGCGAGGGTCACCGTGAGGCGACCGCCGGGTACGTCGACGGCGACCGTGCCGACCTCGCGGGCGGCCTCGTGCAGGGCCACCGCCGCGACCGCGCAGGCACCGGTGCCGCAGGACAGGGTCTCGGCGGAGCCGCGCTCGTAGACCCGCATCTGCACGTGTGCGTCGACGCCGTCCACCGGCTCCCCGGCGGCGGTGAACTCGACGTTGACCCCGGCCGGGAAGACCGCCGGGTCGAATCCGGGTGCCCGGGTCAGATCCAGCCCGGCCAGGTCGAGGCCCGCGGAGACGGGGCAGACCAGATGCGGGTTACCGACGTCCACGGCCGTGCCGGGCAGGGTCAGTCCGCCCAGGGCGGCGGCGGAGGCGGCGTACAGCCGGGGGCGGCGCATCTCGACGGCGACGTCGTCGGCGTCGACCCGCGCGCGCACGACGCCGGCCCGGGTCGCCACCGGCAACGCGCCGCTGGTGGGCGTGGCCAGCCCGGCCTCCAGCAGGTACCGGACGAAGACCCGGGCGCCGTTGCCGCACATCTCGGCGAGGGAACCGTCGGAGTTCCGGTAGTCCATGAACCACTCGGCCTCGCCGGCCAGGGCGACGCCTTCGGGGTGTTTGGCGGCGCGGACCACCCGTAGCACGCCGTCTGCGCCGATCCCGCGCCTCCGGTCGCAGATCGCCGCCACCAGATCGGGCGTCAGGTCGAACGCGCCGTCCGGGTCGGGCAGGATCACGAAGTCGTTGCCGGTGCCGTGCCCCTTGGTGAACTCCACGCCCCCATCATCGCGCAAGCCGCGCGGCCGCCTCGACCAGACCCGGGGCGGCGGAGTCCAGCCAGTGCACCCTCGGGTCGCGCCGGAACCAGGTGCGCTGCCGCCGGACGAACCGGCGGGTGGCCCGGATGGTCTCGTCGTGCGCCTCGGTCTCGGTGAGGTCACCGGCCAGGAAGCGCAGCACCTGCTGGTAGCCGAGCGCCCGACTGGCGGTACGCCCCTCGGGCAGACCGCGTCGGACCAGCTCGCGGGTCTCGGCGACGAGCCCGTCGGCCCACATCCGATCCACCCGCACCGCGATCCGCTCGTCGAGCAGGGCGGTGTCCAGGTCCACCCCGATCTGCGCCGCCGGGTAGTACGGCGTGGGCTGCGGAAGCGCGGCGGTGAACGTCCCGCCGGTCAGCTCGATCACCTCCAGCGCCCGGACGATCCGCCGGCCGTTGCCCGGCAGGATCGCCGCCGCCGCCGCCGGGTCGGCCGCGCGCAGCCGCGCGTACAGCGGTGCCGGGCCGACCGTCGCCAGCTCGTCCTCGAGCCGTTCCCGCACGGCCGGATCGGTGCCGGGGAACTCGAACCGCTCCAGCACCGCTCGCACGTACAGCCCGGAGCCACCCACCAGCAGCGGCACGCGGCCCCGGTCGAGGATGTCGTCTATGGCGGTGCGGGCCAGCCGCTGGTACTCCGCGACGCTGGCCGGTTCGGTGATCTCCCAGATGTCGAGCAGGTGGTGCGGCACGCCGTCGCGTTCGACGATCGTGAGTTTCGCGGTACCGATGTCCAGTCCACGGTAGAGCTGCATCGAGTCGGCGTTGACCACCTCACCGTCCAGCGCGTGCGCCAGGGCGATACTCAGCGCCGACTTTCCGGCCGCCGTCGGCCCGACCACGGCGAGCACGGTGCCGGGGGCGGTCACCGTCGTGCCCAGCTGGCCACGAAGTAGGCGACCCCGTAGGGCGCGGCGTAGTAGCCGAGTTCGCCGTGCCAGTCGCCGCCGGCCGCTCGCACCGCGCCGGAGAGCACCTGCCACGGCGCCCGGCCGGCGACCTTGAGCTGCGCCGACAGCTCGGGGTCCAGGCCGAGCAGGGCCTCGGTGTCCGCGTCGGCCAATGCCCGGGCGACCCCGTCGTCGTACGCCTCGGCACGCGGGTCTGCGTAGCCGGGCGCCTGTTCACCCCGGCAGGCCGACCCGTCCCCCGACACCAGCAACGCCCACGGTTGCTCCGAGCCGAGCCGGGCACCGAGGTCGGCGCAGGTCTCGACCGGTTCGTCGGCACCGACCGTCCTCATCCGCCAGCCCGTGTCGCCGGTCCGGGCCACCGGTCGCCGGCCGAGCAGCCAGGCTGCGACGAGCAGGCTGAGCGGCAGGTCGCTGGCCGCCCGCCGGTCGGGGTGGCTGCCGAGGCGTACCTCCAGCGGCACCCCCCACGGCGCGAGGCTGCCCCGGAACGGGAGATCGACCTCGGCGCTGCGGTCGCCGGCGCCGATCAAAAGCACGGTCCGCGCGCCCGAGTCGAGCAGTCGGGCGACGGCGGTGTCGCAGGCGGCGCGGAGGTCGTTCAGTTCGGGGGCGGCGGCACCGGCGATCTCGGGGACGAGCAGCGGCGGATGGGGGCAGACGGCGGCGGCGACCAGTGGCACCAGGCAACCGTAGCGGCCCGGCCGCGCACGCGACGGCACCGGCATGGGTGTCGTACCGCTGGAGCCCCTCGCCGAACGCGTCCGGGCGTCGGGGCCAGCGGCACGCCGAGAACGTGACGCAGACAGAAGGGCTAGGACACCGTATGGTCACGGTCGGCGATAGGCGCTCGACGCGGACCGGGGCGCACCTGTGACAATGCCCGGAGAAACTTGGCTGCGCCGTGGCGGCGCCCGGGAAACTGCTCCTGGGTGCCGGGAGAACGAGGATGGGCACATGAGCGACTGGACTGCCTTCGGACGGGTGGACGCGGACGGCACCGTTTACGTCAAGACCGCCGAGGGCGAGCGGGTGGTCGGATCCTGGCAGGCGGGGGCTCCAGAGGAGGGTCTGGCACATTTCGCGCGCCGCTTCGCCGATCTGGTGACCGAGGTGAATCTGACCGAGGCGCGGCTGAACTCCGGCGCGGCGGACGCCAACAACTCGCTCGCCACCATCCGGCGGCTCCGCACCTCGCTGGCCGAGGCCCATGTGGTCGGTGACCTCGACGCGTTGGCGGCCCGACTCGACAGGCTCGCCACCGTTGCCGAGGAGAAGGCCGCCCAGGCCCGGGTCGCCAAGGAGGCCGCCCGCGCCGAGGCCCTCGCCCGCAAGACCACCCTGGTGGAGGAGGCCGAGAAGTTGGCCGCCGAGTCGACCGGCTGGAAGACCGCCGGTGACCGGTTGAAGGAGATCCTCGACGAGTGGAAGACCATTCGGGGGGTCGACAAGAAGACCGACGGCGAGCTGTGGAAACGGTTCGCCGCCGCCCGGGACGGCTTCACCCGCCGCCGAGGTGCCCACTTCGCCTCGCTCGACGGGCAGCGCAAGCAGGCGCAGAGCGTCAAGGAGGAGTTGGTCGCCGAGGCCGAGAAGGTCTCCGAGTCCACCGACTGGGCGGTGACAGCCAACCAGCTCAAGGAGTTGATGAACCAGTGGAAGGCGGCCCCGCGCGCCTCGAAGGAGGCCGAGCAGCGGCTGTGGGAACGGTTCCGCGCCGCGCAGGACGCCTTCTTCACCCGGCGAAGCGAGGTCTTCTCCGCTCGGGACAACGAGCAGCGCGCCAACCTGGAACGTAAGCAGGCGCTGCTCGCCGAGGCCGAGGCGCTCGACGTCGACGGCGATCCCAAGGGCGCCCAGGCCAAGCTGCGGGAGATCCAGGCGCAGTGGCACGACGCGGGTCGGGTGCCGCGTGAGGCCACCTCCGGTCTGGAACGCCGGCTGCGCACGGTAGACGAGCGGGTACGCGAGGCGATGGACTCGGCGTGGCGGCGGACCAGCCCCGCCGACAACCCGCTACTGCTCCAGATGCGGGACCAGGTCGCCGAGGCGGAGCAACGGCTCGACCGCGCCCGTACCGCCGGCGACTCGAAGCGTGTCCGTGAGGCCGAGAGGGCGCTGGAGTCCAAGCGCCAGTTCCTCAGGTTGGCCGAGCAGGCAAGCTGACCGCACGCCGACGCGAAGCCCTCGGTCCTTCGGGACCGGGGGCTTCGTCGTGCCGGCCGGTGACGTCCAGCTGTCCGAAGCTCGGAGCGAAGCCGACCTTTACATCGATCGAGGTCTGTGTTCTGCTTGGGAAAGCGCTTACCTGTGGGCGTCGGCGTGGGAGCCAATTTCGTTCAACTCAGTCGCACACCCAGGCAGACCAGTGACAGGGACCAGTGGAGCGACCGGTCCGGCATGAACTGCTCCGCCCGACGGGCATCGGGCGAGGCGGTCGATCGACCGTCCCTGCGCAACGAAAGGAACCGACCATGCGCACCACACGGCGTCGTACGACGCTACTCACCACCACCGCCTCAGCCACCGCCGCGCTACTCGCCGCCGGGGTACTCACCGCCGTCACCGCGCACGCGGCGGCCGGCTGCCAGGTCAACTACTCGGTCGCCGGCGAATGGCCCGGCGGCTTCACCGGCAACGTCGTCGTCACCAACCTCGGCGACGCCGTCTCCGGCTGGACCCTGCGCTGGTCGTACAGCGCCGGGCAGCAGGTGGTCAGTCCCTGGAACGCGACCATCTCGCAGAGCGGGAGCCAGGTAACCGCCAGCAACCTCAGCTACAACAGCGACATTCCGACCAACGGGAACGTCTCCTTCGGGTTCAACGGCTCCTGGAACAACTCCAACAACCCAGCCCCGACCAGCTTCACCCTGAACGGAGTGGCCTGCACGGGTGGCGTCACACCGACCACCCCGGGCGGAACCACACCGCCGCCGACCACGGCACCCCCGACCACTCCGCCGCCGACCACCCCGCCGCCGACCAACCCGCCCGGCCCGCCCTCGGGTCTGGTCGGCTGGGCCACCCAGAACGGTGGCACCACGGGCGGAGGTAACGCCTCCTCCACGACCGTCACCAGCGAGTCGGCACTCCGCTCGGCGGTCAGCTCGTCGAGCGCGGCGGTCATCCGGGTCTCCGGAACGATCAGCTGCTCCGGAATGCTGAGTGTGGGCAGCAACAAGAGCATCCTCGGTTCCGGCTCCTCGGCCACCATCTCCGGTTGCGGCTTCAACATCAACGGCAGCCGCAACGTGATCATCCGCAACATCAACTTCCGCAACTGGAACGACGACGCCATCAACGTGCAGGAGTCCGCGACCAACGTGTGGGTGGACCACAACTCGTTCACCAACGGCTACGACGGCGCGGTGGACATCAAGCGTGGCTCCGACTACATCACGGTGTCCTGGAACCGGGTCTTCAACCACGGCAAGTCGATGCTGCTCGGGCACTCCGACAACAACAGCAGCCAGGACCGCGGTCACCTGCGGGTGACCTACCACCACAACTGGTTCGACGGTTCCGGCAGCCGCCACCCGCGGGTCCGCTTCGGCAACCCGGTCCACGTGTTCAACAACTACTACTACAACAACGACTACGGTGTCGCGTCGACCATGGGCGCGGGCGTGCTCGTCGAGGGCAACTACTTCGATTCCGTCGACGACCCGACCTTGGTCGGCTATGCCGCTTCGGGCCCGGGGACCCTCGTCCAACGCAACAACCACTTTGTCAACTCCGGCAGCCCGGAAGCGTCGGGCAGCGTGGCGAGTATCCCGTACTCGTACTCGCTGACCAACGCCAGCCAGGTCAAGTCGGTCGTCACCGGCGGCGCGGGCACCGGCAAGATCGGCCTGTAACCGTCAACGCCTAGGTGTTCCCCGGCCACCCGGTGGCCGGGGAACACGGGTACGGCGGGTCAGCGAGCACAGGCCGACGCGACCGACGCGACCGACGGCTCACCGACCGTTGGTAGCCCGAGCGACACCCCGCCGGTACGTGGCGCCCGCCCCGCCTCGCTCGCGTCCCCGGCTCTGGTCCGCCGGTGCGACACCGGCCTGCCATCCGCGTTCAGGTGATGCGGGGCGGCGTAGGTGACCACGGTTCGGACGATGTCGCCCGGACGGATCGATCCGGCGTGGGAGCCGGCGTCGAAGTGCACCAGGCGACCGTCGCGGGCCCGGCCGGACAACCGGCCGGTGCGCTCGTCCTTGCGCCCCTCCCCGGCGGCGACCAGCACCTCGACGGTTTCGCCGACCAGCTTCGTGTTCTCCGCCCAGGTGATCTCCTCGACGCAGGCGGCAAGCCGCTGGTAACGCTCCTGCACGACCTGCTTGGGCAGTTGGCCGTCCATCGTGGCGGCCGGCGTGCCGGGGCGCTTGGAGTACTGGAAGGTGAAGGCGGAGGAGAACCGCGACTCGCGTACCACGTCCAGGGTGCGCTCGAAATCCGCCTCGGTCTCGCCGGGGAATCCGACGATGATGTCGGTGGTGATCGCCGCGTCCGGCATTGCCTCGCGAACCTTGGCGATGATGCCCAGGTACCGCTCGGAACGGTACGACCGTCGCATCGCGCGCAGCACCTCGTCGGAGCCGGACTGCAGGGGCATGTGCAGCGAGTGGCAGACGTTCGGCGTCTCGGCCATCGCCGCGATCACGTCGTCGGTGAAGTCCTTCGGGTGCGGGCTGGTGAACCGGACCCGCTCCAGCCCGTCGATCTCACCGCAGGCGCGCAACAACTTCCCGAACGCGTACCGGTCCCCGAACTCGACGCCGTAGGAGTTGACGTTCTGCCCGAGCAGGGTCACCTCCAGCACACCCTCGTCGACCAGCGCCCGCACCTCGCTCAGGATGTCGCCCGGACGGCGGTCCCTCTCCTTGCCGCGCAGCGCCGGCACGATACAGAAGGTGCAGGTGTTGTTGCAGCCCACCGAAATCGACACCCAACCGGCGTAGCTGGACTCGCGGCGGGTCGGCAGGGTGGAGGGGAAGACGTCGAGGGACTCGAGGATCTCCACCTCGGCGGCGGCGTTGTGCCGGGCCCGCTCCAACAGCACCGGCAGTGACCCGATGTTGTGGGTGCCGAAGACCACGTCGACCCAGGGTGCCCTGCGGACGATCTCGCCCCGGTCCTTCTGGGCCAGGCAGCCGCCGACCGCGATCTGCATCCCCGGGTGCCGGTCCTTGACCGGACGCAGGTGACCGAGGTTGCCGTAGAGTCGGTTGTCGGCGTTCTCGCGGACCGCACAGGTGTTGAACACCACCACGTCGGGGGTGTCGTCGGCGTCGCCCGCGCGGACATAGCCCGCCTGCTCCAGCAGGCCGGAGAGGCGCTCGGAATCGTGCACGTTCATCTGGCAGCCGTAGGTTCGCACCTGGTAGGTGCGCGGACTGCCCGCCGCTGCGGTAGTCATGACGTGCACAGCGTATCCGGACCCGACGGGTCGGGCGGAACGAGGAGGAACCATGTGCCGGAGCATCAGGACCCTACGGGAGCCGTACACCCCGCAGGTGACCGACGCGGACGTGCAGGCCGCGGCGTTGCAGTACGTCCGGAAGATCTCCGGGTTCCGGGCGCCGGCGGCGCACAACGCCGAGGCGTTCGACGCCGCGGTGGCCGCTGTCGCGGCGGCCACCCGCACCATGCTCGACGAGTTGGTGGTCCGCGGCGCCCGCCAGGGGTAGGCGCCTCGGGCGGCGGGCCGGCGCTTCAGGCCGCGGCGAGGGCCGGGTTGACCGAGTCGGGCGTCCACCGGGAGCGGTGGCAGCGTGACCAGCCCCGGCAACGCGGATCCCCCTCGGTACACAGTCGTCGCTCACTGAGCACCTCACCGTCGTCGGTCTCCCGCACGTCGAAGTGGACCGGGCGGATGCTGCCGTCGGGGGCGACCAGCAGGTGCCGGGTGTCGTCGAGCGTGTCGTCACTCAGCAGGCAGTTGCGGTCGAGCCGCCGGGCCAGCGCCGCGACGCTCGGCAGCTCGGCCAGTCCGTCGGGTACCCCGTAGCAGTCCACGATCGTGGCGAACTCGCCCGGCGCCTGCCACACGTCGCAGACCACCGCGTACGCCGGCAACCGGGTCGGGTCCGCCACCGCCAGCGGCATCACCACCCGGCCGATCGCGTCGGCCAGCGCCGGGTAAACCTCCACCGGTCGTACCCGGTCGATTCTCCAGTTCCACAGCTCGGTCATGCCGCCTCCTCGCTGTGCTCGTCCCACCGGCCTCCGGATCGGGCCTTACAAACGATGGTGGGGGGCATTTGCCCCCAAGCAGGGGCAAGTTACCGGTCTGTGACCATTCTGGGCAGAATTCCCCGAGCCTCATCGCTCGGAGCAGCAGGAAGATGACAGTTTATCGGGTACGGTGCCCGTTGCTCAGCGCAACACGAGTCGGTGTTCTCCCGCGGGCAGCAGTTCACCGATCACCGGGGCACCAGGGACCTCGCCGGCCACCAGCAGCCCACCGGAGGTCTGCGCGTCGGCCAACAGCAGCCGGTCCGCCTCGCCGGCCGCGCCGAAGTCGGTCCACGGGGTCACCCACTCAAGGTTGCGGCGGGAACCGCCACTGACGTACCCGTCACGGACCGCCTCCCGAGCGCCGCCCAGGTACGGCACCCGGGCGATGTCGATCGCCACGGTCAGCTGGCTGGCCCGAGCCAGCTTCGAGGCGTGGCCGAGCAGACCGAATCCGGTCACGTCGGTGCCACACCGCACTCCCGCCGCCACCGCCGCCCGCGCGGCGTCCCGATTCAGCGTGGTCATCGCCGCCACCGCCTCGGGAAAGCTCTCGCCGGTGTGCTTGTGCCGGGAGTTGAGCACACCCACCCCGAGCGGCTTGGTCAACGACAGCGGCAACCCGGCCCGCCCCGCGTCGAGGGTGATCAGCTCCGCCGGCCGGACCAGCCCGGTGACGGCCAGGCCGTACTTCGGTCCGTCGTCGTCCACGCTGTGACCGCCGGCCAGGTGGCAGCCGGCCTCACCGGCCACGTCCCGACCACCGCGCAGCACCTCCCGGGCCAGCTCCAGCGGCAGCACCTCGCGCGGCCAGCAGAGCAGGTTGAGCGCGACCAGCGGGCTGCCACCCATCGCGTACACGTCGGAAAGCGCGTTGGCGGCGGCGATCCGCCCCCAGTCGTACGCGTCGTCGACCACCGGGGTGAAGAAGTCCGCGGTGGTCACCACACCGGTCTGCTCGTCCAGCCGGATCACCGCGGCGTCGTCGCCGTGTTCCAGACCGACCAGCAGGTCGGCGGGGCCGGCACGGCCGACCAGCAGGTCGGCGGGGCCGGCGGCGGGGCCGAGCCCGGCAACCATGGCCTCCAGCTCGCCGGGCGGGATCTTGCACGCGCAACCGCCGCCGCGGGCGTACCGGGTCAACCGCACAGGCTCGGCCATCCCCTCATGATCTCCGTCACGCCGCCCCGGCACCACCCCCGGCGGGCAATTCCGGACACCCGGGCCGGATCCACGACGGTGTTACCGCTCCGTGACCATCTCGGTTGTGTTCTGCCACGTCGCCCCGCCTACAGTGGCCGCTATCCGGGGGTCAACCGACCCCCGACGGCGACGAGGGGGCGACGTGACGACGGGCGAACCGCTCATCGTGCTGGACTCGGTCAACAAATGGTTCGGTCCGCTGCACGTACTGGACGACGTCTCACTGTCGGTGGGTCGAGGCGAGGTCGTCGTGGTGATCGGCCCGTCCGGATCCGGCAAGTCGACCCTGTGCCGCGCGATCAACCGGCTGGAGCCGATCAACTCCGGCACCATCACCTTCGACGGGCAGACGCTGCCGGCCGAGGGCAGGGCCCTGGCCAGGCTGCGCAGCGAGGTCGGCATGGTGTTCCAGTCGTTCAACCTCTTCGCGCACAAGACGATCCTGGAAAACGTCACCCTCGGCCCGATCAAGGTGCGCGGCGAGAAGCCGGCGGCGGCCCGCGAGCGGGGTCTCGCCCTGCTCGACCGGGTCGGCATCGCCAACCAGGCCGACAAGTTCCCGGCCCAGCTCTCCGGCGGCCAGCAGCAGCGAGCCGCGATCGCCCGCGCCCTGGCCATGCGGCCCAAGGCGATGCTCTTCGACGAGCCCACCAGCGCGCTGGACCCGGAGATGGTCGGCGAGGTGCTGGACGTGATGACCTCGCTGGCCAGTGACGGCATGACCATGGTCGTGGTCACCCACGAGATGGGCTTCGCCCGGCACGCCGCGAACCGGGTCATCTTCATGGCCGACGGCAAGCTCGTCGAGGACGCCGCTCCGGCGGAGTTCTTCGCGAACCCGCGCAGCGAACGCGCCAAGGACTTCCTCTCCAAAATCCTCATGCACTAGCCGACCCGATGAGGAGCCCGCCGTCCCGTGGCGTGCTCCGACGAACAAGGAGATGAGTATGCGTATCACGCGCATTGCGGCGCTCGCGGCAGCCGCGACCCTCGCGCTCGGCGTGACCGCCTGCGGCGGAGACGACACCGGAGACGACACCGGTGCCGGCGACAGGTCTTTCGCCGCCGGCAGCACCATGGAACGGCTGAACGAGGCCCAGTCCATCAAGGTTGGCACGAAGTTCGACCAGCCCGGCTTCGGCCAGAAGGGGCTCTCCGACAGCCCGGAGGGCTTCGACGTCGAGGTGGCGAAGATCATCGTCAAGGAACTCGGTATCCCCGAGAACAAGATCGAGTGGGTTGAAACCCCCTCGAAGGTCCGTGAGGACGTCATCGTCAACGACACCGTCGACATGGTCGTGGCCACCTACACCATCAACGACCCACGCAAGGAGCGCATCGCCTTCGCCGGGCCGTACTACGAGGCCGGGCAGAACATCATGGTGAAGAAGGACGACGGCAGCATCACCGGACCGGAGTCGTTCCAGGACGGCACCAAGAAGGTCTGCTCCGTCACCGGCTCCACCCCGGCTGAGGAGATCAAGAAGTACGTCAAGGACGTCGGCGCCCAGCTGGTGCTCTTCGACACCTACGACAAGTGCCGTGACGCCCTCAAGGGCGGCCAGGTCGACGCGGTCACCACGGACAACGTGATCCTGCTCGGCTTCATCGCCAAGGATGAGGCGTCGTTCCAGCTCGCCGGTGACAACTTCACCAAGGAGCCGTACGGCATCGGCGTCAAGAAGGACGACACCGCCTTCCGCGACTTCATCAACGACACGCTGGAGAAGGCTTACGCCGACGGCACCTGGAAGAAGGCCTGGGACGACACCGCAGGCAAGTTCGGTGCCGAACTGGGCGACGCCCCGGCCGTCAACCGCTACTGATCACCGCCGATCTGGAGGGTGGGAAGGAAGTCCGACCGTGAATGTGCTCATCGACAAGTTCGACGTCTTCGCGGGCGGATTCTGGCTCACCCTCCAGATCTGCTTACTCGCCGCGATCGGCGCCCTGGTCCTGGGCGCCGTCGTGGCGGTGCTGAGGATCTCGCCGATGCCGCCGCTGCGCGCAGTCGGCACCGGCTACGTCAACGTCTTCCGGAACCTGCCGCTGACCGTGGTGATGTTCTTCGCCGCGTTTGGCCTGCCGGCGCTCGGCACCAACGCGGACTTCCTGCGTATCCCCGGCCTTGACCTGATCTTCAGCCGGCTCGGCACCGATCTGCCATACTTCCGGTTCGCGCTGATCGCCTTGGTGCTCTACACCGCCGCCTTCGTCTGTGAGGCGCTGCGTTCGGGTGTGAACGCCGTGCCCGCCGGCCAGGCGGAAGCCGCTCGTTCACTCGGGCTCACGTTCGGTCAGAACCTGCGGCACGTGGTGTTGCCACAATCCTGGAAGGCATCCGTGGTACCGCTGGGCTCCGTGATCATCGCGATGATCAAGAACTCTGCACTGGTCGGCTTCTTCGGTGTGGTGGGTGACCTCTCGCAGACCGCCGACCAGCTCACGTCGGCCGAGGGCCATGCCTTCGTACCGGTTGCCATCGGCATCTCGATCGGATACCTGATCATGACAGTGCCGCTCGGCGCGCTGCTGGACCGGCTCGAGAAGCGACAGGCGGTGGCACGATGAACCAGCAGGGCAGCGTTCTCTACGACGTACCCGGGCCCCGCCAGCGCCGGATCACGTTGATCAGCAGCATTGCCGCCACGTTCGTCCTGCTCGCAGGCGCGTACTTCCTGGTCTACCGCCCGCTGGAGGACAAGGGCCAGTTCTCGATGGAGCTGTGGGGTCCGCTGATCGACCCCTCAAACGAGTACTTCTCCCAGGTGTGGGACAAGATCGGCTACGGGTTCCGCAACACGCTGACCGCCGCGGCGCTGGCCATCATCTCCTCGCTCGCGGTCGGCACCCTGCTGGCCGTGCTGAGGATCCAGCTCAAGCACCTGGGCCACCGCCGGTTCACCGGTCTCGCCATCCCGCTGTCGTACCTGGCACGCGGGCTCACCGCCGTGCTCTCCGCGATCACCCGGATCTGCGTCGAAGTGTTCCGAGGGCTGCCGGTGGTCATCACGATCTTCTTCGTGGCTCGCGGCTTCCCCGAGTTCGGCATCTCCTTCGACACACTGTGGTACCTGGTCATCGGCCTCACCATCTACAACTCCGTGGTAATCGCCGAGATCCTTCGCTCGGGCATGGAGGGCCTACCCAACGGGCAGGCCGAGGCCGCCGCCGCGACCGGGCTCTCCCCATTGCAGACCACCCACCTGATCCTGCTGCCGCAAGCGTTCCGGATCATGCTGCCGGCGCTGATCAGCCAGCTGGTGGTGGTACTCAAGGACACCTCGCTGGGCTTCATCATCAGCTACGAGGAGACCCTCAACATCGGCAAGCAGATCATCGGCGTGCTGGACAACCCGATCCAGGTGTACGTCGTGATCGGGCTACTCTTCATTTTGGTCAACTACTCGCTTTCCAAGCTGGCTCACTACGTCCAGCATCGACTGTCAAGGGGCCGTAAGAGCGCCGGCACCCCTGCGAAGCAGCCACCGGCCACAGTGCTCGTTCCCCAGGCCAAGGCCTCCGACGGCGTTTGATCCACAAGGTGGGAGGCTGGCCGTGATCTCGGCCAGCCCTTGATCACCGCCCAGCCTGCAGATCTCGTTCGCCAGGATTCGCTGGCCAGGATCATGCTGGCTCACCGAAGTTGGTGAGGATCGGCTGGGGCCGTCGGTCTGTCCAGGTGGACCTTGGTGTGAGGGTGCCCGTGGCTCCTGGTTCATCATCTTGTGTTCCATGCTCGGCGATCCTGCCGTCGTCAACAACGACGATCACCTCAATCCGCCGCATCGAGCGGAATTTACGTCCGACCACCGCCCTGGCCCACACGTGCAGTGAACCAGCAAGCCAGGCCCTAGACAACGACCCCGCGCCCGCAACCGCCGACCCCACCCCATCTCATTAAGCCTACAAAACCCTTAAACGTAACCTAACCATTGCACTATGTAACAACTCGAGAGTTTGAATCAACCTCAGCGGGCGATCTCGGTGACGCGGGACTCGCGAACCACCGTCACCCGGATCTGGCCGGGGTAGGTCAGCTCCTCCTCGATCTGCTTGGCCACGTCCCGGGCCAGCACCGCCGCGCCGATGTCGTCGACGTCGTCGGGCTTGACCATCACCCGGATCTCGCGGCCCGCCTGCATGGCGAAGACCTTCTCCACGCCGAGCTTGCCGGCCGCGATCTCCTCGATCCGTTCCAGCCGCTTGACGTACGCCTCCAGGCTCTCCCGCCGTGCCCCCGGCCGCCCGCCGGAGCAGGCGTCGGAGGCTTGGGTGAGGACCGCCTCGACGGTTTGCGGCTGCACCTCGTTGTGGTGCGCCTCGATGGCGTGCACCACGTCCTCACTCTCGCCGTACTTGCGGGCCACGTCGGCGCCGATGATCGCGTGGCTGCCCTCCACCTCGTGGGTGAGCGCCTTGCCGATGTCGTGCAGGAACGCCGATCGTTTGATCAGCGGTACGTCCAGGCGCAGCTCGGCGGCCATGATGCCGGCGATGTGAGCGGTCTCCACCAGGTGCTTGAGCACGTTCTGCCCGTACGACGTGCGGTAGCGCAACCGACCCAGCAGCGTGACCAGCTCCGGGTGGATCTCGGTGATGCCGACCGTCACCAGGGCGTCCTCGGCGGCCCGCTGGCACAGCTGATCCACCTCCTGCCGGGCCAGCTCGTGCACCTCCTCGATCCGGTGCGGATGGATCCGGCCGTCCAGCACCAGCTTCTCCAGCGTCAGCCGGCCAACCTCCCGACGTACCGGGTCGAAGCAGGACAGCAGCACCGCCTCGGGAGTGTCGTCGATGATCAGATTGACGCCGGTGACGGACTCGAAGGCCCGGATGTTGCGGCCCTCCCGGCCGATGATCCGCCCTTTCATCTCGTCGCCCGGCAGGTGCATCACGCTGACCACGCTCTCGGCCGTCTGCTCGCTGGCCACCCGCTGGATGGCGTCGACCACGATGTGCCGGGCCCGCTGCTCGGCCGTGGACCGGGCAGCGGACTCGATGTTCCGGACCAGCAGGGCGGCCTCCCGCTTGGCCTGCGTCTCGATCACCTCGATCAGTTCGGCCCGCGCGGCGTCGGCGGTGAGCCCGGCGACCCGCTCCAGTTCGCGCCGCCGCTGGTGCTCCGACTCGGTCAGCTCCTCCTCGCGGGCGGTGAGCGCCGCCTCCCGGGCGGCCAACGCGGCATTCGCCGCGGTCAACTGGCGTTCCCGCTCGGCAAGCCGCTCCACCTCCTCGGTGTGCAGCCGCTCCCGCTCGTCCATCCGGGTGGCCCGACGCTCCACCTCGACTGCCTGCTCGCGGGTGGTCGCGGCGAGTACCGCCACCTCCCGCTCGCCGCTGCGCCGGGCGGTGGTACGCAGCTGTTCGGCATCCGCCTCGGCCTGCTTGTGTGCCCGTTCGAGCACCGTGTCCGCCTCGGCGCGGGCGTCGTCGAGCACCCGACGGGCCTCCGCTCGGGCTGCCTTCGCCTCCGCCTTGCCGGCCGCCGCCTCCGTCCGGGCCGCCGCGGCGGCCGACTTCGCCACGTCGATGGTGCTGTTCACCTCGTCCGCGGCGGTACGCAGGGCGGCCAGGGACTGTTCCTGACGGTCCTTCTCGGCGACGTACGCCGGGTCCTCCGGTCCGGGGCGCGCCTGCAACCCGCGCACCATCCGAAGCCCGAGGAAGGCCGCACCGAGCACCACCAGGGTCAACACCAGCACGGACGCGAGGACCACGACGTCGAAGGCGCTCATGCCGCCGCCCCAGTCGCCGGATCCTGCTCGCCGTCGTCACTGGCCCCGGGTCCCGCCGCGCCGGCGGCCGGCTGCCCACTCATGCCGAGTCTCCGGTGGACCTGTTTCGCCTCACCATGGCGCGCCTCCCCTGAACGTCGCGGCGCAGCAGCCTGCCGGTGGGCAGACTCCTGCGGCTCTGGACGCCCGACCGGAGCGCCTGGCCGTGGGGTGGCTTTCTCCGCCGACGGTGCCCAGGGGACCGGCGGCGGGCCGGGTGCAGTGTCACGTCAGCGCCGGACCGGCCTGTCCGGAGCTGACGTATGCGGCCGATGGTGCCGGCCAAAGTGATGCTGTCTTGTTACGGGATCTATGTTGTGCGCTTAGCCTGCGCTTGGTCGGGCAACGTGAGCCTTTATGGCGAGGCTAGGTCTCAACCGGCCTCCGGTCAAGAACTCATGATCAAACCACCCGGACGGAGAGGAGTTGCGTGATCACTATGCGTCTTTAGATTCTCGGACTTGAGCGGGCAAAGAAGACGAAAAAACAGCCTGCTGGCCGCTCATCTGGCTGGTCGCCCCGCCACCGGCCACCAGCCACCTCAAAGAGCCCGGCCCGGCAGCCGGCCGCTGAGCCGTGAACGCCACCGACATCACGTGCCGGTCGGTCAGGCCGCGAGGTCAGCGGTCGATCTCGCCCTCGGCGTCGGCGAGGGCGTCGGCGTCGATCTGCTCGGCGAACTCGGCCGCCTCGGCGCTCTGCGCGGCGAGCGCGTCCTTCACCGCCCGGATGGACACGCCCGGCGGGTAACCCTTGCGGGCAAGCATGCCGACCAGCCGCCGGAACACCGCGTCCGGCTCACCGCGGGCGGTACGCAGCTTGCGCTCCACCAGTGCGCGGGCGGTCTCCGCCTCGGTGGTCTCGTCCAACTCGCCGAGCGCCTCACTGGCGGTGTCGCCGTCGACGCCGCGCTGACGCAGCTCGTTGGCGAGTGCCCGGCGAGCCAGCCCTCGACCGGCGTGCCGGCTGGCCACCCAGGCCCTGGCGAAGGCGGCGTCGTCGATGATGCCGACCTCGTCGTAGCGGTCGAGGACTCCGGCTGCGGTCTCCTCGGAGATGCCCCGCCTGGCCATCGCGGTGGCCAGCTCCGCACGGGTGCGAGGGCGGACCGCGAGCTGCCGCAGGCAGATCTCCCGGGCCACCTCGGCCTCGTCGCGAGGTGCGGCCGAGGTGGTGGCGGCGTCTTCGTTGCCGGCGTCGTCCTCGTTGCCAGCGGCACGACGGCCTCGGCGGGGACGGGGCGTGGCGTCACCCGTTCGGGACGGGCTGGCATCCCAGCCCCGCCCCGAACGAGCACGTCGTCCTGCCACGACCTGGATCAGAAGTCGACCGGCGGCAGCTCCGGGCCGCCGGTGGCGTCGCCAGCGCCGATCCCGACGCCGAGCTTCTCCAGGATCTTCTTCTCGATCTCGGCGGCCACGTCCGGGTTCTCCCGGAGGAACTCGCGCGCCTTCTCCTTGCCCTGGCCGAGCTGGTCGCCGTCGTAGGTGTACCAGGCGCCGGACTTGCGGATGATCGACTGCTCGACGCCGACGTCGATCAGCGAGCCCTCGCGGGAGATCCCCTTGCCGTACATGATGTCGAACTCGGCCTGCTTGAACGGGGACGCGACCTTGTTCTTCACGACCTTCACCCGGGTGCGGTTACCGACCACGTCGGTGCCGTCCTTCAGGCTCTCGATGCGCCGCACGTCGAGCCGGACCGAGGCGTAGAACTTCAACGCCCGCCCACCCGTGGTGGTTTCGGGGCTGTTGTGCACCATGACGCCGTCGACGAAGTAGTTGTGATTGCCCTCGACCTCGATGTCGAACCGGTTCATCGAGCGGGTCTTCGGCTTGACCCGGACATCGATGATCCGAGCGGGCACCGGCGTGAGCTCCGTCGGGACGAACTGCGGCTCAACGATGCACTGACCACGGAAGCGCGGGAGCAGCTTGGACTCCATCGCAGCCGGGATGTACGGCGCGACCAGTTCCTGGAACCTCGCTGACGACTCGGTGGTGAAGATGATCGACGCCGTCCCCCTGGTGCCCCGGGAAACCAGCTTCACGTCCATGCCGTACGCGTCGCGCAGGTGCTCCACCAGGCGGTCACGGCTGCCCTCCGCCATCGCTTCGACACAGATCTCGATCCGGCCGGAGCCGCCCGCCGCGCGCTCCTGCACACCCTTGGACCGGAGGGTGAAGCACCCGTCGTCCATATACCAGACAGCGAGGGCCAGCGGGGTCAGCGCCTTGAGGTAGTCCCAGCTGAGGTGCTTCCTGCCGTCGCCCAGATACACCGCACGGCGCAACTCGTCCAGCTCAGGCAGCGGAGTGAAGTCGACGAACCCGGCCCCCCGAGCGTCGGTACGCCGGGAGTGGTTGACGTTGCCGAGCAGCGAGACCTTCCAGTCGAGGTAATCGATCTGCTGTGCACCGTGGCCGAGACGGAAGCGGACACCGGAGCGATCCTGACGGTTCGGCGACAGGGCACCGTCGCCCATCAGCGAGCCGAGCACGACCTGCCACTGCTGCTCACTGAGGCGGCGTGACTCGGCAAGCATCACCCGGTCACCGGCGATCAACTCGCCCGCTTCCCGCCAGCCGCCCGGAGTGCGCACCAGGTGGTTGGCGGTGGCGGCGAACTGCGCCCGCCCGTTGCCGCTCGACTTGGCGACGGTGAACTGGAGGAACCGCTCCGCCGGACCGTTGTTGAACCAGTTGGTGATCCGCTTCGGCTCCACCCGGTCGGTATCCGGGTTGTAGGAGAGAATCTCCACGTCCATCCGCTGGTTGACGATCTTGCCGATCTTCTCCTGCGTGCCGTCGGCCAGGGTGACCCGGGTCGAGTACGACATGCATCCGAACATGACGCCGATCTTCTCGCGGAGCTGGTTGATGAAGATCGCGGTGGTGCCGGTGTTGTTGAGCACGCCGGTGATCTTCCGCAGCGCCTGGCTCATCAGCCGGGCCTGCAGACCGACGTGGCTGTCGCCCATCTCGCCCTCGATCTCGGCGCGCGGCACCAGGGCCGCCACCGAGTCGATCACGATGACGTCGATCGCGCCGGAGCGGACCAGCATGTCGACGATCTCCAGCGCCTGCTCGCCGGTGTCCGGCTGGGAGACCAACAGGGCGTCGGTGTCGACGCCGAGGGCCTTGGCGTAATCCGGGTCGAGCGCGTGCTCGGCGTCGATGAAGGCGGCGATGCCGCCGGCCCGCTGCGCGTTGGCCACGGCGTGCAGCGCGACCGTGGTCTTGCCGCTGCTCTCGGGACCGTATACCTCGACCACCCGGCCCCGGGGCAGACCGCCCACCCCGAGCGCCACGTCGAGCGCGATGGAACCGGTGGGAATGACCGAGGTCTGGATGACCGGTCGCTCCCCCAGGCGCATCACCGAACCCTTGCCGAACTGCTTGTCGATCTGAGCGAGAGCAAGGTCGAGCGCCTTCTCCCGGTCAGGACCTGCCGCCATCGTTGCCACCCCTGCCTTCGCCGGCGTCTTTCCTGAGCTTCGCGTCACGCGGGACACGCTAGGCGCTGGGTCCGACAGAAAACCAGCCGACGGGCCGTGGCCTGTGGACGAGCACCTCGCTGTGGACAATAGCCGAACAGGTGTACGAGTCGGCAAGGGACACGCGGAAGTAGCGAAACGGGTGCTCAACGTAGCCGAGCGGGCACCCGGTCAGGGTAGGCGGCGACCACCGCACGCCACACCACGTGCGTCTGCTCACCATCCGCGAAGGCCTGCTCGATGGTCCGACCACCGAGCTCCGACAGCACCTGGTCGCTGGCGAGGCTGGCCGCGTACCCCGGCCCGAACGCCTCCGCCAGGCGCGCCCAGAAGTCGGTCAGCCGCAACGTGATCAGTCCTCCTCGTCCGGCGCCTCCACCGGCACCGGTCGCAACGCTAGCGCCAACAGGGGCGCCACCGCGACCGCGGCGAGCAGGGCCAGAACGGGAAAACCCGCCACCTGCATGACAAACCCGCTGAGCGCCCCCGCCAGCGCCCCGGCCAGCCCCATGACCAGGTCGGACAGGCCCTGCGCGCCGGGGCGCACCGAGTCCGGCACCGACTCCGACAGCAGGGTGGAACCGGCCACCATGGTCGCCGACCAACCAAGCCCGAGCAGGATCAGACCGATGGTGAGCCGGAAGGTGTCGTGCCCGGCGGTCCCGGCGACCGCGCAGGCGGCCAGCAGCGTGCCGATCCCGCCGAGGATGACCGGGCGTCGCCCGGCCCGGTCGGTGAGCCAGCCGACCACCGGCGCCAGCGCGTACATGCCGGCGATGTGCAGGCTCAACACGAGTCCGACCACCGGCAACACCTCGTCCACGGCGTGGTACTCCCGCAGGTGTACCGGGGTCATCGCCATCACCGCCACCATCACCAAATGGCCCATGGCCACCGCGGCGACGCCGAGCCGGGCCGCCGGCCTGGCGCGTACCACCGACCAGGCGGTGAGCATGCCCGCACCGCGCCGGGCCGGCGGTGCCGGCACGGCGACCGGTTCGGCCGCCGCCGGTGTGGCGCCGGAGAACGCCGGTGGCGGCTCGCCCACCCCGGTAACCACGCCCGAGCGGGCCGCCGCGAGCCGGCGCGCGGTGAGCAGCGGGTCGGGCCGCAACCCCAGCAGCAGTACGCCGGCGGCGAGCACGAACGCGACGACGCTGAACGCGAACGGGCCGGACAGTGACGGCAGTCCCCAACCTGTGGTGGTGCGGTCGGCGAACGCGGCGAAGTTCGGGGCGGCCACCGCCCCGATGGTGGTGGCCCAGACGATCATCGACAGCTGTCGGGCTCGACGACCCGGCTCGGCGAGGTCCACCGCCGCGTAACGGGCCTGGAGGTTGGCCGCGGCGCCACCGCCGAAGAGCAGCATGCCCACGAAGAGCAGCGGGACCCATCGGGTCGCCGCCGCCAGCACCACCAGCACGCCACCCAACGCGCCGACGCCGTACGCGAAGACCAGACCCGGGCGGCGGCCGTGCCCGTTGATGATCCTGGTGACCGGGATGGCGAGCAGAGCGCCGCCGACCACGGCGGCGCTCTGGGCCAGGCCGGCCACCGCGACGCCGGCGAGTTCGGCGGCCAGCAGCGCGCCGACGGCGATGCCGATGGTCACCCCGATCCCGCCGATGACCTGGGTGGTGAAGAGCAGGCGCAGGGTACGCCGCTGGATCGGCGCGACCTCCGGATGCGTCGGCACCGGGGTCGTCAGGTCAGTGGCCAATGGATTGCTCCTGGGTCGGGGAGGGCCATCCTTTCGCACCCGGCTGGCAGTGGCAGCCCGGTTTCGTCACAGCCCCAGGCCCCCCGCGTTGAACTCGGCGACGCAGTGGTTGAGGAAGGTCCGCGCGATGGTGACCTCGGTGTCCAGCTCGGCCAGGAGGAACCGGTTGGGTTGGAACCTCCCGATCGGCCGGTCGAACGCCTCCCGGGTGCGGGCGTCCAGGGTCAGCGCGAGCAGCCGTTCTGCGGCGGCGACCGCGGCGCCGGCAGAGCGCCACACCTCGCGGTCGACGATCCCATCGGCCTCCCAGCGTTCGTGGTGCGGCACCGTCTCCCGGGCCAGGAAGGTCCGGCACAGCTCGCGGAACTCGTCGTGGTCGCGGTCGTAGAGATGCTGCTCCATGGCGGCAAGTGTGGCACCGGCGTCGGGCGGGCGGGTCAGGCGCTGAGGGCGCGGGCGACGACGGTGAGGTCGGCTACCAGGCCGGCGTAGGCCACGTCGTGGTTGTCGGCGCGGAGCACGGCGGAGGGGTGGATGCTGGCCAGCAGCCGGGCGGGTGGGGCGTCGGCGGTGTGTCCGGCGCTGTCCACCGGCACCTGCCGGAAGTCCTCCGGGTGCTGCGCGACGGCCGGCCAGGGCAGCAGTTCGCCGCGCTGGCGGGTGACCCGGAAGGTCGGGCCGAGCAGCGCCTTCGCGGCGGTCGCACCGAGCACGACCACGATCTCCGGGCGCAGTCGGGCGAACTCGGCGACCAGCCAGGGCCGGCAGGCGGTGATGTGCAACCGGTCCGGCGTCTGGTGGATGCGACGCTTGCCGCGCAGGTCGAACCGGAAGTGCTTCACCGCGTTGGTGAGGTAGATGTGTCCCGGGTCCAGGCCCGCGTCGTCGACCGCCCGGCGCAGCAGCCGGCCGGCGGGGCCGACGAAGGGCAGGCCCTTCTGGTCCTCGATGTCCCCGGGCTGCTCGCCGACGAAGACCACCCGGGCGGTGGCGTCGCCCCGGCCGAAGACGGTCTGTGTGGCATCCCGGTACAGCTCGCAGCCACGGCAGCCGGTGGCGGCGGCCCGCAGTGCGTCGAGGCTGTCGGGCCGTGGCGGGATGAACCGCTGGGCGCCGGGCGCGGTGTCGGTGTCGGTGTCGGCCATGGCGACTGTTCTACCCGGTGCGGCGCGGCCACGCGAGGAGGGCCGGGCGGTCAGGCGGTGAAGCCGCCGGGCGGGACCGGCCGGGCCGCCCGGGCGAGCGCGTCGGCCAGCTCCGGCAGCTCCGCCTCGGCCAGCGAGCTGACGGTGATCCGCAGCGCGGGTGGGCCGGCGATGCGGTACAGAGCGCCGGGTGCGGCCAGCCAACCGGCGTCGCGCAGCACGGTCGAGGCGACGGTCTCGTCGGTGACCGGCAGCCACACGTTGATCCCGCTGCGGCCGTGTGCCGGCAGTCCCCGGTCGGCCAGGGCGGCGACCAGTCCGTCGCGTCGCCGCTGGTAGCTACCCGCCGCCCGGTCGATCAGGGCGGCGACCGCCGGATCCTGCCAGAAGGACAGCACGAGCCGTTGCAGCACGGTGGAGACCCAGCCGGCACCGACCCGCGCCCGGCCGGCCACCCGGGCCACGGTGGTCTCGTCACCGGCCAACACGGCCAGGCGCAGGTCCGGACCGAACGGCTTGCTCGCCGAGCGGAGGAAGGCCCAGCTGGTGGTCGCACCGGCCAGCGGGTGCAGCGGTGCGCGGGCCAGCTCGGCGGCGTGGTCGTCCTCGATCAGCAGCAGGTCGGCGTGCCCGGCGAGCAGGGCCCGCAGCGCGCCGGCCCGGTTGGCCGAGACGGCCGCGCCGGTGGGGTTCTGCGCCCGACTGGTCACGATCAGTGCTCTGGCTCCGGCGGCGAGCGCGGCGGCCACTCCCGCGACAATCGGCCCGTCGTCGTCGACCGGCACACCGATCGGCCGCAGCCCGAGCGCGGCGAGCAGGTCGAGCAGGCTGGCCCAGCCCGGATCCTCCACGGCGACCGGATCGCCGGGTCGAAGATGCGCGCCGAGCAGCCGCTCAATGCCGTCCAGCGCGCCGCCGGTGAGGGTCACCTCAGTGGCGGGCACCCCGTCGGCGGTCAGTCGCGCCCGGGCCGCCTCAGCCACCTCCGGCAGCACCCCGACGTCGGGATAGCCCACCGGCTCGGCGGCGGATGCGGCCAGGGCGGCCAGGTGCGGGCGCAGCGACGGCAGCAGCCGGGGATCGGGTTCGCCCCGGGACAGGTCACGTAACCCGGGGGCGGGTGGTGGACGCAGCGCCGCGCGGCGGGCCGCGACGGGCGGGCGGGCGCGGACCCGGGTGCCGTGCCGGCCGGCGGTGACGACGAGGCCACGCCGGCTCAGCTCGGCGTACGCCCGGGACACGGTGGCCGGGCTGACGGCCAGGGTGGCGGCGAGCGCGCGCACCGGCGGCAGCGGGTCGCCGGGGGCAAGTTGGGCGCGGCGGATGCCGGACTCGATGCTGGCCGAGATCTGGACAGCAGTCGTACCGGTCACCTGATAACGTGCTGACACAAAAGCAAGATTGTACTAGAACAATGAACTGTCCGATGAACAGGGGCCGGAGCATGTACACACAGACCGCCCGCACCACCGCCAGCCGCTCCCGGGACCGGATGAGCTACGACCGCGACGCCGCCCACTTGGTGCTCGACGAGGCGTACCACTGCGCGCTGGGGTTCAGCGTGGACGGTGAGCCGCGCGTGCTGCCCACCCTGCACGTCCGCGTCGGCGACACGCTCTACCTGCACGGCTCCACCGGCAGCCGGCCGTTGCTGGCCGCCCGGGACGGCGGTCTGCCCGTCTGCGTGGCGGTCACCCTGCTCGACGGGCTGGTCTACGCCCGCGCACAGTTCCACCACAGCGCCAACTACCGGTCGGTGATCGCGCACGGCACCGCCCGCCTGGTCACCGATCCCGACGAGCGGGCCAGGGTCTGCACCGCCCTGGTGCAGAAGACCGCCCCCGGACGCGCGGCGGACAGCCGCCCGCCCAGCCGGCGGGAACTCGCCGAGACCGCAGTGCTGGCGCTGCCCCTGGTGGAGGTGTCGGTACGCGCCCGCGACGGCGGGGTGAGGGACGAGCCGAGCGACCTCGACCTGCCGCACTGGGCCGGGGTGGTGCCGCTGCGGTTGACCGCCGGGTTGCCCGAGCCCGACGCCGGGGTCACCGCGCCGGTGCCGGCATACCTACGTCCGGCCCGGTCTCCCTGGCACGAGCCGGTGCCGCTGCGCGGCCGGCACGTGCTGCTGGAGCCGCTCGACCTCTCGCACGCCGAGGCACTGTTCGCCGCCACCGCCGACCCGGAGGTCTGGCGGCACCTCGGCACACGCCAGCCGGTCGACGCCGCTGAGCTGGCCGTCGCCGTCCGGGGCTACCTGAACGCGCGGCACCGTGGCGAGCGGGTGCCGTGGGTGCAGCGGTGTTCGGCCACCGGCACGGTCGTCGGCACCACCTCGTACTACGAGATCGACCCCGAACGGCGGTCGGTGGCGATCGGGTACACCTTCCTCGGCCGGCCCTGGTGGCAGAGCGCGATCAACACCGAGGCGAAGTTGCTGCTGCTCACCCGCGCCTTCGACGAGCTGGGCGCGGTGCGGGTCATCTGGCACACCGACATCCGCAACGAGCGCTCACAACGGGCGATCGAGCGGCTCGGCGCCCACCGGGAGGGGGTGCTGCGGATGCACCGGCTGCGTCCGAACAACTCGTGGCGGGACACCGTGCAGTATTCGATGACCATCGACGAGTGGCCGAACGCACAGGTCACGCTGCGGAAAAGGCTTCGCGCGAAGGCCACCGTCGCCGGATGATGTCGGGCGTGCTGGGGATCACCGACATCTGGACCTACGTGCTGGGCACCGTGGCCATCGTGCTGCTGCCCGGACCCAACTCGCTCTTCGTCCTCGCCACCGCCGCCCGGCGCGGGGTCGGCGTGGGCTACCAGGCGGCGAGCGGGGTGTGGATGGGCGATGCGGTTCTCATGTTCCTCTCCGCTGCGGGGGTGGCGTCGCTGATCAAGGCGTACCCACCGATCTTCCTTGTGATCAAGTACGCGGGCGCCGCGTACCTGGGCTATGTCGGGTTGACCATGTTGCGCGGCGCCTGGCGGCGCTGGCGGGACCGCAACGACCCGGACACCCCGCGGCTGATCGACACCGCGCAGCCGGCGGCGATGCGCAGCTCGTTCCGCAAGGCACTGGTGATCAGCCTGCTCAACCCGAAGGCGATCCTGTTCTTCGTCTCGTTCTTCATCCAGTTCGTCGATCCGAGCTACCCCTGGCCCGCGCTCTCCTTCCTGCTGCTCGGCCTGATCGCCCAGGTGACCAGCGCGCTCTACCTCACCGCGCTGATCTTTGCCGGGACGTTCCTGGCCGTCCAGTTCAGCCGGCGCCGCCGGCTGGCGGTCGGCGCGACCACCGCCGTGGGCGCGCTCTTCCTCGGCTTCGGCCTCAAGCTCGCCCAGGGGTAAGCGCAGGTCAGGTGCCGTCGCCACCGCCACCACCGATGCCGGCGCCACCCGCCGTGCCGCCCGGGCCGAAACCCGGCCGGATCGGCTCGTCGGGCGATCGGCTGACATGGGCGGACTCGGTGATCGGTGCCGACCAGTCGGCGTGTGACGCGGCCGCCGCGTGCCGGTTGATGGCCTCGCGCAGCCACCCGTCGACCGTGCTCGCCCAGTCCCGCCGGTCGGCACCGGCGTGCCAGACCCGGAACCGGCTGATGCTGGTGTGGGTGATCCCGGCCAGGGCCAGCCGCCGATCGCACCAGAAGATCACCTCTAGGCCGGCGGAGTTCGCAATGAAGATCACCTCCAGCTCGGTGATCGGCCCGGCATAGACCGGGCCCACCCACAAGCCCCACCGCTGGTGCAGGGGTAGGGCCTGCTCCACCGCCGGCAACCGGCCGTCGACCAGCCCCGCCTGGCGGACGGTGAACCCCAGCGCCGCCAGCGCCGCCAGCACCTGCTGCTGGGTGGGCAGTGGGTGGACGAAGACCGGCACCATGGCGCCCTGGTCCACCGCCGGCTCAATCGCCACCTCCGCCCGCAGACCCATCCGCAGGCTCAACAGCGGTACCCCACCCAGGGTGGTCACCGGGGTCTCCCACGGCAGCGCAAACTCGAACGGAATCGACCGGGCCCGCCCGGCCCCCAGCACCAGAGACTCCGCCACCTGCGCCTGGTGGAACTGCACCAGCCGGCGGGGTGCTTCCGGGTCGTCCGGCTCGACCATGCTGACCAGGCCGAGCCGGACATGGAATACCGGCACGTCGACGGCCCCGGCGACGAGCTCCACCCGCCCCGGCAGCCGCAGGCCGGGGCGGGTGGACGGGTTGGCCAACGTGGTCCGCACCGTCAGGCCCGTACCGCCTGACTCCGGTGACACCCCCGTCAGCCGCACCCGCGTCCTCCTACCTCAGCCGGCGCGCCGCACGAGGGACCGCGTCGGTCTCGTCGTCGAACTCCCCGATGACCTCCTCCAGTAGGTCCTCCAGGGCTACGAAACCGACCGGACGGGCCGGACCACCCCCGTTGCGGACCAGGGCGAGCTGGGACTGGCGGGCCCGCATCACGGCCACCGCCTCGGTGACGGTGGCCGAGTCGGGCAGTGTGATCGCGTCGTTCATCAGGTCCGCCGCGGTGGCGTCAGGCCGGCTGACGATGGCCCGCACCGCCTCACGGACGTGCACCAGGCCGCAGACGTCGCCAGCGGCGTCCAGCACCGCCATTCGCGACCGGCCGCTGTCCCTGCTGACCTGCTCGATCCGATCCACCTGGTCCTCCCGGCGGACGGTCACCATCCGGTCGAAGGGTTCCATCACCTGGGCGATGGTGGTGCCCTGCAACTCCAGCATGCTGGTCAGCAGCTCGTGCTGGGCGGCACCGAGCAGCCCGTGCTCACGAGACTGCTCCAGCAGCATCCGCAGCTCGTCGGGGCCGTGCACCTGGGCCAGCTGATCCTGCGGGTTGACCTTGACCAGCCGCAGCATCGCGTTGGCCACCGCGTTGAGGATCGACAGCACCGGCCGGGCCACCCGGGCGAACGCCCGGAACGGCAGGGCCAGCAGCAGCGCCGAGCGCTCCGGGTCGGTGATCGCCCACGACTTCGGCGCCATCTCGCCGACCACCAGGTGCAGGAACGTGACCAGGCTCAGCGCGAAGATCAGCGCGACCACATGGCTCGCACCGTACGGCAGGCCGACGGCGTGCAGCAGTGGGCTGAGCAGCCGCTCGATCGCCGGCTCGGCCAGTGCGCCCAGGCCCAGCGTGCACAGCGTGATGCCGAGCTGCGCGCCGGCCAGCATCAGCGACAGCTCGCGTACGCCGTCGAGTGCGGCACGGGCGGCCCGGGCCCCGCCGGCTGCCGCCTGTTCGAGCCGGTACCGCTTGCTCGCCACCAGGGCGAACTCGGCGGCGACGAAGAAGCCGTTGAGCGCCAGCAGGACCACGGAGGTGATCAGCGCGAAGCCAGCGCTCATGCCGTCACCTCCTCGTGCCCGCCGGTAACCTGGAGACGGACCGAGTCGGCCACGTGCCGGTCGACTGCGAGCACCTCGACCAGGGCGCGCGGCGAGACCTCGCCGTTGTCACCGTCGACCGGCAGGTCGATCACTAGCCGGTCACCGACCTCGGGCACCCGGCCCAGTTCGCGCATCACCAGCCCGGAGAGGGTGTCGTACTCGGGACGTTCGGGCAGGGCAATGCCGGTGCTGTCGGCGACCTCGTCGATCCGCCAGCGCGCGGGTACCACCCACGAGCCGTCGTCCTGCCGCGCCGGGGCCCGCTCCGGCGGGTCGTCCTCGTCACGGATCGGACCGACCAGCTCCTCGGCGATGTCCTCCAGCGTGATCACACCGGCGAAGCCGCCGTACTCGTCGACCACGCAGGCGAGCTGCCGGTGCCCCGAGCGGAGCCGGTCCAGCACGGTGGGCAGCGGTAGCGTCTCGGGTACCAGAAGCGGTGGGCCGGCCACCGCGCTGATCTGGGTGGTGGCCCGCTGCGCCGGCGGGACCCGGAGCACGTCGGCGATGCCGATCACGCCTACCAGATCGTCGACGCCCTCCGCTCCCCGCACCGGGAAACGGGAGTGGCCGGTATCGAGCAGCTCGACCACCCGGCTGACCGGCTCGTGTGCCCGCAGGGTGTGCACGTGGACCCGGGGCACCATGGCCTCGCCGGCGGTCAGCTGGCGGAAGTCGAGCCCCCGGTCCAGCAGCGTCGACATCTCCGCGTCTAGGTGGCCCTCCAACCGGGACTCGGCGATGATCCGCTCCAGGTCCTCGGGGGTGGCGCCGCTGGGCAGCTCCTCGATGGGCTCGATGCCGATGCGGCGCAGCAGCCGAACCGCGGCCCGGTCGAACAGTTTGATCACCGGGCCGGCGATCGCCAGATAGAACAGGGTGGATCGGGCCAGCGCCCGGGCGACCTGCTCGGGACGGGCGATCGCCAGGTTCTTCGGGGCCAGCTCGCCCACCACCATCTGCACCACGGTGGCGATGACCAGGGCCAGCACGATCGACAGCGGCAGGGAGACACCGGCGGAGACGCCGGCCACACCGAGCAGCTCAGCCAAGCCGGCACCGAGATAGGGCTCGGCGGCGTAGCCGACCAGCAGGGCGGTCACGGTGATGCCGAGCTGGGCGCCGGAGAGCATGAACGACAGGCGGGCGCTGACCTCGAGGGCACGGGCGGCTGCCTGGTCACCCTGGCCGGCGAGGTGCTTCAGTTTGCCGCGGTCAACGGCGACGTAGCCGAACTCCTGCGCGACGAAATAGCCCGTCGCGACGGTCAGAACGGTGATCAAAAAAAGTCCGACGAGGATCAGCACGGGAGACTCAGGGCTCCCGGGGCCGTCGGTACGAGGGGACGCCGGGGCTTACCCGGCTGGCTACTGCTGCCCTCCTGGGCAGACGAGTCGATCATGCCGTCATTCTACCGGCGTCCGGACCCGGAACGGGCAGGTGTGCGGACCCCGGTCCGGCCCGCGGGGACCACGGTCACCGCCACGTGGCGGACGGTCACCGGTCGGCCAGCTCGTCGGTGTCGAGCAGGTCCCGATCCACCCGCCCGCTACGGTATGCGGCCCGGCCGATCATCTGCGCGGCGACCGGTGCGGTGGCCAGCTGGAACACCCCGACGAGGACGATCATGCCCAGGTCGGAGAGGCTGCGCAGGCGCAGGCCCAGCCCGAGCAGCAGCAGGAGCACGCCAAGCACCTGCGGTTTGGTCGCCGCGTGCATCCGGCTCAGCGTGTCCGGAAAACGGAGCACCCCGATCGCGGCGGCCAGGCTCAGCAGCGCACCGGCGACCAGGCTGGCGGCGCCGAGCCAGTCGGCGACCGCACCCGGTGTCACGGCTGGTCCCAAACGGCGAAGCGGACCAGGGAGACAGAACCGACGAAACCGAGCAGGGCGAGCACCACCAGCACCGGAAGCGTGGTGGCGTGCCGGTTGACGGCCGCCTCCGCGCCGACGGCACCGAGGATCGTGGCGAGCAGCATGTCGGCGGCGACCACCCGGTCCAGCAGCGTCGGGCCCCGGTAGAGCCGGACGAGGGCGAGCAGGGCGGTCAGTGACAACAGGCCGGCGAGCAGGAAGGCGACGACTTCGTTCACGAGAATTCCTTGTCGACTCGATCGGAACGGACCATGCGCAGCTCGGCGTCCGAGCCGACCGCCGAGACGATCCGCCGCTCCACGTCCCGGATCCGGGCGCGGCTGGCGGCGAGGTCGGCGGGGCCACGCACGTCGAGCACGTGCACGTAGAGGATCCCGGCATCCCGGTCCACCTCCACGATCAACGTGCCCGGTACCAGGGAGAGGACCTCTGCGGTGAGAGCCAGATTGAGATCGGTGGACACCCGCAGTTGGACCGCGATGATGGCCGAGCGGGGGACATAGCCGGGATGCACCGCGATCCGGGCCACGTGCGCGCTGGCCCGGACCAGTTCGACGCCGAACCGCCCCCCGAACACCAGCAGCCCGCGCAACCTCAGCCGACCGGTGAAGGTGACCGGAGGAAGCGGGAAGAACACCAGCACCGCGCCGGCCACCAGCAGACCACCCAGCAGGTTGCCCCAGCTGAAGTCCCCCCAGAGCAGGTTCCAGACCAGCACCAACCAGCCGTACGCGATCAACTGGTCGCGCCGGCGGCCCGCAGTGGCCCGGGCCTTGCTGGCGGACCCGGACGGTGGCACCGCGCCGCCGGTGCCGGGCGCCGTCACGACGCCCCGCCGGGCAGGACGGCCCGCACGTACGGGGTCCGCTCCATCAGATCGGCCGCCGCACCCGCGGTCACCTCGAACAGCGGACCCGCCGCCACGGTCAGCGCCACACCGAGCGCCACCAGGGCGACCGTGGCCCCGACCATCAGTGCGGGCAGCGGCGCGGTCGGCGCGACGGCCTGGCAGGGCGACCGCCAGAAGGCGATGTTCCACACCCGGCTCGCCACGTAGAGGGTGAGTAGGCTGGTCGCGGCGCCGACGGCCACCAGCGTCCAGGGCAGCGGTCCGCCAACGGCGACGCCGGCCTGGAGTAGGCCGAGCTTGCCCAGGAAACCGGAGAACGGCGGGATGCCCGCGAGGTTCATCGCCGAGACGAAGAACAGCACGCCGAGCAGCGGCGCCAGCCGGGCCAGCCCGCTGAGCCGCCGCAGGTCGGTGCTGCCGGTCCGCTGCTCGACCAGACCGGTGACCAGGAACAGGGTGGTCTGGATGGTGATGTGGTGGACCACGTAGAAGATGGCTCCGACCAGCCCGGCGACCGTGCTGAGCCCCACACCGAAGATCATGTAACCGATGTGGCTGACCAGCGTGAACGACAGCAGCCGTTTCAAGTCCGACTGGGCCACCGCGCCGAGGATGCCGACCACCATGGTCAGTCCGGCCGCCACCATCAGTAGCTCGCCGGCCTGCTGGTCCGGGAAGAGGAGGGTTTGGGTCCGGATGATCGCGTACACGCCGACCTTGGTGAGCAGGCCGGCGAAGACGGCGGTGACCGGGGCGGGCGCGGTCGGGTAGCTGTCCGGCAGCCACGCCGACAGCGGGAAGACCGCCGCCTTGATACCGAAGGCCACCAGAAGTATCAACTGGAGGCTCAGCCGTACGCCGTCCGGCAACGCGTCCAGCCGCGCGGCGAGCTGGGCCAGGTTGAGGGTGCCGGTGGCCGCGTAGACCAGGCCCACCGAGATCAGGAAGATCATCGACGCCAGGACGTTGACCACCACGTACGTTGAACCGGTGCGGATCCGTGGTCCGGTGCCGTTCAGGGTGATCAGGACGAAGCTCGCGGCGAGCAGCATCTCGAAGCCGACGTAGAGGTTGAACAGGTCCCCGGCGAGGAAGGCGTTGCACACGCCGGCGGCCAGCACCAGGTAGGTCGGGTGGAAGATGGACACCGGCGCGGTCTCGCCGACCTCCGCCTGCCCCTGCCCGATCGAGTACAGCAGCACGCAGAGGGTCACCGCCGAGGAGACCACCAGCATCAGCGCGGCCAACTGGTCGGCGACCAGCACGATGCCGACCGGTGCTGGCCAGTCACCGATCTGCACCACCAGCGGTCCATGTCGGTACGCCTGCACCAGCAGCACCACCGCCACCACCAGGCTGGTGCTCAGGCAGCCCACGCTGAGCACCCGTTGCAGCCACGGCCGGGTGGCGAACAGCAGGGTCAGTGCCGCGCCCAGCAACGGCAGCACCACCGGCAGCGGCACCAGTTCGCTCATCGCCGCCCCCGTCGGTGATGGCTTCGCGGGTCCCGGATCATCCCGGCCCCTCGGGTCGTTCAGGTGCCGGCGCGTCGATCTGCTCCGGGTCGGCGACGGCCGGCTCGCTCGCGAGGTCGGCGGTCGAGACCTCCTGATGCGCGGCCCGGCGCACCACCTGCCGGTCCTCGACGTCGTCGGGCACCTCGTCGTCGCCGGTCAGGTACCAGCTGCGGTAGCTGATCGCCAGCAGGAAGGCGGTGAACCCGAAGGTGATCACGATGGCGGTGAGCACCATCGCCTGGGGCAGTGCGTCGCTCATCGCGGCCTCGTCGGTGACCCCGACCACCGGCGACTCCCCGGACCGGCCACCGAAGACGATCAACAGGTTGACACCGTTGCCGATCAGGATGACACCGAGCAGCACCCGGCTCAGGCTGCGTTCCAGCAGCAGGGCCACGCCGCAGCCGACGAGCACCCCGATCGCCACGAAGGACATCAGGTTCGCTCCGGCGCTGCTCACCGGGCCTCCCTGTGACCGTCGGTGGCCGCCGGGCCGACGGCCCGATCGGCCGCCTCGATGTGCCGGTCCACCTCGGCGCCGAGGCTGCGCAACACGTCCAGCGTCAGCCCGATCACCACCAGGTAGACGCCGATGTCGAAGAAGAGGGAGGTGACCAGGTAGAAGTCCCCGATCCCCGGAAGCCAGAGGTCGATCGTGGTGCTCTCCAGCACGGCGCCGCCGCCGAGCAGGGAGATCACCGCGCTGCCGGCGGTGAGCAGCAGCCCGGCGCCGAGCACTGTGCCGGCGCCCACCGGCGCGGCCTCGACCAGTTCGTACCGGCCACCGGCGAGGTAACGCATGGTCAGCGCGAGGCTGGCCACGAGTCCCCCAGCGAAGCCTCCGCCGGGCGCGTTGTGTCCGGAGAACAACAGGTAGAGGGAGAAGAGCACCGCGGTGTGGGAGATCAGCCGGGTGACCACCTCCAGCACGATCGACCGGTGCCGTTCGTGCAGGGTGGCCCCGCCGCGCAGCCAGACCGACCGGCCGGGGACGGCTTCCTGGCCATCGTCCTCCCGCCGCCGCGGACGTGGGCCGGTGCGGGACTTCTGGAAGATCAGGCTCGCCACCCCGGTGGCGGCCACCACCAGCACCGCCACCTCGCCCAGGGTGTCCCAGGCGCGGATGTCCACCAACGTCACGTTGACCACGTTGCGGCCGTATCCCTGCTCGACCGCCAGGCGCGGGAAGTCCTCGGAGATGGGGCGAGCCTGCCGGGCTGCCGCGGCGCCGATGGCCAGGCTGGCCACCGTGGTACCGACGATCACGCCGATCGTCCGGCGTATCCAGCGGCTGCGCCGCAGCGGCCGGATCGAGAACCGCTCCGGCAACCGGCGCAGCACCAGCACGAAGATCGCGATGGTCATGGTCTCCACGAGGAACTGGGTCAACGCCAGATCCGGCGCGCCGCGGAGGAGGAAGAGCATGGCGGTGCCGTAGCCGGTCATCCCGACCAGCAGCATCGCGGTCAGCCGCCGCCGGGCGCCCACGGCGAGCACGGCGGCGACGCTGATCACCAGCAGCACCACTGGCTGAGCGGGACTGGTCCACAACGCGATTGGCTCTGTCCAGGACCGGGTGAACAGCAGCGCCCCGCCGGGCATCGCGGCCAGCACGATCAGGATGAGCCCGAGATACTGCGGCAGTGAGCCCCGCTGGGTGACGCTGGTGACGTCCACGGCGATCCGGTCGAAGCGCTGGGTGATCCACTCGTACCCCTGCTCCCCGGTGACCGGCGAGCGCAGCCGGGCGAGCGCCGGGGCCAACGGGCCACGCAGCGCGAACAGTGCCGCCCCGCCCACCACGGCGAGCGCGGAGAGACCGAGCGCCGGGGTGAGGCCGTGCCACAACGCCAGGTGCTCACCGACGGTGCCGAACAGTTCGGGGTAGGGACGAAGCAGGTGGTCCAGCACCCCGGCCGCCGGGCCCGCGACGAGCCCGACCACGGCCAGCAGCAGCGGCGGCACCAGCAGTGGCAGCCCGATTCGCCCCAGCTGGGTCGGGGCGGTGCCGGGTCGGGTGGCGAACGCTCCCCAGAGGAACCTGATGCTGTACGCCACGGTGAGCACGGTGCCGGCCACCAGCCCCGCCAGCACCAGCGGCTGATCGGTGAAGGCGGCGAAGACGGCCTCCTTCGCCACGAAGCCGAGCAGGGGCGGCAGGCCGGCCATCGACGCGGCGGCGAGCACCGCCACGCCGGTCAGGACCGGTGCGGTCCGGCGCAGCCCGGACAGCTCCCGCAGGTCCCGGGTGCCGGCACCGTGGTCGATCACGCCGACGACGAGGAACAGCGCCGCCTTGAACAGGGCGTGGGCGAGCAACATGGCGACACCGGCCAACGCGGCGTCGGCGGTGCCGACCCCGATCACGACCGTCAGCAGGCCGAGTTGGCTGACCGTGCCGTGCGCGAGCAGCAGCTTCAGGTCGGTCTGCCGCAGCGCCGCCCAACCGCCCAGCACCATGGTGGCCAGGCCGGCGGTCACCACCACCGGGCGCCACGGTCCGGCCACGGCGAGCATCGGGGCGAGCAGGCCGAGCAGGTAGACGCCGGCCTTGACCATCGCCGCCGCGTGCAGGTACGCGCTGACCGGCGTCGGCGCCGCCATCGCCACCGGCAGCCATGAGGCGAACGGCAGCACCGCCGACTTCGACAGCGCCCCGAGCAGGATCAGCAGCACGGCGACGACCAGGTAGCCGCCAGCGGGCAGCGGTCGCTCCGCCAACTCCGACCAGCGGTAGGTGCCCGCGTGCTGGCCGAGCATGATGAACCCGACCAGCATGGCCAGGCCACCGAGCGTGGTCACGGTCAGGGCCTGGGCCGCCGCCCAGCGGCTGGACCGCCGCTCGGTGCTGTGCCCGATCAGAAGGTACGAGAAGATCGTGGTGAGTTCCCAGCCGACGTAGAGCAGCAGCAGATTGTCGGCGAGGACCAGCCCGAGCATCGCACCGGCGAAGGCGACCATCACCCCGGCCAGCCGGGCGTTTCCGAGTGCGCCGGGCGGGAAGTACCGGGCGCTGTAGACCAGCACCAGGGCGCCCACGCCACCGACCAGCAGCGTCATCAGCCAGGACAGGGTGGTCATCCGCAGGGAGAATTCCAGCCCCAGTTGCGGGATCCACGGGTACCTTTCAAGCACCGCGCCACCGTCGGCGACGTCTGGTGTGCGTACCAGGGCCCAGCCGAAGGCGGCCGCGGGCGCGAGCGCCAGCAGGTAGTAGGCGCGCGGACCCCACCGACGCACCAGCAGTGGCGCCACGAGGGCCGCCACGAGGTGCAGGATCAGCAGTTCGAGCACGCGCGCTCCCGGTCGAGGTGGCCGTGGCGCCGCTCGGCCTGAACCCGGCACCTAGCAGCGATCAGACGACAGATCAGCGCGCTGTGGGTGGTTTTCCCGAAATGCGGCTACTTTCGCCGGCGGGATGGCGGCGGGCGGTTCAGGGGCGGGCGGCAGCGTCCGCCGGTGAGCTCGCGGCGCCCCGACCGGGACGCCCCTCGACCATCAGGTCGGGCCGGCCGAGCTGCGACGCCGCCCTGTTGACCAGGCGCTGCGCGGCGGCCAGGGACCGCACCGACAACAGCCGGCCGCGACTCTCCCGGCGCAGGACGAAGTAGTGCACGGCGGCCCGCACCTGTGCGCGGTCGGCCGCGCTGGCCTGGGCGGTGGTGACGACCAACTCCCGCAGGCAGCCGGCGAGCCGCTCGGCCAACTCCAGCTCGGCACCGTGCAGCCCGGCACGAAGGGTGGCGACATGGCTGTCGACCTTGCGGATCAGGACGTCGGTGGCGGGTCCGGAACTCCACTCTTCGACGACCATCCGACCTCCTCCACCCGCCCGCAACGCCGCGGGTGAAGTTACTTTATGTTGCCCGCCACAAGCAAGCAGTTAAGTAAGACTAAACGGATTCTACACGCAGGCCATTCTTAACGCCTTAAACCGACAAACCCCGCTAGAGCGGCGACGACGGCTGTCGGTCCCCGGGGGCAGGATGGAGTCGTGGCGGATTCCAGCGTGGCTGCGGCGGGGCTGTCCCGATTCGGTCGGGCGACCCGGGAGTGGTTCGGCGCGGCGTTCGCCGCGCCCACGGCGGCACAGGTCGGCGCCTGGGACGCGGTCGCCGCCGGCCGCCACGCCCTCGTCGTGGCGCCCACCGGTTCCGGCAAGACGCTGGCCGCGTTCCTGTGGTCGCTCGACCGGCTCGCCCGCGAACCCACACCGGCCGACCCGAGGCACCGGTGCCGGGTGCTCTACGTCAGCCCGCTCAAGGCGCTCGCGGTCGACGTCGAACGCAACCTGCGTGCTCCCCTCACCGGCATCCGGCAGGCCGCGACCCGCCTGGCGCTGCCGCCGCCGCAGATCACCGTCGGCATGCGTACCGGGGACACCCCCACCGACGAGCGTCGGGCCTTCGCCCGCACCCCGCCGGACGTGCTGATCACCACGCCGGAGTCCCTGTTCCTGCTGCTCACCTCCGCTGCCCGGGACTCGCTGCGCGGGGTCGAGACGGTAATCGTCGACGAGGTGCACGCGGTAGCCGGCACCAAGCGCGGCGCCCATCTCGCACTCTCCTTGGAGCGCCTCGACGAGCTGCTGCCCGCCCCGGCTCAACGGATCGGCCTCTCCGCCACCGTCCGGCCGCTGGACGAGTGCGCCCGTTTCCTCGGCGGCGGCCGTCCTGTCGAGGTGGTCGCCCCGACAACCGCCAAGACGATCGAGGTCAGCGTCCAGGTACCGGTGGAGGACATGACCCGCCTCGACGAGCACGACACTCCGCAGGACGAGCTGACCGCCCCCCGGTCGGCCTCGATCTGGCCCGCTGTGGAGGAACGGGTCTTCGGGCTGATCCGGTCCCACCGCTCGACCATCGTCTTCACCAACTCCCGGCGCAGCGCCGAGCGGCTATGCGCCCGGCTCAACGAACTCGCCGCCGAGGAGCAGACCGAGGCGGAGCCGGCCACAACCGGTCGGGCCACCCGGCTCCCAGCGGAGCTGATGGCCCAGGCCGGCGCGGTGGCCGGCGTGCCGCCGGTGATCGCCCGGGCGCACCACGGCAGCGTCTCCCGGGAGGAACGCCAGCACATCGAGGAGTCACTGAAGGCAGGGCAGTTGCCGGCGGTGGTGGCTACCTCCAGCCTCGAACTCGGCATCGACATGGGCGCGGTCGACCTGGTCGTGCAGATCGAGGCACCGCCCAGCGTGGCCGCCGGCCTGCAACGTGTCGGCCGGGCCGGGCACCAGGTCGGCGCGGTGTCCCGGGGTGTTGTCCTGCCCAAGCACCGGGGCGACCTGCTCTCCTGCGCCGTAGTCGCCGAGCGGATGGCCGACGCCGCCATCGAGGAGCTGCGACATCCACGCAACCCGCTGGACGTCCTCGCCCAGCAGATCGTCGCGATGGTCGCGCTCGACCGGTGGCGGGTGGACGACCTGGCGACTGTCGTCCGGCGCGCCGCGCCCTTCGCCGAACTGCCCGAATCCGCGCTGCACGCCGTGCTGGACATGCTCTCCGGCCGCTACCCGTCGACCGCCTTCGCCGAGCTTCGTCCCCGGCTGGTGTGGGACCGCACCACGGACGTGCTGACCGGCCGCCCAGGTGCCCAGCGGCTCGCGGTTACCAGTGGCGGCACCATTCCCGACCGAGGGCTGTTCGGTGTCTTTCTGGCCGGCGCGGAACGCGCCGCCCGAGTGGGCGAGCTGGACGAGGAGATGGTCTACGAGTCGCGAGTCGGCGACGTCTTCCTGCTCGGCTCCTCGTCCTGGCGGATCGAGGAGATCACGCCGGACCGGGTGCTGGTCTCCCCGGCCCCCGGGCAGGCCGCCAAGATGCCGTTCTGGAAGGGCGACCAGCCCGGCCGGCCGGTCGAGTTGGGCCGGGCAATCGGCACCCGGGTCCGCACGCTGCTGCGTCAGGGCGACGAGGAGGCGATGGCCACGCTGCGCGCCGCCGGGCTGGACGACTGGGCCGCCGGAAACCTGATGGCATACCTGCGCGAGCAGCAGGCCGCGACCCGTGCGCTGCCGGACGACCGGACGGTGGTGGTCGAGAGGTTCCGCGACGAGCTCGGCGACTGGCGGCTCGCCGTGCACAGCGTCCTGGGGGCCCGGGTGAACGCGCCCTGGGCGTTGGCCATCGGCCGGCGGCTAGCCGAGCGGTACGGGGTGGACGCGCAGGTGATGCCCGCCGACGACGGCATCGTGGTACGCCTGCCGGACACCGCCGACACGCCACCCGGCGCCGACGTGGTGGCGTTCGATCCCGAGGAGATCACCCAGCTGGTGGAGGAGTCGGTCGGCACCTCGGCCCTGTTCGCCGCCCGCTTCCGGGAGTGCGCCACGCGCTCGCTGCTGTTGCCCCGCCGTGACCCGCGTCGCCGCCAGCCGCTCTGGCAGCAGCGGCAACGCGCCGCCCAGTTGCTGGACGTGGCCCGCGAGTTCGCCGACTTCCCGGTCACGCTGGAGGCGGCTCGGGAATGCCTACAGGACGTCTTCGACCTGCCAGCCCTGACCGAGGTGATGCGTCAGCTCGCCGGCCGACGGGTCCGGCTCGTGGAGGTGGAGACGACCCGGCCGTCACCGTTCGCCCGCTCGCTCCTCTTCGGCTACGTCGGCGCCTTCCTCTACGAGGGCGACGCGCCGCTGGCCGAACGGCGGGCCGCGGCACTCGCCCTGGATTCGGCGCTGCTCGGCGAGCTGCTCGGCCGGGTCGACCTGCGTGAACTGCTCGAACCAGCCGTGCTCACCGAGACCGAGCGGCAGTTGCGGTGGCTGACTGCGCAGCGCCGGCCCCGGGACACCGAGGACGTGATCGAGCTGTTGCGGCAGCTCGGCGACCTCAGCGCCGACGAGCTGGCCGAACGCGGCGCGCCCGAGCAGTGGCTGACCGAACTGGCCGCCGCCCGACGGGTGCTGCGGGTCCGCATCGCCGGGCAGGAGCGGTGGGTCGGCATCGAGGACGCCGGCCGGCTGCGGGACGCGCTGGGTGTTGCCCTGCCGGTGGGTGTCGCGCAGGCGTACCTCGAACCCGTGGCCGACCCGCTCGGTGACCTGGTCGCCCGGTACGCCCGCACCCACGCCCCGTTCGCGGCCACCACCTGCGCGGCCCGATTCGGGCTCGGGGTCTTCGTGGTGGAGCAGGTGCTGCGCCGCCTGGCCGCCACCGGTCGGGTGGTCTCCGGCGAGTTCACGCCGGACACGGTCGGCGCCCAGTGGTGCGACGCAGAGGTACTGCGCCTGCTGCGCCGCCGCTCCCTCGCCGCGCTGCGCCGGGAGATCGAGCCGGTGCCACCCCGGGCGCTGGCCACCTTCCTGCCCCGCTGGCAGCAGGTCGGTTCCGCGGCCCGAGGGGTTGAGGCGGTCGCCGCCGCCGTGGAGCAGTTGCAGGGTGTGTCGGTGCCGGCCTCGGCACTGGAACGCCTGGTGCTGCCCGCCCGGGTCGCGGACTACTCCCCCGCGCAACTCGACGAACTCTGCGCCAGCGGCGAGGTGCTCTGGACCGGCGCGGGAGCGATCTCCGGCGGGGACGGCTGGGTCAGCCTGGCGTACGCCGACTCCGCCCCGCTGCTGCTCCCGCCACCGAACGACGCGCTCGCCCGCACGCCCCTGCACGACACGGTGCTGGACGCCCTCGACGACGGTCAGGCCCTGTTCTTCCGTCCCCTGGCCGACCGGGTCGGGGCCACCGACGACGCCGAGCTGACCGCCGTCATCTGGGACCTGGTCTGGGCCGGCCACCTCACCAACGACACCCTTGCGCCGTTGCGGGCCGTGATCGGTGCCGGTGGCGCCCATCGCGCGCGCCCGGGCGTCGCGCGCGGCCGCTACCGGAGGCCGGGAAGGGTCGCGCTGCCCAGCCGCAGCGGCCCGCCGACGGTGGCCGGCCGCTGGTCGCGACTACCGGACCGAGACACCGACGCGACCCGCCGCGCCGCCGCGCTCGCCGATGCGCTGCTGGAACGACACGGCGTGCTGACCCGGGGCGCGGTCATGGCCGAGCAGGTGCCTGGCGGCTTCGCCGCGGTCTACCCGGTGCTGGCCGCGCTGGAGGAGCGCGGCGCGGCCCGCCGGGGATACTTCGTCGACGGACTGGGCGCGGCACAGTTCGCGGTGCCTGGCGCGGTGGACCGTATCCGTGCCCTGGCCGAGCCGGTCGGCGGCGGGCGCGCTCGGGGCGGCGCCACGGTGGTGCTTGCCGCCACCGACCCGGCGAACCCCTACGGCGCGGCGCTGCCCTGGCCGGAGCGGGCGATCGACGCCGGAGACGACGCGGCGCCGCAGCCGGGCACCGGCCACCGGGCCGGCCGCAAGGCGGGAGCCCTGGTGGTGCTGGTAGCGGGTCAGCTGGCGCTCTACGTGGAGCGGGGCGGGCGCAGCATCCTCTCCTTCACCGACGACGAGCAGGCGCTGACCTCAACCGGCAGGGCGCTGGCCGACGCGGTCCACTCCGGCGCGCTGGGCCCGATATCGGTGGAGCGCGCCGACGGCGATCCCGTTCGCTCGTCGCCGCTGCGCGACGCCCTCACCGCAGCCGGTTTCCGAACCACCCCCCGCGGCCTGCGCCTGCGCCCCTGATGGATCACTTCCGCAGTTCAGCGGAGGGTGTCGAGGGTCTTCTCATAGCGGCGGCGGTCGGTGGGCGGCGTCCGCGCCGAGGGGTAGTTGAGCACCACCGTGCCGCTGCGGTACGCGGCGCCATTCCACCGCTCGGCCAGGTCACCGGCGCTGCTCTCGTCCGGGAATACGTACACGGCAACGTCGGTGGTGACGACGAGTTCCGAGCAGCCCAGCCCCAGCCCGTCCGGTCCACACTCCACGGACCGGTCCCGGGGGTCGGCCACCCTGAGCCCGGCGGCCCGAAAGGCCGCGACGACCTCTCCGGCGGTCGGTGCGCCTTCCTGGCGTGGCGGCAGCACCACCGGTGGTGGGCTGGGCGGACGCCGTTCGGTGTCGCCACCGGCGGTCGGGCCGTCCGCTCCCGCTCTGGTAGACGGTGGTGCGTCGGCGGCGCCCGGCCCGGTCGGGTCCACCTCGCCCGCCGACGGGACCGCCTCGGTCGACGCGGCGCCGGCGGGCGAACTCGGTCCCGCCGGCTGCTCCGGGTCACCACCGCAGGCGGCGAGCGTGGCCGTCAGCAGGACGACGACGGGCAGGATCCGATGGCTCACTCCTGGCAGTCTGCCCAACCCACTCCGTCACCGGCAGTAGCCGGTCGGTCAGGCGCAGTGTCGCGTATCCGGCAGGACGACGCGTACGATCCGGTGCCGTGACCAGCAGCGCCGCCAGCAACGCCCGGGGGCCGACCGGGGTTGTCTCGATCACCACGGATTACGGGCTCGCCGACGGGTTCGTGGCGGCCTGCCACGGAGTGATCGCGCGGCTCGCGCCCGAGATGCGGATCATCGACGTGACCCACCTGGTGCCGCCGGGTAACGTCCGCCGGGGCGCGACGGTGCTCGCGCAGACCGTGCCGCACCTGCCGTCCGGGGTGCATGTGGCGGTGGTCGACCCGGGCGTCGGCACGACGCGGCGGGGCGTCGCGCTGGCCACGCCCGGCGGGCTCCTGGTCGGGCCGGACAACGGCCTGCTGCTCGACGCCGCCGAGGCCCTCGGCGGGGTGACCGGCACGGTGGAGCTGACCAATCCGCGTTGGCTGGCGTCTCGGGTTTCGGCCACCTTCCACGGTCGGGACGTCTTCGCGCCGGTCGCGGCCCGACTGGCGCTGGGCGCACCGCTGGCGCAGGCCGGCCCGCCGGTCGACCCGACGACGCTGGTGCGGCTGCCCGACCCGGTGGTCCGGCGAGAGCCGGACGGGTTCGTCGCCGAGGTGCTGACGGTGGACCACTTCGGCAACGTTCAGCTGGCCGCCCCGGCCGACCTGCTGGCCCCGCTGCCGGCCCGGCTCCTGGTGCGGCCGGAGCCCGACCAGCCGGTACAGGCGGCCGACGGCGGGGAACGGGAGTTGGCGGCCGTGCACGGGCGTACGTTCGCCGACGTGCCGGTGGGCGCGCTGGTGGCACACGTGGACTCGGCCGGGAAGGTCGCGCTGTCGGTCAATGGTGGACACGCCGTCGACCTACTCGGGGCAATCCCGGGTACGCTGCTGCGGGTCCGGGTCATGGCCTCCCTCGATGCGGACCCGCGCCACGCGGAGGAAACGTCTACTGTGGAAAGCTGTCGAAGTGGATGATCGCTGGGTTCCCGCCGCCTGCCCCTGCTGCGCGTACCGGACCGGCGGCGGCACCTGTCCGGTCTGCTTCTGGACAGACGACGGCCAGGCCGACGCGGACGCCGACGTGGTCCGCGGCGGGCCCAACGGGGATCTGAGCCTGTCCCACGCTCGACTCAACTTCGCTGTCTACGGCGCCTGCCACCCCCGCTACCAGGAATCGGTTCGGGCACCCCGGCCGGATGAGCTGCCCTGACCCGGCGCTGACCGGACACGAGGGTTACCCGCGGGCGGCAGACCGGGCCGGCGGGGAGGAGCCGGCCCGGCCTGCCGCGGCCCGGTTCAGCAGACCGGCACCGACCCACCCCAGACCGCCGAGATGTACGCGTGGCTGACGAACTGCCCGCTGGTTAGCCGATTCCACCGGTTGGTGGTGCGGTACGGACCGGCGATCGTCTGCCCGGTCACGTAACACTGGAGCGGCACGTTGGCGTGCTGGGCGGCCAGGCCCCGCGTCGCGTAGCCGGTGCCGGGGCCGGCCCGCACGTTCAGCGGGCCGTCGCCGACCACACCACGTGCGCCTGTTCCGGTCCACAGGTACGCCACGTCGACCCAGGCGTTCGTGGTCAGCTGCAACCCGTCCCAGAACGTCCCGTCGGCGAGGTCGACGCCGGCCGGGTTCAGCACCACCCGGCCGAACTGGTCCCGCCCGCCGTTGTAGCCGTTCTGGTAGGCCGCCTGCGCCTGCGGTCTGCCCCGGGGCAGGTCCTTCCAGTTCTCCCGCACCCCGCTCGGGTTCCAGTAGTCGTCGCGGGTGTTCCATGGTCCGACGTCCCAGACGGGCGCGTACTCGCACCGGCTGCCGCTGGTGGTGCAGACCCGCAGGGTGTAGTCGCCGCTGTTGCGCGGGGAGAGTCCCCGGCGCGAGGGCAGCGCCACGAAGTGGTCGCGGGTGCGGACGGTGTGCCCGTTGGCGGTCACCTCGCCGACCAGGCCGATCCGGGTCGCGTACACCCGGTAGGTGAGGCCGGGGGTGGCGGCGGTGGCGGTGACGGTGTCGGCGGTGAGCCGGACGGCGCTGACCTGGGTGGTGGCGCCGTAACGGCTGCCGGTGAGCACCACCCGGGCCTGTACCCGGCGGACCGGCTGGTCGAAGACCGCCGCGGGGACGGCGTCCCGCCACTCGGACCAGCCGATCGCCCGCCAGCCACGGACCTGGACGCTCGCGGTGGCGCCGGATCTGGTGGCGGCGGTGACCTCGGCCCGGATCCGGGTCGCCGGGCGGCGGAGGTTTCGCGGGGCGACCACCAGCATGCCCTCGGCGACCGCGCTGCGCCGGGCCGGCACTCCGGGCGGCCGGGAGTCGGCCAGCCGGAGACCGGTGCGGGTGTACCGCACGTTGACGTCGTCGGCGTCGACGACGGACAGGTCGGCGGCCCAGCGGTCGGCGCGGGCGGCCGACGCGGACGTGGGGTGCAGGGACACGGCGAGGGCGATGGTCAGGGCAAGAGCCAGGACGTGGGTACGGGGATAATTCATCTGCATTCTCCTCAGAACTCCCCGATAATGCCCATATAAGTAGATCGAAGAGAAGCACCGTACAAATGGTGATACACGTGAATCCGCTTCAAGTGGGAGAATAGTGCGGTGCCCGAAGGTGACACCGTCTGGAACACCGCCCGTGTCCTGGAACGCGCGCTGGCCGGGACCCGCCTGACCGGCAGCGACTTCCGGGTGCCCGCACTGGCCACCACCGACCTCACCGACTGGACGGTGCGCGAAAGCGCCAGCCAGGGCAAACACCTGCTGCTCCGGCTGGACGCCCCCGCCGGCACCGGCGAATCGCGATGGACGCTGCACTCGCACCTGCGGATGGACGGCACCTGGCGGGCGTACACAACGGGCGAACGCTGGTCGGCGCGGCCGGCGCATCTGATCCGGGTGGTGCTGCGCGCCCCGGTCGCGACCGCCGTGGGCTACCACCTGCACGAGGTGACCCTGGTACCCACCGCCGAGGAGGGGCGCCTCACCGGCCACCTCGGCCCCGACCTGCTCGGCGTCGGCTGGGATGCGACCGAGGCCACCCGCCGGCTGACCGCCCACCCCGACATCCCGATCGGTGTGGCCCTGCTCGACCAGCGCAACCTGGCCGGCATCGGCAACCTCTACAAGTGCGAGGTGCTGTTCCTGCGCGGCGTCCATCCCCGCACACCGGTACGGGACGTGCCCGACCTGACCGGTCTGGTCACGCTGGCGCAGGCGCTGCTGGCCGCCAACCGGGGCCGGTGGACGCAGAGCAGCACCGGATCCCTACGGCACGGCCAGACCAGCTACGTGTACGGGCGACGGGCGCAGCCGTGCCGGCGCTGCGGCACCGCCATCCGCAAGGAGGACCTGGGCGAACGGGTCACCTACTGGTGCCCCACCTGCCAGCCCGGCGCGCCTTGACCGGCTCGCGCCACCGCAACCTGAAGCCACTGCCGTGGATCTTCCACGTGGCGGTCTGGGCAGGTCCGATGCGGTAAACGGCCCGTCACCCGACCGGACCGGAGTGGCGCGGACAACACGCCGCAGCATCGGCAGATTAGGACGACTGGGCCCTTCCTAACCGACCACGCGCGTCGCATGCTGCGAATGACGGCTCACGGAACGTCACACCGCCCGCCCGCGCCGCCACGTCGCCGGTGGTGGCCGTCATGCCCCGATCCCCGGGAGAGCCATGGCTGTGTTCCGCAGACTCCGGTCGACCTGGCTGGTCCGCGTCACCCGCACCCACGTCGACCCCGACCGCCCGGCCGAGCCCGACGACGACACCGTACCGACGTCGGCACCAGCCCGGGTGCCGGTCCAGGCACCGGCGAGCCCGGAACCGATGCCGGCGAGCCTGGATCCGGCGGCGGCCCCCCGCTGCTTCGGCCCGGTGCCGAACCACGCTTTCAGCCCGCTGCCGGTCCTGGGCGACGACGGCGCGGTACTGGCCGGCACCGGACTGCGCAAGTTCGTCGACCCACTGCCCGGCCTGGGCGCTCTGGGTCAGACCCCGCTCGGCGCCCACCTGCCCGTCGCCGTGCCGGACACCATCACCCACCCCGGCTGCGACTACTACGAGATCGGCCTACAGGAGTACGCGCAGCGCCTGCACCGGGACCTGCCGGCGACCCGCCTTCGCGGCTACCGGCAGCTGAACCTCGGCACTGACGTCGACGGGCACAACACCGTCGCCCCGCCACCACGGCCCTGGCATCTCGGCCCGGTCGTGCTGGCCCGCCGCGGCCGGCCGGTGCGGATCAAGTTCATCAACCAGCTTCCCGCCGGCCCGGCCGGCGAGCTGTTCCTGCCGGTCGACCCGACCGTGCCCGGTGCCGGCGCCGCTCCCCTCGACGGGCCGGCGCCCTTTCCGCAGAACCGGGCGGTGCTGCACCTCTGCGGCGCACACACCGGCTGGATCAGCGCCGGCAACCCCTGGCAGTGGATCACCCCGGCGGGTGAGATCACCCCCTACCCGACGGGCGTCAGCCTGGCCCACGTCCCCGACATGGCCCACCCCGGGCAGGGCGCCACCACGCTCTACTTCCCCAACGAACAGAGCGGCCGACTGCTCTGGTTCCACGACAACACCGTAGGGCTGTCCCGGTTGACCATCCACTCCGGCCAGCTCGCGCTCTACCTGCTCACCGACAAGGCCCAGGAGGGGCTGGTCGGCGAGGGGCTGCTACCGGCCGACGAGCTGCCGCTGGTCTTCGAGGACAAGACGTTCGTGCCGGACGACGCCCAACTCGCCACCCAGGATCCGACCTGGGACCGGGACCGCTGGGGATCGCGCGGCGCCCTCTGGCACCCGCACGTCTACCAGCCCCGGCAGAACCCGCACCGGATCGACGGGCGCAACCCCACCGGCCGGTGGGACTACGGACCGTGGTCACGTACGGCGCCGGGCCTGGGCCAGGACCTGCCCGCCGCCGCGGTACCCAACCCGCACCATGATCCGGTCACCGACCCGGACGAGCCGCCGGAGGTGCCGGGTGTGCCGCACCCGAGCGCGGTGCCGGGCGCGTACGGCGACACCGTGCTGGTCAACGGTGCCGCCTACCCGTACCTGGAGGTGGAACCCCGGCTGTACCGGTGGCACATCCTGAACGCCTGCACCGACCGCTGGCTCAATCTACAGCTGTACCGGGCCGCCTCGGACGCGCCGATGTGGACACCCGACGGCCGGCTGGCCGATGCCGATGCGGGCGAGGTGCCGATGGTGGACGCGGCCCGTACGCCCGGCCGGCCGGTCGGCTGGCCCACCGACGGTCGGTCCGGTGGCGTGCCGGACCCGGCAGCGGCCGGCCCCGAGATGCTCCGGATCGGCAACGAGTGCGGCCTGCTGCCGGCACCCGTGGTGGTCCCGAACCAGCCAATCGGCTTCCGGTACGACCGGCGCGACCCGACCGTGCTCAACGTCGGCGGTCACGCACTGCTGCTGGCCCCCGGCGAGCGGGCCGACGTGCTGGTCGACCTCGCCACGGTCACACCCGGCAGCACACTGATCCTCTACAACGACTGCCCCGCCCCGCTGCCCTGCTTCGACCCCCGGTACGACCAGCACACCGGCGGGCCGGACCGCACCGCCGAGGGCGGCGCGCCGTCCACCCTTCCCGGGTACGGTCCGAACACCCGCACCCTGCTGCAACTGCGGGTGGCGGGAACACCGGCGGAGCCGTACGACCACGACCGGCTGCGGGAACGACTGCCCGCCGTGTACGCGGCCAGCCAACGTCCCCCGGTGGTGCCCGCCGCGGCGTACGACGCCTGCTTCGGCACCACCTCCGGCCCGACCCGGATGCCGGTGCACGCCGCCTCCGTGGAGTTCATGGCGCCCAGCGGTGCCGCACCGGTGAACCTGCCGCTGGAGGTCAAGGCCGTGCAGCAGGTCTTCGAACCCGGCCACGGCCGACTCACCGGCCGACTGTGCGTGGCGCACCCGCAGGCCGGACCGCTGCACGGCGGCGCCATCCCGCTCGGTCCCGCCGACCCGCCGACCGAGGTGCTGCACGTCTGCGACCCGGCCGTGGCGGTCGGCGCGCCCGGCGACGGCAGCCAGCTCTGGCGGGTACGCGGCGCTGGCCGGCAGAGTCATCCGGTGCGCTTCGACGGGCTGGACGTGCAGGTGGTCGGCCGGGTCGGTCGGGACGGCACGATCCGGCCGCCACACCCCGGCGAACTCGGCTGGAAGCAGATCGTCCGGGTGGATCCGGGCGAGGACGTGTTACTCGCACTGCGACCCGAGGCACCGGTCCTGCCGTTCAAGATCGGGGACAGCGTACGGCTGCTCGACCCGAGCCGTCCGGCGGGCACCCGGCTCGGGTCCACACCGGTCAGCCCGGTCGACGGACGGCCGGCGGCCGGGGTCAACCAGTTGGTCAACCTGGGTTGGGAGTACGGCTGGTCGAGCGGGGCGGCCGGCCACCGGGACCAGGGCATGTACCGGCCGTTGGTGGTTCGCGTCTCGCCCCGGGCACCGACCGGGCTCACCGCCGCCCCCGCCCCCGGCTCGGCGACCGCCCTGCCCGCGATCACCCTGGCCTGGACCGGCAACGGCTACGGCATCCGCCCACCGGCCACCAGCCACCTGTTGCAGCGCGCCACCGATGCGACGTTCGCCAACGGGCTGACCACGATCACCGTGGCGGCCACGGCGACCCGCTACACCGACGCGACGGTCACTCCCGGGGTCACCTACCACTACCGGATCCGGACGGAGAACTCGGTCGGCTGCTCCACCTGGTCGAACAGCATCCCCGCGTCGGTTCAGCTCACCGCACCGACCAGGCTGACCGCGGCCATCCCGCCGGCCGCGCCGCTGCGGGTCGCGCTGCGCTGGGCCAACCGGTCCTTCGCCACCGGGATCGACGTGCAACGGGCCACCAACCCGACCTTCACCAGCGGGCCGGGCACCACCGCGATCAGCGTCGGCGACACTTACCTCGACCCGGCGGTCGCACCCGACACCACGTACTACTACCGGGTGCGCACCACCTACCTCGGCACCGCCTCACCCTGGTCGACGGTGGCGACGGCGAGCACCCCGGCCGCTCCCGGCACGCCGACCTCGGTGAGCGTCGCCACCAGCGCACCCGGCCCGGACACCGCAACGGTGGTCCTGGGGTGGGCGGCCAGCACGCCCGCCGGCCAGGGCACCGGCTTCACCGTCGAACGGGCGTTGGACCCGGCCTTCAGCCGTGAACTGGCGACCTTCACGGTCACCGGTCGAGGCTTCACCAACACCGGCCTGACCCGTGGCGTCACCTACCACTACCGGATCCGCTCGTTCAACGTGGTCGGCACCTCCCCGTTCACCGGCAGCATCCCGGTAACCACCCCGAACTGACCGGGCACGTCCCGCGGCCCGTCATTGGTCGTAGCGGTACCGACAACGGCCAGCGCCGTCGATCCAGGTGTCGCACCGCATGCTTCGTTGCCACCGGTGGTTTGGCCGGTGTCAGGGAGCGGCAGCGGGACGGCCCACCGCGCGCAGCTCGGACAGCGCCGAAGCGAAGCCGTGCAGCAGGTCCGTGGCCTCGGTGAGCCGGGCGGCGGCGGGATGTTCCTGCTCCGGCCGGTACTCCTGCGCCAGGTAGCCGGCGCCAGCAACCACCAGCCGTTCGTAGGCAGCCACCCCCGACTCCAACTGCCTGGTCAGCGCCTGGTGCGCCTCGGCCAGCGGTGCTTGGGCATCGACCGGCGCGATCCGGGCCGCGCGTTCCACGCTCGCCACCCGGTTCGCCAGCTCACGCAGCGACCGCTCGGCTGTGGCGGCCTCGGCGACTGCCGGCTCGGCCAGACCGGTCAGCCGGCCAGACATCCCCGCCATCGTCGATGCCGCCCGGTCCAGGCGCTCCCACGGCTGCGCCGCGCTGGTGCCGCGCAACGCGGTTCTGCCCCTGGCCCGGCGTACCTCGGCCACCACGCCGGCCCCGGCCGGCAGCCGCTCCACGGCGGCGACCAGCCAGGCCCGGGATCGGGCGGCGGCCTGAGCCGGATCGAGCGCGGGCGGGGCAGGTTGCGCGGCCAGTGCGCGTAGGTCGACCCAGCGCCAGCTCGCCAGCGCGGTCGCGGCACCCGCGGCAGCGGCCCAGGCTGCGTCGGCCAGCCCGATGCCGGCGTACGGGGTCAGCACGATCGTCGCGCCGCTGAGCCCGCCGGCCAGTACGCTCCACCGACGCGCGGAGCGACGCAGCCTGCTCAGCCGCCGGAAGTAACGGGTGCGCTCGTCTGCCACGTCGGCTCCTCGACCGCTGCGCTCAGCCGGCGGCGGTGCTGTCGCCGGTGCCGCGATCGCGGCTCATGCTGGCCCTGATCTCGTCGAGCCGGGCGACGGCCGGGTCACCGGTCTGCGCCGCCGGCTGGTCGGCTGCGGCAGCACGCTCGGTGCCCGCACCAAGTTGCTCGCCGGCCAGGCTGGCCCGGATCTGGTCGAGTCGGGCCGACCCGGCGGTGTCCAGGGTGGCCTTCTGAATCTCCAGCATCCGACTCTCCGTCGAGTTCCCGGCGAGTTCAGCGCGGCCCATCGCGTTGGCGTAGCGGCGCTCGATGCGGTCGCGGACCTCGTCCAGGGTGGGAGTGCCGCCGGGGGCGGTGAGCGCCGACATCGACTCCAGCGAGGCGGCCACGCTCTCCTGCATCTTGGCCTGCTCCAGTTGGCTGAGCAGCTTGGACCGCTCGGCGAGCTTCTGCTGGAGGATCATCGAGTTGTTCTCCACCGCCCGGCGGGCCTGCCCGGCGGCGCCGAGCGCCTGGTCGTGCAGGGTCTTCAGATCCTCTGCGGACTGCTCCGCGGAGACCAGTTGGGTGGCCAGGGCCCCGGCAGTCTGCTCGTAGCGCCCGGCCTCCGTCTCGTCACCCTTGGCCCGGGCCTGATCGGCCAGCACCAGAGCCTGGCGGGCGTTGGCCTGCAACCGCTCGACATCGGACATCTGCCGAGACAGCTTCATCTCCAACTGGCGCTGGTTGCCGATCACCGCGGCGGCCTGCTGGACAAGCGCCTGGTGCTGCCGATGCGCCTCGTCGATCGCCTGCTGGAGCTGCACCTTGGGGTCGGCGTGCTCGTCGAGTCGGGCGCCGAAGAGCGCCATCAGATACTTCCAGCCCTTGACGAACGGGTTCGCCATCTCCGCGGTATCCCCTCAATCACGTCGCTGCACCTGCCCGACCCGGCGTCCCAGCTCGGCCACCGGCGATGGTGCAACCATCGTCCCAGCCGGGCGCCAGTACGACATCCCGTACCGACGAGAGGAGACGTCGCGATCAACCCTACGCGGCGGCGGTCACCTCGACCATCGGCCCGCGACGTCTCAGGCGGCGCAGACCACGTCCCGGTCGCTGCGGTCGGCGGCGGAACGGACCCGGGAACTGCGCAGGGTTGCCTTGAGCGGAGATTCCTGGCGTGCGGAAACAGCGACCGAGCCGTTCGAGGTGACCTGACGCACCCCCCGGCCCGTGGCCTTGTGCGTCCCGGCGACGACCGACGACGAATCGGCCGGCTCGTCCTGTACCGGCACCAGCACGCCCGGCAGCTGCTCGGCGAACGCGACCGTGTCGCTGACCTCGCGCAGCAGCTCGGAAAGGCGGGCACCCAGCGCGTCGCAGATCGCGGCGAGCAGTTCGCTGGAAGGTTCCTTGTGGCCGCGTTCGATTTCGGACAGGTAGCCAAGGCTGACGTTGGCGGCGGAAGAGACCTCACGCAGTGTGCGGTGCTGCCCCTGCCGGCGCGCCCTCAGTGCGTCACCGATCACCCGGCGTAGCAGGACCATCGCACCTCCCCTGAGGGACACAGTTCGCCCGGCCATCCGGTCCGGTGATGCCACCGGGCTCCGGCTGTCGAAGCTTTCCCGCAACCGTACCCGCTGCGCGCCGCCACGACATCCCACCCCGCCCGGCTACCTTACGACGGGTCCTACGGTGCCCGAGAGTTGGACGTGCTCGGCGAGCAGGCGCAGCGCCTCGGTCACGGCGGCACCGCGGACGCGGTCCCGCCCGCCCACCAGGTCGAGCTGCCGCACCTCGCTGCCGTCCGGGCCGGCGACGGCGACGAAGACCAGCCCGACCGGCTTGCCGTTCTGCGGCTCCGGGCCGGCCACCCCGGTGGTGGCCAGGCCCCAGTCGGCCCCACAGCGTCGCCGCCCGCCCTCGGCGAGCGTCGCCGCAACGTCCGAATCGACCGGGCCACGCTCGGCGAGCAGTGCCGCCGGTACGCCGGCCAGCTGCTCCTTCAGCTCGGTCGCGTAGACCACCAGCCCACCGCGGTAGACGGCGCTCGCGCCGGCGATCTCCACGATCGTGGCGGCCAGCAGCCCGCCGGTCAGCGACTCGACGGTGGCGACCGTCTCCCGCCGCTCGCTCAGGCGGTGCACCACCCCCGCCGCCGCGCTGCCCATCGCCCCCTCGGCCTCTCGAACACCCATGATCTGCATCTTTCCCGATTCCGGCGCCGCACGCGCCGGAAGGCCGATCGGGCGGTCAGCGTCGGACGCGGCGCAGACGCAGTGCCTGGGCGATGTAGTCGAAGCCGGTGACCACGGTCACCGCGACCGCCGCTGCCATAATCCAAGGACCGATCGCGGCGAGCGTCGCAGGCATCGGCCACAGGTACCAGGTGATGGCGAGTATCTGCAACGCGGTCTTGACCTTTCCGCCGCGGCTCGCGGCGATCACGCCACGCCGGATCACCCAGAACCGCAGGGCCGTGATGCCCAACTCGCGTGCCAGGATGACCACCGTCACCCACCAGGGCAGCCGGTCGTACCAGGACAGCAGGAGCAGAGCCGCACCGGTGAGTGCCTTGTCGGCAATCGGGTCGGCCACCTTACCGACCGCGGTGACGAGCCCGAACCGGCGGGCGATCCAGCCGTCGACCAGATCCGTCGCCGAGGCGACCGCGAAGATCACGCAGGCGATGATCTGCCACCCGCCGTGTGCCATGCCCGAGACGACCACCGAGGCCGCGAAGACCGGCACCAGCAGCAACCGCAGCGCAGTCAGGCCGTTGGCGGCGTTGACCACGGGCACCCGCGCCACCACCGGCACCGTCGACTCGGCCCCCCCGGTCACCTGCTCGCTCCCCTCCGCTGGCGCACCCGGCACCGCACGTCGTGTCTCCCCCGCCTCGTCCCGGTCCGCCGTCACCGCGCCGCGCCGGGCGCCGCCGAGATCATCTCCTCCGGCACGGCGATCAGATCCACGCCCTCGGTACCGGTCACCGTGGCCCGGACCAGGTCACCTGGGCGCAACGCGGCCAGGTCGACCCCGCCGCCGTCCGGCGCGACCAGCGTGGTCGAGCCGTCCACCTCCGGCGCCTGGTGCGCGGCCCGACCCTCGACGACTGCCCCGTCGACGGAGTCGACCAGCACCTCCAACGTCGAGCCGAGGCGATCCTCGGCCCGCTGCGAACACAGCTCGTCGGCGAGCGCGCTGAGATTGTCGTACCGACGCTTCACGGTGGCGGCGGAGACCTTGCCGGACAGCCCGGCGGCCTCGGTACCGTCCTCGTCGCTGTAGTCGAAGACGCCGATCGCGTCGAGCCGGGCCTCGGTGAGGAACCGGACCAGCTCGTTGACGTCGGCACGGGTCTCGCCGGGGAAACCGACGATGAAGTTGCTCCGCGCCCCGGCCAGCGGTGCCAGCGCCCGCGCGGACGCCAGCAGCTCCAGAAAACGGTCGGTGGAGCCGAAACGTCGCATCCGGCGCAGCACCGGCTCACTGGAATGCTGGAACGACAGGTCGAAGTACGGAGCCACACCCGGCGTGCCGGCGATGGCCTCGACCAGCCCGGGCCGGGTCTCGGCCGGCTGGAGGTAGCTGGCCCGGACCCGGACGATGCCCTCGACGGCGGCGAGCTGCGGCAGCAGCTTCTCCAGCGCACGGGGGTCGCCGAGATCCTTGCCGTATGACGTCGAGTTCTCGCTGACCAGGACCAACTCCCGGACGCCGCTCTTGGCCAGCCACTCGGCCTCGGCGAGCAGTTCGTCCGGGGTACGGGAGACGAAGGCCCCCCGGAAGGCGGGAATGGCGCAGAACGCACAGCGCCGGTCACAGCCGCTGGCCAGCTTCAGCGAGGCCACCGGCCCGTTGTCGAGCCGGCGGCGCAGTACCGTCCGCAGGTGCGCGGGGGTGTGCTCGTCGACGTCGACGTCGCGGCCGTGCCCGGGCAACGAGACCGCGCTGTCGCGGCGCGCGACCGGGGTCAGCGGCAGCAACTCGCGCCGGTCGCGCGGGGTGTGCGCGGCGAACTCCTGGCCGGAGACGACCGCGCCGAGCCGGGCAGAGATGTCCGGGTAGTCGTCGAAGCTCAGCACCGCCTGGGCCTCCGGGAGGCTGTCGGCCAGCTCCCGGCCGTACCGCTCGGCCATGCAGCCGGCGGCGACCACCTTCGCGCCGGTGTCGGCGGCGGCGAGCAGTGTCTGGATGGAGTCCTGCTTTGCCTTCTCCACGAACCCGCAGGTGTTGACGACCACCACGTCGGCGCCCTCGCCGTCGGTCGTCACCTGCCAGCCGTCGGCATGCAGGCGGGCGGCCAACTCCTCCGAGTCGACCTCGTTGCGGGCACAGCCCAGGGTCAACAGGGCGACCCGGCGACCGTCGGCGCCGGAGTTGTCAGTAGGGGAGGTGGCAGCCACCATTCGAGGGTACCGGGAGGCGCAGGCGGCTCCGGCAACGGCGGGTGCGGCCGGGACGACCTAGCGTGCCGGGGCGAGGATCCCGACCAGGCGGTCGAGGAGGAAGACCTCGGTGCCGGCCAGGCCGACAGAGCAGAAGACGGAAACCTGGTCCGCGTCGGTGCGGCCGGACGTCGCTCCGGCCAGCATCGCGCCCAGGTCGCACAGCCGGGACGCGTACGGCGGCTGCGCGGCGAGCATCGGGGGCGTGTAGGACATCGCCTGCGCCAGCGAATCGCTAGCCAGCACGGCAGCGGCGTCCAGCAGATCGGTGTCGAACTCCGAGCGGTCAAGCTGCTTGAAACCGACCGCGTTGACGTGCGTACCGGGGCTCAGGTCGGCGGTGGTCAGCACCGGCTCCGGGCTGGTGGTGGCGAGAACCACCACGTCCCGGTCGCGCACGGCCGCCCGGGCGGTGCGCACGGCGCGAGCCGGAATACCGAGTTCGGCCCGAACCCTGGCGGCGAACGCCTCCCGCCGCGCCGAGGAGCGGCTGTACACGGTCACCTCACGCAGCCGCCGCACCGCCGTCGCCGCCCAGACCTGGGTCCACGCCTGGCCACCGGCGCCGATCACCCCGACGGTGGCCGCGTCCGGCCGGGCCAGGACGTCCACCGCGACCCCGCCCAACCCGCCGGTACGCCGGGAGCCCAACTCGACACCCACGGCCACCGCCCGCACGGCGCCGGTGCGCCCGTCGTGCAGCACCACCACCTGCTCGCTCTCCGGATGCCCGAACGTGTCGTACGACCGGTAGCCGTACCACTGTCCGACCAGGTGCCCGGCGGTGAGCATCAGCCGACCGCCGCCGAGCGGCGCGGCGGCCCGGGGCGGTGCCACCAGCCGACCGTCGTACGCGGCGAGGAGGGCCTCACGCATCGCGTCCACCGCGGTCGGGGCGTCCAACGCGGCGGCTACCGCCGGGTCGGAGATGAGCACGGTCATGGATACATCGTGCAGGGTGAAGCAAGGTTGAGGTCCATCACGGGTGAGCCAACTCACCCCGGCACAGTTCCTCCCGGTGCTAGCGTCGGCCGCGACGGCTCTGCGCGGCCGTCCCGGACGAGTCGCGGGCGTACCCGGTCAGGTCAAGACGCCCCGTGCGTTGACCCGACTCGTCCCGGCCCCGGTGGCCGGGCCCACCGAAGAGGTGAACCGATGGCCTGGATCGTGCTGGTAATCTCCGGACTTCTGGAGACGGCGTGGGCGATCGCCCTGGACCGCTCCGCCAGTTTCACCCGCCCGCTTCCCTCGGCGGTCTTCGTGATCACGCTGCTGCTGAGCATGGCCGGCCTGGCGTACGCGTTGCGGGAGATTCCGGTCGGCACCGGGTACGCGGTGTGGGTCGGCATCGGGGTGACCGGCACCGCCCTGGTGGGGATGCTCGTGCTGGGCGAGTCCGCCGGCCTGGCCCGGATCGGTTGTCTGTTGCTGATCGTCGCCGGCGTCGTCGGCCTCAAGATCTACCACTGACCCGACCCGCGTCGAGGGCGTGGCGAACGTCCGCAGGGTAGACAGGGACGGCAGACGCAGACTCACCCACCGGAGGAAGACATGGCCACCAGCACCGTCCGCTCGACCAGCGCCGCCCGCATCTGCACCATCGTGGGCTTCGTGTGCGCGGTACTCGCGCTGCTGCTCAACCCGATCCTCTTCGGAGTCATCGGTCTGGTCCTCGGCGTCGTCGGCGCGGTCCTCGGTGACAAGCCGCTCGGCTGGTACGCCGCTGCGGCCAACGTGGTCGCCATGGTGTTGAGCATGCTGATCCTCAGCGCGCTCTGATCTTTGGCTCCGCACGCTCAGTCACCACTACCCCGCATCCCTGCCAGGACTTCTTCCAGTTCGTCCGGCTTGACCAGCACGTCGCGGGCCTTGGAGCCCTCTGACGGGCCGACCACGCCCCGGGTCTCCATCAGGTCCATCAACCGGCCCGCCTTCGCGAAGCCGACCCGCAACTTTCGCTGCAGCATCGAGGTCGAGCCGAACTGCGAGGTGACCACCAGTTCAACCGCCTGCACCAGCAGGTCCAGGTCGTCGCCGATGTCCTCGTCGATTTTCTTTCTGGTGTCCTGCGCGGGGGCCAGCACGTCCGGGCGGAACTCCGGCTCACGCTGGTCCTTGCAGAACTTCACCACGTCGTTGATCTCGCGCTCGGTGACCCAGGCACCCTGGATCCGCACCGGCTTCGAGGCGCCCATGGGCAGAAACAGCCCGTCTCCCCGGCCGAGCAGCTTCTCCGCGCCGGGCTGGTCGAGGATGACCCGGGAGTCGGCCAGCGAGGAGGTGGCGAACGCCAGCCGGGACGGCACGTTGGCCTTGATCAGGCCGGTCACCACATCGACCGAGGGACGTTGGGTCGCCAGCACCAGGTGGATGCCGGCAGCCCGGGCAAGCTGGGTGATCCGCACAATCGAGTCCTCGACGTCGCGCGGGGCGACCATCATGAGGTCGGCCAACTCGTCCACGATCACCAAGAGGTACGGGTACGGACGCATCTCGCGCTCGCTGCCCGGCGGCGCCTTGATCTCGCCGGTGCGCACCTTCCGATTGAAGTCGTCGATGTGCCGGACCCCGTTCGCGGCGAGATCGTCGTAGCGCATGTCCATCTCGCGGACGACCCACTCCAGCGAGTCGGCCGCCTTCTTCGCGTTGGTCACGATCGGGGTGACCAGGTGCGGGATCCCCTCGTAGCCGGTCATCTCGACCCGCTTCGGGTCGATCAGCAGCAGCCGCACCTCGTCCGGCGTCGCCCGGGTCAGAACGGACATCAGCAAACTGTTCAGGCAGCTCGACTTGCCCGCGCCGGTGGCCCCCGCGATCAGGATGTGCGGCATCTTCGCCAGGTTGGCCACCACGTAGCCGCCCTCGATGTCCTTGCCCAGCGCGACCACCATCGGATGGTGGTCGCTGGTGGCGGCACGCGACCGGAGCACGTCACCGAGCGCCACGTTCTCCGGGTCCGTGTTCGGGATCTCCACGCCCACCGCGCTCTTGCCCGGGATCGGGCTCAGGATGCGCACGTCCGGCGACTTCACCGCGTACGCGATGTTGCGGGAAAGCTGGGTGATCCGCTCGACCTTGACCCCGTGACCCAACTCGACCTCGTAGCGGGTCACCGTCGGCCCCCGGGTGAAGCCGGTGACCGCCGCGTCCACGTCGAACTGGTCGAAGACGCCGGTCAGCGCGGCGATCACCTCGTCGTTCGCCTTGCTGCGGGTCTTCGGCGCGGACCCGCTGCCGAGCAGGTTCGCCGGCGGCAGGGTGTAGTCGCCCGCCAGCCCCGTCAGCGCGAGCTGTTCGGCCCGGGTCGGCGCGGGCGAGTGCTCCGGCGGCTCGGCCGGCTTGCGGCTCGCCGGCACCCGCGACGGCGCCTTGCGGGGCAGGACAATGGTCTCCTGCAGGTCCATGTCGTCCAGCTCGTCGGACCCGTCCGGCTCGACCGCCGGCGCGGTGCGCTTCGCCGGCCGCCGTCGGAGCGGCGCGGCGGAAGCCTCCTCCGTCTCCGACCCGCCCTGCCCGACCACGGCACCGGCGAGCAGTCCGAGCCGCTCGGGAATCTTGTTGATCGGTGTCGCGCTCACCACCAGCAGCCCGAACACGAGCAGCAGGATCAGCAGCGGCACCGCCACCCAGGCGGTGACCGCGCGCTCCAGCAGACTGCCGACGCCGGCGCCGACCAGCCCACCGGCGAAGTCCCGCTCGCCCGGCTCGGTTGGCTGCTGGCCGATGTGCAACAACGCGGCGGTGGCGACCAGCATGGAACCCCAGCCGACCAACCCCCGCCCACGGTGTTCTGGGTCTTCGGTACCGCGCATCAGCCGCCAGGCCCCGATGCCGAGCAGCACCGGCACCACGATGGAGATGGCGCCGAGAAAGAGACGAACCGTGTCGGCCAGCCGGGCGCCGAGCGGCCCGGCCGCCGAGAACCAGATCGCGCCCGCGCCGAGCAGGGCAAGCCCGATCAGTAGCAGACCAGCCCCGTCGCGGCGGTGCTCAGGGTCGAGGTCGCGGGCCGACGCGGCATGCCGTCCGGCGGCACGCACCGCCCAGCCGGCTCCGTGAGCCACGCCCATCCACAGTGCCCGGATCGCCCGCCCGGCGTACACGGCGGGGCCCGGTCCCCGCGCCGAGGCGCGGCGCCGGGCCGGCGCACGGGTCTTCTTGGCCGGTTGACGGGCACGACTGTTCGTGCCGCCGCGCGGCGACGCGCCGCGCCGCCGACTCGCCTGAGGGGTACGGCCCGCCATAGCATCACCGTAACGGCGGGCCCGGCGATCAGCCGGTCTTCCTGGTCGCTCCGCGTGTCGCAGCGCGGCCCCCGCCGCCGACCGTGATATCTGCCTGGCGAGGGGGTGTTCCATGAGGTCGCCGGAGTTCGAGGACCGCCCGGAGGACCCGTTCGCCGGGTGCCCGTCGGTGCTGCGGCCGTTGACCAACGAACTCGTCGTCGCGGTACTGGCCACCCGGGGACACGCGGTGACCACCAACGCGGCGGGTGAGCTCGTCGGCCATTGGGCGGAGAGCCACATCTGGTTCCTGCTCGCCGGCGACGCCGGGGAGCTGCTCCAGGTACGCACCATCGCCACCCGCACCTTCCCGGTCGAGCAGGTGCCCTCGCTGCACCACTTCTGCAACACCTGGAACCGTGACCGGTTCTGGCCCAAGGCGTTCCTGCACGTCGCCGACGACGGCCAGGCCCGCGTCTGTGGCGAGGTCATCGCCGACCTGGAACGGGGAGTGACGCCGCACCAGCTCGACCGGCTGCTCGACCGGGGCATCTCGACCGGTTGCCGGCTGGCCGCCGAGGTGGGCCGCCTGGCCGGAACGGCGCATCCGTGACCGGGCCGGCGGCGAGCGGCGGCAGGGGTCGCGGTGATGCGCGTGCCGCCAGGCCACTCGGCGGGCCGCGGACCGGACGTGCCCCCGGCGACGCGCTGACCGATGCCCGGGACATGCCCGACGGCGAGTCGCGCATAGCCGAACTCGAGCGGGTCGCCGCCCTCGCCGACGCGACGGGCGATCGACGGATCGCACTACAGGCGTGGTCCGAGCTGGTCGAGACGTACCTGCGTGGCGGCGAGCGATGGCGACTGTTCGAGCCCGTCCGGCACTGCCTCGACGCGGCCCGGTCCGACGCCGACACGCTGCGTAGATACCGGCGGTATGCGGTCGAGGCACTGCTCGGCAGCCCCCGGATCGGCCTCGACCAGGCCCGGAGCGTTCTGGACGGCCTGGCCGACGAGGCAAGTGCCGGCGTGGCGGGCAGCGCCCTGGTCGCTCAACTGCGCTGCCGGATCGCCGACCAGGCGGGCGACGAACCCGCCGCCCGGGGCTGGCTGAGCCAATGGCGGACCAGCCCGGCCGATCCCGCCGGCGGTTGCCCGGACTGCCTGCCCGTACGCCAGGCCGAACTGCTCGACGGCTGGGGCGACTGGGTGGCGGCGCTCGACACCCTCGCGCCCCTGCTCGATGGCCCGGCCCGGTGCACGGCGCAGCCCGAGGCCGCCCTGACCGCGGCGTTGCTGCCCTGGCTGCGGACGGGCGAGGCGGAACAGGCGGCACGGGCGCACGTGCTCGCCTACCGCCGGCACCGTGCCGAGCCCGACGGGTTCAGCTACCTCGCCACGCACCTGCGCTTCTGTTCGCTCGGCGGCCACCTCGACCGCGGACTGGAGATCGTCGTTGCCCAGCTGCCCCGGCTGGAGCAGCCGCACGAGGACCTGTCGGTGATGGAGTTCGCCACGGCGGGCGCACGAATCTGCCTGTTGACGGCCGATACGGGCGGCGACCGGTCGGTACGCCGCCCCGGCTACCGAGGGCAGGCGGCAGCGGAGGTCACGGTGAGCCAGCTCGGTGGCGAACTGCTCGCCCTCGCGACCGGCCTGGCCGGCAGCTTCGACGCCCGCAACGGCACCGGACACCAGTCCGGCCGGATGGCCTCCTGGCTGAGGGAACGCCCGCTCGCCGCGCCGGTGCCGCTGCCCGCCGACGAGGAGCCCGAGCCGACGGACGGCGCCGAGCAGCCGGCCGTGGACGAGGTCGACGCGCTGACCACCGCGATGATCACAGCCGCCCTGGATGAACGGGGCTACGGTTACACCCTCGACTCCGCCGGCACCGTGCTGGGACGCTGGGGTGACGCGGTGATCCAGTTCCGGCGAGCCGGAGAACGCCGGGACATCCTGCACGCCCGGGTGGTCGCCGGGCGTCGGCTACCGGCGGCCCGACGAGCCGAGGCGTACGCGTTCTGCAACGGATGGAACCGGGACCGGCTGCTACCCAAGGCGTACGTGCACGATCCGGGCGACGGCGAGTTGGTGCTGGCCGGCGAGGTGACCACCGACCTGGCGGACGGGGTGGCGCCGATCCAGGTGACGGTGCTGGTGGACGCCACGGTCCGCACCGGTCTGGCCTACGCGGAGGCGGTCGCCGCCCTTCCCTGATGCCTGGTCGCCGGGCCCGGCCGGGTGATTCCTCCCCGGCCGGGCCCGGACGCTCAGCGCCGGCTGCCTAGAGCCCGGAAGTTCTGCGTCGTGATCAGCGTCAGGTTGTTGCGTTGCAGGATCTCGTTGACCGGCTGGTAGAACGTGCTGCCGCCACGCACGCAGTCACCCGAGCCACCGGAGGTGACACCCTGGGCCTGGTTGCCCGAGATCCACGAACCGCCGGAATCACCGGGCTCGGCACAGACGTTGGTGCGAACCAGACCACCGACCAGTCCCTCCGGGTAGCGGACGGTGGCGTTACGGGCCTGGACGACGCCGCAGCGGACCCCGGTCGTGGAGCCGGAACGGCAGATCGACGAGCCGACGGGCACCTCCTGCGAGCCGGCGACCCGGGCGACACCGCCCCGGAAGTCGGTCACCTCGGGCAGCACCGTGGTGTCGTTGTTGACCTGCACGACGGCCCAGTCGTCCCCGGGGAAGGACGAGGCCCGGAAGACGCCCTGTGCCGCACCGTCGGGGCCGGTGGTCCGGTCACCGGCCCGCCCGCAGTGTCCCGCCGTGACGAAGCCACCGGCCACCGCGAAGCCGACCGAGCAGCGACCGGTTCCGACGAGGAACGCCTCGCCGCCGCGCACGTCGGCGAAGAGCCGGGGCTGCTCCTCGACGGCCATCCGGACTGTCTGCCGGGACACCCCGACGCGGTCCACGAAACGCCAACCGGCTGCCTCCGCGCCCGGCTCGGCGAGCACCACGACCGCGTTCGAGGCGACGTCGACGTACCAGCCGGAAACCTGCTCGGCCCGGGCGGCGGCACGATCCATCCGGCTCTTGACCGCGTCGAGCTGCCCGACCCCGCGATCGACCACCTTCGGCACCGCCCCGGCGGCCCGTACCCGCTGCGTCTGCTCCGGGTCGGTCACGGCGACGTTGAGTTCGCCGCCGTCGGCGCTGAGCCAGCTACCGCCGTAGGCCACACCGAGGTCGGACCGGAGCTGGCCGACCACCCCGCTGGCCCAGCGTTCGGTCTTCAGGCGTGCGGCCACCTGCGACTCGTCCAGGCGCAGGTCCCGGCGCATCGCCTCGACCAGTTCCTGGTCCGCGCCCGCCGCCGCCCGGCTCTGCGGCGCGCTGCCCGGTCCGGCGCCGTCACCGGCGAACGACGGCAGGGTCACCGCTACCGTCGCGCCCACCGCCGCCACCACGACACCGATGGCTGTCAATCGTCTGCGGTCCATTCGCCATGCTCCTCCCGGCCCGCGTGGGTACGCCTGCCGGATCGGAGTACGGGCAGGCGGCCCGAACGGTTGAAGGGAACCGCAACCGAATTCATCCGTGAACGGCGATGGACCGCCGGACGCGGAGTCCAGCGGTCCATCGCCGTCGGGTCCGGCGACCCGACGAACCTCAGACCTCGACGACGGTGGGGACGATCATCGGGCGACGCCGGTAGGCGTCGTTGACCCACCGACCCACCGTGCGTCGGACGATCTGCTGCAGCTGGTGGGGGTCGGTGATCCCGTCCGCCGCCGCCCGGTTGAGAGCCTCGGTGACCAACGGAAGCACCGGGTTGAACGCCTCCGGGTCCTCGGAGAACCCCTTGGCCGACACGGTCGGACCAGCGACCACCTTGCCGGTCACCGAGTCCACCACGACGGTGGCGGCGATGAACCCACCGTCACCGAGCATGCGCCGCTCGGTGAGCAACGACTCGCTGACGTCACCGACGGCCAACCCGTCGACGTAGACGTAGCGGCTCTTGACGTGCCCGACCACGCTGGCCCGCCCCTCCACCAGGTCGACCACGTCGCCGTCCTCGCAGAGCACCACCCGATCGGCCGCCACCCCGGACTCGATACCCAGCCGGGCGTGCGCGCGCAGGTGCCGCCATTCGCCGTGCACCGGCATCAGGTTGCTGGGCCGGACCACGTTGAGCAGGTAGAGCAGTTCGCCAGCGGGGGCGTGTCCGGAGACGTGCACCTTCGCCACGTCCTTGTGCACCACCACCGCCCCGGCCCGGGCCAGCCGGTTGATCACCCGGTAGACGGAGGTCTCGTTGCCCGGCACCAGCGAGGAGGCCAGCACCACGGTGTCGCCGGGGGCGATGGTGATGTGCCGGTGGTCGCCGCTGGCCATCCGGCCCAGGGCGCTCATCGGCTCGCCCTGCGAACCGGTTGACATCAGCACAATCTGCTCCGGCGGCATCGACGTCGCCTCGTCCAGCCCGACCACCAGGCCGGCCGGGATGTTCAGCAGGCCCAGGTCCCGGGCGATGCCCATGTTGCGGACCATGGAGCGGCCGATCAACGCGACCTTGCGATCGTGCTCGAACGCCGAATCGAAGACCTGCTGGACCCGGTGCACGTGGGAGGCGAACGAAGCGACGATGATCCGGCCACGCGCCTTCGCGAAGATCGAGTCGAGGACCGGTCCGATCTCCCGCTCCGGGGTGACGAAACCGGGGATCTCCGCGTTGGTGGAGTCCGACAGCAGCAGGTCCACGCCCTCGGCGCCGAGCCGGGCGAAGCCGGCCAGGTCGGTGATCCGGCCGTCCAGTGGCAGCTGGTCCATCTTGAAGTCGCCGGTGTGCAGCACCAGCCCGGCCGGGGTACGGATGGCCACCGCGAGGGCGTCCGGGATCGAGTGGTTGACCGCGAAGAACTCGCACTCGAACGCCCCTAGCCGCTCCCGACCACCCTCACGCACCGTGAGCGTGTACGGCTGCATGCGCCGCTCAGCCAGCTTCGCCTCGACCAGCGCGAGGGTGAACTGCGAGCCGACCAGCGGGATGTCGGGTTTGTGGGCGAGCAGGTAGGGCACCGCACCGATGTGGTCCTCGTGACCGTGGGTGAGCACGATCGCCTGGATGTCGTCGAGCCGGTCAAGGATGGGAGCGAAGTCGGGCAGGATCAGGTCGACCCCGGGCTGCTCGACGTCCGGAAAGAGCACACCACAGTCGACGACCAGCAACTTCCCGTCGTACTCGAAGACGGTCATGTTCCGGCCGATGGCGCCGAGCCCGCCGAGCGGTATGACCCGCAGCCCACCTTCCGGCAGCGGCGGGGGGAGTTGGGCCTCCTCGTTGTGCGCCTCGGTCACGCGTTCACCTCATTCTGGGACGCCGTCACCGGCGTCCATCGTTTCTTTGATCATTCGGGTAGGGGTAGGCCCGCCGCCGCGCAGTCGGCACGCAGCTGGGCGACCTCGGCGGCGGTGGCCTCCACCAGCGGAGGCCGGACCGGACCGGCCGGCAGGCCCTGGGCGACCAGGCCCGCCTTGACCAGGATGGTGCCCTGGGTGCGGAAGATGCCGGTGAACAGTGGCAGCAGCCGGCGGTGCCCCGCCAGCGCGGTCGCCGTGTCTCCCGCGTCGAACGCCTCGATCATCCGCTTGGTCTCGACGCCGGTGAAGTGGGTGGAGGTCCCCACCACGCCCACGCACCCGACGGCCAGCGCGGGCAGGGTGAGCACGTCCTCGCCGCTGTAGTACGCCAGATCGGTCCGGCTGGTCACCCAACTGGTCGCGGTCAGGTCGCCCTTGGCGTCCTTCACCGCGACGATCCGACCGTGCTCGGCGAGCCGGACCAGCGTCTCCGTGGCGATCGGCACGCCGGACCGGTGCGGGATGTCGTAGAGCATCACCGGCAGCCCGGTCGCGTCCGCCACCGCCGTGAAGTGACGCAGCAACCCAGCCTGTGGCGGCTTGTTGTAGTAGGGCGTGACCACCAGCAGCCCGTGGGCGCCGGCCTTCTCCGCCGACGCGGCCAGCTCGATCGTGTGCCGGGTGTCGTTGGTGCCGATCCCGGCCACCACCCGGGCCCGACCGCCGACGGCCTCCACGACCGCCCGGATCAGGCGTTCCTTCTCCGCGTCGGTGGTGGTCGGCGACTCGCCGGTCGTGCCGTTGACCACCAGCGCGTCGTTGCCCTGCTGGCTGACCAGATGATCCGCGAGCCGGGCCGCCCCGTCCACGTCGAGCGCGCCGTCGACGGCGAACGGGGTCACCATGGCCGTGAGCACCCGGCCGAACGGGCGGGAGGCCGCCCGGATCGGGGCGTCAAGGTGGTCGTGCGTCATGGTGACAACCTATCGGACGGCCGGCAGCCGGCCACCGGGGAAGGGGTTACGACCCCTGGGCGTGCGGGCTGTGTGCGACCTCGCTGCCGTCCGGCAGGGTCACGATGGTGAAATCGGCGAAGACGTTCGGCGCGACCCGCTGCAACTGCCGCAGGCACTCCACTGCCAGCTCGCGGATCTCCACGTCGGCGTGTTCGGTGGCGCGCATCCCGATGAAGTGCCGCCAGGCCCGGTAGTTGCCGGTGACCACGATTCGGGTCTCGGTGGCGTTCGGCAACACCGCTCGGGCGGCCTGCCGGGCCTGCTTGCGCCGCAGCGTTGGGTTCGCCACGTCGGCGAAGCGCTGTTCCAGCCCCTCCAGCAGGTCGTTGTACGCCCGCACACTGGTCTCGGCCGCTTCGACGAACCGCTTGTGCAGCTCCGGGTCATCGGCGATCACCGACGGCTCGACCATCGCCGCGTCGCGCTCCGGCACGTACCGCTGGGACAGCTGCGAGTACGAGAAGTGCCGATGCCGGATCAGTTCGTGGGTGAACGACCGGGACACCCCGGTGAAGTAGAAGCTCACCGAGCCGTGCTCCAGCACCGAGAGGTGGCCGACCTCCAGGATGTGCGCCAGGTAGCCGGCGTTGGTGGCGGTGGCCGGGTTGGGCTTCTTCCAGCTCTGGTAGCAGGCCCGCCCGGCGAACTCGGCGAGCGCCTGCCCCCCGTCGGCGTCAGTCGACCACGGCACGTCCTGCGGCGGGTCGAAGTGGGTCCACGCGACGAGCTTGACCTGCGGCTGCACCATCTCCGGCATTCCTGCGACTGTAGTAGGGCGGCTGCGCCGCCCCGATGGCGGGTGGTTAGACGTAGAAGGCGGTTAAGGGGGGCCAGGGCAGGTTTCGTACCACCGAGAACGCCAGCCAGGCGGCCAGGAACCCGCTGATCAGCTTCGGGCCGATCCGCAGCTCGGGCAGCCGCCACCCGAACGCCTGCTTGCCGGCCCAGGCGACGAAGAGGTACGCCAGGAAGGGCAACGCGAAGACGAAGAGGAAGTGGTGTCGGGCCGCGGCCGGCAGGTCGGCGTTGAGCACGTACCAGAGGGCACGGGTGCCGCCGCAGCCCGGACAGTCCAGCCCGGTCGTCAGCTTGAGCAGACAGGTGGGCAGGGCGTCCGGTGCGGAGCGGGTGGGGTCACTGAGTAGCGTGTAGCCGATGCCGGCGGCGACACAGCCGACCGCGGCCAACGGAGCCACCCAGCGTGGAGTGCGGTCGTAGAGCCGCGCCACGAACCGGGTGAGCCGGTCGGACTCGGCCACCGGGTAGCCGGCGGGATAACCCACCGGCCAGTTGGCGGGCGTCTCGGGCGGCGCGCCCCCGACCGGCCACCGCGGCGCGGCCGACTCGCTGGCGGGCGGCGGCTCGGCGGCGGCTCGGTCAGCGCTCGTCACGCCGCTCACCGTACACCGGCCACGCCCAGCAACGCGGCGGCCAGCGGGGCGGCGAGGTCGCCGGCGACCGGTGGTGCCACCGCGTCCAGGCCGAGCCAGCCGGCCAGCCGGTACAGCTCCGCGGCGAGCGCCGCGGCGGTCTCCCCCGGGTGGGCGACCGGCTCCACCCAGGCGGCCGGTACCCGCAGCACCCCGGCCCTGCGGTCCGCCTTCAGGTCGACCCGGGCAGTGAAACGCTCGTCCTGGCGGAACGGCAACACGTAGTAGCCGTACACCCGCTGTGGCGCCGGGACGTAGATCTCGATGCGGTAGCTGAAGTCGAACAACCGCTCAGTGCGAGCACGCTCCCAGACCAGTGGATCGAACGGGCTGACCAGTGTGTTGCCGCGCACCCAGCGGGGCAACAGGGCCTCGGCGTGCACCCAGGCCGGTTGCCGCCAGCCCTGCACGGCGACGGGCCGCAGCTCACCGGCCTCCACAAGGTCGGCGACGGCCTGCCGGGTGCCGGCCACCGGCAGCCGAAAGTAGTCACGCAGCTCCGGCTCGGCGGCCACGCCGAGCGACCGTGCCGCGATGCCAACCAGCGTGCGGTACGCCTGCGCGTCGCTCGGGGTGGGAGCGTCGAGCACCTCGGCCGGCAGCACCCGCTCGGGAAGGTCGTAGCGGCGGGCGAACGAGGTGGTGCGCTGGGCCGCACACACCTCGCCGGCCCAGAAGAGGTATTCCAGCGCCTGCTTGACCGCAGACCAGTTCCACCCCCAGTTGCCGGTCTCGCGGGGCGCGTCGTGCTCGATCTCGGCGACCGTCAGCGGTCCCCGGGCCGCTACCTCGTCGCGTACCCAGGCGACCAGGGCGGGCTGTTCGGCGGCGATGCGACGCATCCCACCCCATGCCTCGGCCTGCGCCCGCGCCATCCGCCAGCGCAGCGCCGGATGCAGGCCGACCGGGACCAGCGACGCCTCGTGACCCCAGTATTCGAACAGCTCCCGGGGGCGTCGGTAGGCCGCCGAGTCGAGCAGCGTGGTCGGATAAGGGCCGAGCCGGCTGTAGAGCGGCAGGTAGTGCGCCCGTTGCAGCACGTTGACCGAATCCATCTGGATCAACCCGATCCGGTCGAGCACCCGGCGCAGGTGCCGGCGGGTGGCAGCCCCGGTGGGCGCCGGGTCGGCGAAGCCCTGTGCGGCCAGCGCGATCCGCCGGGCCTGGGCGAGCGAGAGCGATTCCGGTGCGAGCATCGCAGGGAGGCTACGTCAGGCGTCCGACATCGGTGCGGACGCTGGACCTACGGCCCGTCACAGCCTAGAACTACTTGCATGCCCACCATCCGCCGCGAGGAGCCCGACGACGCCGAAGCGATCGCCCGGATCCATGTCAGCGGCTGGCAGGCCGGCTACGCCAGGATAATGCCGGACGAGGTGTTGGACCGGCTCAACCCGGTCGCCTGGGCACAACGCCGTCGCGCCCTCGGCACCGCCGATCCGGAACATCCGTTCACCACCCTGCTCGCCGAGGTGGACGGTCTGCCTGCCGGGTTCACCACGTACGGCCCGTACCGCAACAACCAGGACCGGGGCGACCTCGACCAGGCCTGCGGCGAGGTGGTGGCGATCTACGTCGCGCCCGCCCACTGGGGCGACGGGACCGCGCGGGCCCTGTTCGCGGCGGCCCGGTCGGGTCTGCGGGCGCGCGGCTGGACCGAGTACCGGCTCTGGGTGCTGGCGGACAACGCCCGGGCCCGCCGGTTCTACCAGCGGGCCGGACTGTCACCGGACGGCGAGCGGTCGACCTATCCGCTGCCACTGTCCGGCGGACGTCCCCCGATCGGGCTGGTCGAGCTGCGCTACACCGGCCGGCTCGACGGCTGAACCCGGAGCGGGCGACGCCGCACCGCGCACCGGCAGGAAAGCCAGCAGCGCCAGGCTGATCCAGACATAGGTGTTGCTGAACAGGAAGCCGTCCACGCCGGTGAAGTCCTTCTCCCACGCCCAGACGATCCGGCTGATCAGGAAGGCGTACCCGACTGTCGCGACGGTCAGCAGGGCGCGACGTCGGCGGCTACCGGGCGGCGCGGCCATGCCGTTGTCCACCAGCAGCAACACCCCCGGCAGCAGCCAGACCAGGTGGTGCACCCAGGTGACGGGACTGACCAGACACATCACCGCGCCGGTCAGCGCCAGGCCCGTCGCCTCGTCGCCGGCGCCCGCGGCGGCCCGGGAGCGCCACACCCACACCGCCAGCGTCGCGACGACCAGTAGCAGCCAGGCCACCGTGCTCGGGCTCTGCGGGTCGAGCCGGGCCACCATGCCACGCAGCGACTGGTTGGAGACGAAGGCCAGTTCGCCGACCCGGCCGGTGTTCCACAGCGCGGTGGTCCAGAACTCCCGTGAGGCGTCCGGGAAGAGCGCGGCGGCTAGCACCGTCGCGCCCGTCGCGACGCCCGTAGCGGTGACCGCCGCCCGCCATCGTCCGGTGACCAGCAGGTAGACGACGAAGATGCCCGGTGTGAGTTTGATCGCGGTGGCCAGGCCGATGCCGATGCCGGCCCAACGGCTGCCACCCGGCAGCAGCCGGAGCAGGTCCACCGCCACGAGAAACAGCAGCAGCGTGTTGACCTGGCCGAAGTTGATGGTCTCGCGCATCGGCTCGAAGGCGGCGGCGAGGCAGAGGGCCACCGCGAAGGCGAACCAGCGGGTCCAGCCGGCCCGGCGCGACACCGGGTCCAGCAGCCACCAGATGAGCACCGCGCTGGTCACCACGCCCGCGGCCACGCTCAGCACGATCGCCGCGTGCCAGGACAGATACGCCATCGGCAGCATCACCAGCGCGGCGAACGGCGGGTAGGTGAAGCCGTACTGGGTGCCGGGCTTGAGGTAGTCGTAGATCTCCCCGCCGTCGTGCACCCACCAGACCAGCGCACCCCGGTAGACCTGTAGGTCGAAGAAGCCGTGCCGGACCGCCGCAACCGACAGGAAGGCGGCGACCGCCACGGCGAGCACGAGCACGAGCACGACCTGCCCGACCGTCCGCCTGGCACCCTGCGCCAACGTCGCCTCCCTCACCCTGCGTAGGCTGTCGTGCCATGAGTCTCGGGTACGTCCGCCCGGCGCGTCCCGAGGACGCCGCCGAGATCGCCCGCATCCAGCTAGCCACCTGGCGGGTCGCCTACCGACGGCTGCTGCCCCGGCACGTGCTGGACGGCCTCGACGAGGCGTCGCTCGCGCAGCGCTGGGACGCCTCGGTACGCCAGCCGCCCGGCGACACCCACCGGGTGCTGGTCGCCGTCGAACAGGCCGAGCAATCGTATCTGGTGGGGTTCGCCGCCTCCGGCCCGGCCGACGCCGAGGCGCTGGCCCCGAACGAGCCCGCCGACGGGCTCGGTGCCGACGTGGTCGCGGTTACCGACCTGCTGGTGGAGCCGCGTTGGGGCCGGCGCGGGCACGGCAGCCGGCTGCTCGCCGCCAGCGTCGACCTGTGGCGGGAATCCGGCTTCGACCGGGCGGTGGCCTGGGTGTTCGAGGGGGACCCGGCGTCCCGGAAATTCCTCGGCACCGCCGGCTGGGAGCCGGACGGGGCGGGACGCGCGCTGGACGTCGACGACATGCTGGTGCCGCAGCTGCGCCTGCACGTGGCGGTGCGCACCGAGCCGGCCGAGGCCCCCTGACCGCAGGCCCACTCAGTCCAGCAGGGCGTCTAGGCCGAGGGTCAGGCCCGGCCGGGCGCGCACCGCCCGGACCGCCAACAACACGCCGGGCATGAACGAGACCCGGTCGTACGAGTCGTGCCGGATGGTCAGCGTCTCGCCGGTGGCGCCGAAGAGCACCTCCTGGTGGGCGACCAGCCCGGTGGCCCGGACGGCGTGCACGCGTACCCCGTCGATGTCGGCGCCGCGGGCACCGGCGACCTCTGTGGAGGTGGCGTCCGGCACCGGGCCCAGCCCGGCCTCGGCGCGGGCCGCCGCGATCAGGCGGGCGGTGTGGGCGGCGGTGCCGCTGGGCGCGTCGAGTTTGCGCGGATGGTGCTGCTCGACGATCTCGACCGACTCGAAGTGACGGGCCGCGCGCGTGGCGAACTGCATCATCAGTACGGCGCCGAGACCGAAGTTCGGGGCGATCACCACGCCCACACCGGGCCTGTCGGCAAGCCAACCGCGTACCCGCTCCAGCCGCTGCTCGGTGAAGCCGGTGGTGCCGACCACCGCGTGGATGCCCTGCTCGATGCACCAGTGCAGGTTGTCCATGACGACCTCCGGCGTGGTGAAGTCGACGACCACCTCCGCACCGGCGTCCGAGACGTCACCCAACCAGTCGCTCTGGTCGACCGACGCCACCAGATCCAGGTCGGTGGCCGCGTCGACGGCGTTGCACACCTCGCTGCCCATCCGGCCGCGGGCACCCAGCACGCCGACCCGGATCGCCTCGGTCGCGCCCTTCTCCTGCTGCTCAGTCACGCGGCACAACCTATCCCAATCGGAAAGCCTCGTGCCGCGTGACCGACCCAGTTGCCCAGCGATGGCGGCAACTGTCGGCACGGGTCACCGCCATTGCGGCGGACCAGTGTCGATCTAGAGCCGGCCGGTGAAGTCGCGGTCGGCGAACGGGCCGACCACCGCGAGGGACATCGGCAGGTTCAGCAACTCGGCGGCGAGGGTGTTGACGTCGTCGAGGGTCACCGCGTCGACCCGGTCGAGCAGCTCGTCGACGGGAATCAGGTCGCCGTAGAGCAGTTCGCCCTTGGCCAGCCTGCTCATCCGCGATCCGGTGTCCTCCAGGCCGAGCACGAAGGCCCCCTTGCTCATCCCCTTGCCCCGGGACAGCTCCGCCTCGGTGATGCCGTGCGCGGCGGTACGGGACAGCTCGGCGCGGGTCAACTCCAACACCTCGTCGACCCGACTCGGTGCGCAGCCGGCGTAGACGCCGAACAGGCCGCTGTCGGCGTACTGGCTGGCGTAGGAGAAGACGGAGTACGCCAGCCCGCGACGCTCGCGGATCTCCTGGAACAACCGGCTGGACATGCCGCCACCGAGCACGTTGTTCAGTACGCCGAGGGCGAAGCGACGTTCGTCGAGCCGGTCGATGCCCGGGCAGCCGAGCACGACGTGCGCCTGCTCGGTCTCCTTCACCTCCACCACGGTGGTGGCCGCTCGGGTGCGTACCGCCCGGGTGGCCGGCCGGTACGGCGCGGGCGCAGCCGGGTCGCTGTCCAGCGGGGTGCCGCGCAGCGCCTCACGGACCAGCCGCACCACGGCCGCGTGGTCGAGGTTGCCGGCGGCGGCGACGACGATCTGCGGCGCGACGTAGCGGCGGCGGTAGAAGCCCTGGATCTGCCGGCGGCTCATCGGGGTGACCGTCGCGGCGGTGCCGGAGATCAGCCGACCCAACGGGTGGTCACCGTAGACGGCCCGGGCGAAGAGGTCGTGCACCTCGTCGCCGGGCTCGTCGTCGTGCATCGCGATCTCCTCAAGGATCACGCTGCGCTCGGTCTCCACGTCGGCCGGTTCCAGCAACGAGTCGGCGACCAGGTCGCACATGACGTCAATGGCCAGGGGTAGGTCCTCGTCGAGCACCCGCGCGTAGTAGCAGGTGTATTCCTTGGTGGTGAAGGCGTTGGTCTCCCCGCCGACCGCCTCGATCGCCGACGAGATCTCCAGTGCGCCACGCTTGTGGGTGCCCTTGAACAGCAGGTGTTCCAGGAAGTGGGCGGCGCCGGCCTGCGGGTTCGTCTCGTCCCGGGAGCCGACCGCCACCCAGATGCCGAACGAGACGCTGCGCATCGTCGGGATCGCCTCGGTCAGCACGCGCAGCCCGCTGGGCAGCACCGTACGGCGCACCGTGCCGCCCAGCGGATCGTCGCTCAGGGTTCTGGTCACCGCCCGGGTCGAACCGCCGGCGGAGCGGAAAGTCCCGGTGGCGTTGCTCACGACAGCCTGCTTTCGACGGGGAGTGCGGGTCCGGTGTGACAGACCGGCCGGGGCGACGGCGTCGCCCCGGCCGGTCTGCGGAACAGTCGGATGATCAGGATCAGCTGTGCCGGGTGCGACGCCGCGGACGGGTGTCGCCGTCGCCGCCGTCACCCTCGCCGCTCTCGCCGCCCTCGCCGCGGTCGGGACCACGGCTGCCGCGCTCACCACCACGGTCACCCCGGTCACGCGGACCGCGGTCACCGCGGTCCCGGCCGGCGGGCCGCTCCCCGGACGCCTCGGCGGCGGCCGGCGCCTCGGCGCCCTCCGGACGGACCTTGTCGAGGTAGATCTTGCTGCGCTGGTCGATGTCGGCGATCTCCACCTCGACCCGGTCGCCGACGTTGAGGAAGTCCTCGACCTTCTCGACCCGCTTGCCGTCGCCCACCTTGGAGATGTGCAGCAGGCCGTCGCGGCCCGGCAGCAGCGAGACGAACGCGCCGAACGGCGCGGTCTTGACCACGGTGCCGAGGAACCGGTCACCGACCTTGGGCAGGGTCGGGTTCGCGATCGCGTTGATCCGCTCGACCGCCGCCTGCGCCGACGGGCCGTTGGTGGCACCGACGTAGATGGTGCCGTCGTCCTCGATGGAGATGTCGGCGCCGGTCTCGTCCTGGATGGCGTTGATGGTCTGACCCTTCGGCCCGATCACCATGCCGATCTTGTCGACCGGGATCTTCACGGTGGTGACCCGTGGCGCGTAGTCGGACATCTCAGCCGGCGTCTCGATCGCCCGCTGCATCACGTCGAGGATGGTCTGCCGGGCCTCGTGGGCCTGCTGGAGCGCGGCAGCCAGCACGTCGGACGGGATGCCGTCGAGCTTGGTGTCGAGTTGCAGGGCGGTGACGAAGTCACGGGTCCCGGCGACCTTGAAGTCCATGTCGCCGAACGCGTCCTCGGCGCCGAGGATGTCGGTCAGCGTCACGTACTGGGTCTTGCCGTCGACCTCGTCGGAGATGAGGCCCATGGCGATGCCGGCCACCGGCGCCTTCAGCGGCACACCGGCGGAGAGCAGGCCCAGCGTCGAGGCGCAGACCGAGCCCATCGAGGTGGAGCCGTTCGAGCCGAGCGCCTCGGAGACCTGCCGGATGGCGTACGGGAACTCCTCGCGCGAGGGCAGCACCGGGATCAGCGCCCGCTCCGCGAGCAGCCCGTGACCGATCTCGCGCCGCTTCGGCGAGCCGACCCGCCCGGTCTCCCCGGTGGAGTACGGCGGAAAGTTGTAGTTGTGCATGTAGCGCTTGCGGTTCTCCGGGGAGAGCGTGTCCACCATCTGCTCCATGCGCAGCATGTTGAGCGTGGTGACGCCGAGGATCTGGGTCTCGCCGCGCTCGAACAGCGCCGAGCCGTGCACTCGTGGCAGCACACCGACCTCTGCGTTCAGCGACCGGATGTCGCGTGGGCCGCGGCCGTCGATCCGAACCTGCTCGCGGAGCACCCGATCGCGGACCTCGGACTTGGTCAGCGACCGGAAGGCTGCGGATAGTTCCTTCTCGCGGCCCTCGAAACGGGCGCCGAGATCCTCGGCGACCCTGGTCTTGACCCGGTCGAGGGCCTCCTCGCGATCCGCCTTGCCGGCGATCTGGAGCGCGGCGGCGACCTCGGCGCGGGCCAGGTCGGTCACCGCCTCGTAGACGTCGTCCTGGTAGTCCAGGAACACCGGGAATTCGGTGGCCGGCTTGGCGGCGACCTCGGCCAGCTCGCTCTGCGCCCGGCACAGCTCGCGGATCGAGGGCTTCGCGGCCTCCAGGCCGCTGGCCACGATCTCCTCCGTCGGCGCGGTCGCGCCACCGGCGATCAGGGTCACCGCGTTCGGCGTCGCCTCGGCCTCGACCATCATGATCGCGACATCGCCGTCGGGTAGCGCCCGACCGGCCACGACCATGTCGAAGGTGGCCCGGGCCAGCTCCTCCAGCGTCGGGAAGGCGACCCACTGCCCGTCGACATGCGCGACGCGGGTAGCCCCGATCGGGCCGGAGAACGGCAGGCCGGAGAGCTTGGTGGACATGGATGCGGCGTTGATCGCGATCACGTCGTACGGGTGCGCCGGATCCAACGCGAGGATCGTCGCCACGATCTGGACCTCGTTGCGCAGGCCCTTGGCGAACGACGGACGCAGCGGCCGGTCGGTGAGCCGGCAGGTGAGGATGGCGTCCTCGCTGGGCCGGCCCTCGCGACGGAAGAACGAGCCGGGAATCCGACCGGCTGCGTACATCCGCTCCTCGACGTCGACGGTCAGCGGGAAGAAGTCGAGAAACTCCTTTGGCTGCCGGCTCGCGGTGGTGGCGGAGAGCACGACCGTCTCGCCGAGCTGGGCGATGACGGAGCCGGCGGCCTGCATGGCCAGCCGGCCGGTGGAGAAGGTGATCTCACGGGTGCCGAACGACCCGTTGTCGATCACGGCGGTACGGGCTTCGGTGCCGAGTTTGGTCTCGGTCATGGTGTGGCAATGCTCCTTCGCATCGGGGGCTACGACGCGGAAGCTGTACGGACGGCCGGTCTTCGATCGAAGCGCCCGGGACCGCCGGCGAGATGCCGGGGTGCCCGGGGGCCACTACCGGAGACCGGTACGCCGACGGCTCCCCCTGTCCTGGTTGTCGCGGCCCGTTTCTCAGGTGGGACGCCAACGGGGGAGTGGCCTGGTGGGCCACTCCCCCGTCACGTCACCGACGCAGGCCGAGCCGCTCGATGAGCGACCGGTAGCGGTTGATGTCCTCTTTTTGGACGTAGTTGAGCAGCCGACGGCGACGGCCGACCAGCAGCAGCAGCCCACGGCGGCTGTGGTGGTCGTGCTTGTGCGCCTTCAGGTGCTCGGTGAGGTCCGCGATCCGCTTGGTGAGGACCGCGACCTGCACCTCGGGCGAACCGGTGTCGCCCTCGACGGTCGCGTACTCTTCGCGGATCTTGGCCTTGGCCTGCTGATCGAGCGCCATGTTCTCCCTGTTTCAGTGGGTTGGATCAATGCTGTCCATCGGGCCGGGCTAGGGCACCGGCGATGGCCGGTCCTCGCACCCGCGGCGTCGAGCAGGCAGGCGAGGCCCCACGTCGGTCAGCCGACGTCCCAGCCAGCCTACCAGCAGCTCGTCCGGATCGTCCGGACGAGGCCGTCAGCCCAGCGCCCGGCGAGTCCGCTCGACGTCCTGGCCGATCTGGGCGATCAACGGCTCGATCGAGTCGAATCGCACCTGCCCACGCAGGTGCGCCACGAAGTCCAGGGCGAGCCGCTCGCCGTACAGGTCACCGTCGAAGTCCAGGGCGTACGCCTCGACCCGGCGCTCCCGGCCGGAGAAGGTCGGGTTGGTGCCGATCGAGACGGCGGCGGCAAGGGGCTCCCGCTGTCCGCGACGGATCATCCGGGCGGCGTAGATGCCGTCGGCGGGCACTGCGGCGTACCGGTGGCAGAGCAGGTTGGCGGTGGGAAAGCCGAGCTCCCGGCCACGCTGGTCGCCCCGGACGACCACACCCTCCAAGCGGTGCGGACGGCCCAGCGCGGCAGCCGCCGCGGCCACGTCGCCCGCGTCGACGCAGGATCGGATGTACGTCGAGGAGAACACCGTCCCGGACTCGGCCACCAGCGGTGCACCCTCGACGGCGAAGCCGAACGTGCGGCCGAGCCGCTCCAGCAACGCCACGTCACCGGCCGCCCGGCGGCCGAACCGGAAGTTGTCGCCCACCACCACCAGCGCGGCGTGCAGGTGCTCGACCAGCACGTCGTGTACGAACGCCTCGGGCGTGATCCGGGAGAACTCGGGCGTGAACGGCACCACGCAGAGCACGTCGACGCCGAGCGTCTCGACCAGCTCCGCCTTGCGGGCCGGCTCGGTCAGCACCGCGGGATGGGAACCTGGCCGGACCACCTCGGCCGGATGGGGATCGAAGGTGAGCACCACCGACCGCACGCCGAGGTCGCGGGCCCGGGAAACGGCGTGCCCGATGGCCGCCTGGTGCCCCTTGTGCACGCCGTCGAAGACACCGATGGTGACGACGGACCGCCCCCAGCCACCGGGTGCCGCGTCGTACCCCCGCCACCGCTGCATGCTGCTCCTCCGCTGTTTTCCGCCCCGGCGCCTCGCGGCGCTCGCCGGTCGACGCTCACCCGCCCGTGCCTCCGGCTGTCACGCCGGGGCCAGCACGACCTCCGCGCGAGCCCGACCGGCCCGCTCGCTGACGATAGCGACCAACCCGCCCGCCGGATCGAAGACCGCGTACGGCCCGGTGCGCCCGACAGCGTCGAGCGGACCACCGTGGGAGAGCACCTTCGTCTCGTCGGCGGTGGCGTCCCGGCGCGCGAAGAGGCGTTCGGCCGCGCCGGCGAGCGGCAGGCCCACCACCTCGGGCGCGCGCCGCTCCAACTCGTCGAGGGTGACGGCCTCGGCCAGGGTGAAGCCGCCCACGGCGGTCCGGCGCAGCGCGGTCAGGTGCCCGCCGACACCCAGTGCCAGGCCGGCGTCGCGGGCGATCGCCCGGATGTACGTGCCGGTGGAGCAGGCCACGTCGACGTCGATGTCCACGACGTCGGGCTGGTCGCGCCGGAGCGCCAGCACATCGAGTCGGGACACGGTGACCCGTCGGGCCGGCAGGTCGACCGGCGCACCCTCGCGGACCCGCTTGTACGCCCGCTGGCCGTTGATTTTGATGGCACTCACCGCGCTGGGCACCTGGTCGATCTCCCCGGTCAGCGCCTCCAACACGGCCCGGATCGCCTCGTCGGCAACCGTCGCGGCGGGCGTGCTGGCGACCACGTCGCCCTCCGCGTCGTCGGTGACGGTGGCCTGACCCAGTCGGATGGTGGCGGTGTAGCTCTTGCCCGCGCCGATCACGTACGTGAGCAGGCGGGTGGCCCGGCCCACGCCGATCACCAGCACCCCGGTGGCCATCGGGTCGAGCGTGCCCCCGTGGCCGACCCGCCGGGTACGGGCGAGCCGGCGGATCCGCGCCACCGCGTCGTGCGAGGTGATGCCGCCGGGCTTGTCCACCACGATCAGACCGTCTGTGCTCACGACGTGCAAGCCTGCCAGACCCGCCCGGCGGGCCGAGCACCGGACGCCAGGCCCGAAAACGGATGCGCCCAGGGGCACCACCCTGCGACGATAAGGTACATCGGCGTCGATGCCTTGCCACAGATGTCACGGGGAGAACGAGATGACCACGGACGGCGACACCGCCAGCAAACGACAGGCCGACGAACGGGTGCGCCCGCGCACACCCGGGCAGCCGAGCGCCCTGCCCGACTGGATGCGCGACCCGCCGCCGCCAGGGCGCACGCTGGGCGTACGGCTGGCCGATGCCGTCGCGGCGCTGCCCGGGGCCGGAAGGATCCGGCGCCGCTGGTGGATCTGGCAGCAGCGGGAGCGCCTCGCCGAGCGGTACCCGAACGCCGTGAAGATCATGGCCGTGGTCCTCTCGTTCGTGGTGATCCTGCTTCTGGTGCTGTCGGCGCACGCCCTCTACGGCCTCGCCTGATCACACCCGGGCCTCAGCCGGCCGAGTTTGGGGCCGGACCGCACCGGTCACCGCCCAGGCACCGGTACGCAGCCGCAGCAGCAGTCCGACCAGGCGGAGCACGATGAACAGCATCAGTCCGGCCCAGATGCCACCGAGGCCGAGATCGAAGGCGTGGGCGAGCCAGATCGCCGGGAGGAACCCGCCCAGCGCGCCCGCCACCGTGAGGTTGCGCAGGTAACGGATGTCGCCCGCGCCGATCAGTACCCCGTCGAGGGCGAACACCACACCGGCCAGCGGCAGCATCGCGGCGAACCACGGCCACGCCACCAGCGCCTGCTCGTGTACCGCCGCATCGGAGCTGAACCAGGTCGGCACGATGCCGGCGCCGACCGCGGCGAGCACGGCGAACCCCGTACCGCAGATCGCACCGAGCCGGCCGATCCGCCACGCCAGCGTACGAGCCGCCGCCTCGTCACCTGCACCGAGCGCCGCCCCGACGAGTGCCTGCGCGGCGATCGCCAGCGCGTCGAGCACCAGCGCCGCGAAGAACCAGAGCTGCACGGCGACCTGGTGGGCACCGACCGCGGCGGCGCCGAACCGGGCGGCCACCGCCGTTGCGGACAGGAAGCTGGCCTGGAAGGCCACGCCCCGGATCAGCAGATCGCGGCTGAGCACCAGTTGCCGGCCGATGACCCGGGGGCGCGGCCGAAGCGCCACCCGCTCGGCCACCAGCGCTGCGGCGAAGAGGACGCCGGAGAGGGTCTGCGCGATGGCGTTCGCCACCGCCGAGCCGATCAGCCCCATGCCCATTGGGTAGACCAGCACCGGGCAGAGAACCGCGGACAGCAGGTTGGGGCCGACGACGAAGACCAACGGCCTCCGGGTGTCCTGCACGCCGCGCAACCAGCCGTTGCCGGCGGCGGCGAGCAGCAGGCCGGGTGCGCCGAAGGCGGCGATCCGCAGCCACTGGCCGGCGGCGGCGCCGACCTCGCCGCCGCCGGCCAGTGCACCGGTCAGGGCACCGCCACCGAACTGCATGCCGATGACGACGAGGATCCCGACGCCGAGGGCCAGCCAGGACGACTGGACGCCCTCGGCCACCGCGGCGGCGCGATCGCCGGCTCCGTACCGGCGGGCCGCCCGGCCGGTGGTGCCGTACGCGACCACCGTGCCCAGCCAGGCGGTGAGGGTCATCACCGTCCCGCCGACCGCCACGGCGGCCAGCGGCACCCGGCCCAGGTGGCCGACGACCGCGGTGTCGACGAGAACGTAGAGGGGTTCGGCCGCGAGGACCACGAGGGCCGGCAGCGCGAGCGCGGCGATCCGGCGCGGCGACGCGACCCGGTCGGCGGCCAGGGCGGAGCGGTTCATCGGTGCTGATGGTGGCACGCGATACGTAAGGGGAGCAAGCTTGTCGGCTACTTACCAGCCGGAGCGGCCACCGCCGGAGGTGCGGGCTGCGGACCCGGGCCTGCGGTACGCATCTTCAGACCGACGGGGGCGGTGACGCCGGGCACCCGGGACGGCTCGGGCGTCACCGCCGTTCGGGTACCGTCACTGACGGGTGTCCATGGAGGTCTGCAGGGCGCGGCGGGCCTGCTCCCGGGCCTCGTCGGTGGTCTCGGGCTTGGGCTTGGCGGGCATCGGTGACCCCTTCCAGGGCGTGCCGCCGGACGTGGCGGCGCATCACGGGCGGTGTTACGACAAGCGCCCGGACCGGTCTCCGGGGTCACCGGAGCGGCGGATGGGCGGCGTGGCGGCCCGGGTCGGTCGACCCTGGAAGGAGGCGACGCCGGGTATGGCTGCGCCCCTTGACCTGCGCCGAAAGCGGCGCCGACCGTTTCCCAAGCTATCGTTCAGGTCCACATGGTGCGCGCTGTTCCCGCGATTTGGACCGATCGATCACCGTCACCGGGCCAGGAAGTGCCAGCCGATCCACCACCAGAAACCGAACAGCCCGATCCGGCCCACCGGTACCGGACCCACCTCATACCGCATGACGTACGCACAAACCTCGCCGAGCGTCGGGATCCGGGAGCCCTCTCGCCGGGCCAGCCACTCGACCAGCGCGAACAGCGCCAAACCGACCAGGAACCCACCGATGGCCAGGGCCCGCATCATCGCCGCACCAGTCCCCAGAACGCCGACAGCCACACCAACCAGGCCGCGGAACGGACCAGACGATCGTCCAGCAACGGATCGGCCAGCAGCGAGAAGGTGGGAAAGTCGTCACCGGCCGCCGCGAAAAAGGTGACACCTTCGAAGATCCCGAAGACCAGTACCGGCAGCGTCCACCAGACGGCGCCCGAACCGAGCCGTTGCGGTGCCGGAGCGCCCTGCACCCGCCTGGTGAGCCCCAGCCAGATGAGCACCCCGCCGGTGCCGAAGATGTAGAGGTTGGCCTCCGTCGAAAAGGACGCGAAGCGGCCACCGACCAGCGAGAGCGCGACGAGCACCGGTACGCAGACGACCGGACGTTCCCAGGTGCGAGGGGTCTCGACGGTGAGATCGTGGGGCTGCTCCATAATCCGATTCTCTCCACCCTGTCCAGGTGCTGAAAGGTCGACTCCCCGGAGCCTGCCCTGAAACTACCCCTGCGGGTCGATACCGCCCTCCGGCGCGGCCACGGCCAACTCGGCCCGAATCTGCTCCACCACCTCGTCCACAGTGCCGCGACCGGTGAAACCGGCGGCGAGCCGATGACCACCGCCGCCCAGCGCGACCGCCACCCGGCTCACGTCCGTCGCGCCCTTGCTGCGCAGCGAGACCGCCCACACGTCCGGGCCGGTCTGCTTGACCACGCAGCTCACGTCGGCCTCGGCGGTGCAGCGCACCGGGTCGATCAGCGCCTCCAGCACATACGGCCGCTGATCGTGCCGGTCCAGGTCCTCCAGGGTCGCGTACGTCCAGACCAGGCCCTGCCCGGCGGCTGCCTCCGGCTCCAGCCGGGCCCTGCCGAGCACCTCGCCGAAGAGCCGCACCGCACCGAACGGTCGACTGTCGAACACCCGCCGGGAGATGTCGCCCGGGCTAATCCCGGTCGCCAGCAGGCGGGCCGCCATCTCGTGCACCGCGGGGGTGGTCGCGTCGAACCGGAACGAGCCCGTGTCGGTGCTCAGCGCCACGTACAGGCACTCGGCGATGTTGGGATCCAGAGGTACACCGAGCCGCTCCAGCAACTGCTCGGCGACGACTGACGTCGCCGCCGCCTCCGGGTCGACCAAGTTCACATCACCGAAGCCGGTGTTGGAGGCGTGGTGGTCGAGCACCAGCGCGGTGCCCGGTCCGGTCAGCCGGTCGGCCAACTCACCTAGTCGTGAGTCGCTCGCCGCGTCGAAGCACACGACCAGGTCCGGCTCCGGGTGAGCCTCGGCCGCCGGCACTAGCAAATCCAGCCCGGGCAGCCCGCCCAGCGGTTCGGGTACCTCCGGCGGGCCGGGAAAGGTCGCCTGCACCTCGTGTACGCCCAGCCGCCGCAGCCCGAGCCCGAAGCCGAGCATGCTCCCCAGCGCGTCGCCGTCGGGGTTGACGTGGCAGATCAGCAGCACCCGACCTTCGGCCGGCAACTGCCGTACGGCGGCCACCGCGGCGACCCAGTCGACCTCGGTCGGCCCGGCCGGCGAGGGTTTGGCCGCGTCGACCTGGGCTGTCAGCGCGCTCGCCGCGGCGGCGGTCACCGCCGGTCACCGCCCCGGGCGTCGCCCGCCTCCTCGGCCGGATCGGCGACGGCGGTGCCATCGCCGTCCTCGTCCTCGTCGAGGCGGTACGGCTGCGGCTCACCGGCGTACTCGGCCCTGGCCGCGAGGCGCTGCACCTCGGCGTCGGCGTTGCGGGCCGCGGCCAGCAGGTCGTCGATGTGCTTGACCTGGTCCTGCACGTCGTCCATAACGAAGGTCAGGGTCGGCGAGTGCCGCAGCCCGAGCGCCTTGCCGACGGTGCTGCGCAGCATGCCCCTGGCGCTGTCCAGCGCGGCGGCGGTGCCCGCCTGGGCCGCCGCGTCACCGAGCACGGTGTAGAAGACCGTGGCGTCGCGCAGGTCGGCCGTGATCCGGGCATCGGTAATGGTGATCATGCCGAGCCGCGGGTCCTTGATCTGGCTTCGCACCACCGACGCGACCAGTTCACGCACCCGCTCCGCGTGCCGGCGCACCTTGGCCTGATCCGTCATTTCCGCTACCTCCACGGCGTCCCGCCGCCGACCCGGGGCCGGTGACGTCAGCGTCACCGGAGCCCGCACCGACCCCAACACCCCGAACCCTACCTGCGCCGCCCTCGCTGCCGCGCGGGGCAGCAGGGGCGGCGCCGACGGCCTCAGTCGTCGCCGCCGTGCAGCCGGCGACGCACCGACAGCAGCTCGACCTCCGGCCGAGCGGCCACCAGACGCTCGCAGGAATCGAGCACCTCGCGGGCGTGCGCCGCCTCGGCGGCCACGACCGCTACCCCTATCTCCGCCCGCCCGTGCAGGTCGAGGGCGCCCACCTCGGCGGCCGACACGTCGAAGCGGCGCAGCGCGGCGACGATCGGCCGTACGTACGACCTCTTGGCCTTCAGCGACCGGGAGTCGCCCGGCAGCAGCAGATCGAATACTGCGGTCTCCGTATACATCGTCTGCGGACACTACCCGTACCCCGCCTCACATGATCAAGGGGTTTACGCCGATCGGCGTAAACCCCTTGATCAGTGCGTCACCGCAGGATCAGGCGCGAACCTTCTCCCGCATCTCGAAGGTCTCGATCACGTCGCCGGCCTGGACGTTGTTGTAACCGCCCAGAGTCAGACCGCACTCGAAGCCCTCCCGTACCTCCGTCGCGTCGTCCTTGAACCGCTTGAGCGAGCTGATCGTGAGGTTGTCCGCCACGACCGCCCCATCGCGCAGCAGGCGCGCCTTCGCGTTACGCCGGATGACACCCGACCGGACGATGCAGCCGGAGATGTTGCCGATCTTGGACGAGCGGAACACGTCGCGGATCTCCGCGGTGCCCAGCTCGACCTCCTCGAACTCCGGCTTGAGCAGGCCCTTGAGCGCTGCTTCGATCTCCTCGATGGCCTGGTAGATCACGGTGTAGTACCGGATCTCCACGCCCTCGCGGTCGGCCATCTCGCGGACCTTGTTGGAGGCCCGCACGTTGAAGCCGATGATCGTGACCGGCTCGGACGAGGCGCTCGCCAGCATGACGTTACTCTCGGTGATCGCACCGACACCCCGGTCGAGGACCTTGAGCTGAACCTCCTCGGGAATGTCGAGGTTGAACAGCGCGTCCTCCAGGGCCTCCACCGAACCGGAGACGTCACCCTTGAGGATGAGATTGAGCGACGTCTTCTCGCCCTCCTTGAGCTGCTCCATGAGCGTCTCAAGGGTGGCCCGGCCACGGGAGTTGGCGAATGCCGCCGCCCGCCGCCGCGCCTGGCGCTGCTCGGCGATCTGCCGCACCGTGCGGTCATCCGCAGCAGCGAGGAAGGTGTCGCCCGCGCCCGGCACCGCGGTCAGGCCGAGGACCATGACCGGACGCGCCGGCCCTGCCTCGGCGAGCTGGTTGCCGTTCTCGTCGAGCATCGCGCGAACCCGTCCGTGGGCCCCACCGGCGACGATCGAGTCGCCCGCCCGCAGAGTGCCCTTCTGCACCAACACCGTCGCCACCGCACCGCGGCCCTTGTCAAGGTGTGCCTCAATGGCCACACCCTGCGCCGGCCCGTCGACCGGAGCGGTCAACTGCAGCGACGCGTCGGCGGTCAGCAGCACCGCTTCGAGCAGTTCCTCGATGCCGATGCCGGGTTTGGCGGCCACGTTGACGAACATGGTCTCGCCGCCGTACTCCTCGGCGACCAGGCCGTACTCGGTCAACTGCTGGCGGACCTTGTCCGGGTTGGCCTCCGGCCTGTCGATCTTGTTGACCGCGACCACGATCGGCACCTCAGCCGCCTTGGCGTGGTTCAACGCCTCGATCGTCTGCGGCATCACGCCGTCGTCGGCCGCGACCACCAGGATCACGATGTCCGTCACCTGGGCACCACGGGCACGCATGGCGGTGAACGCCTCGTGGCCCGGGGTGTCGATGAAGGTCACCGCACGGTCCTCGCCCTCGTGTGGGACGTGGACCTGGTAGGCACCGATGTGCTGGGTGATGCCTCCGGCCTCGCCGGCCACAACGTTCGCCTTGCGGATCGCGTCGAGCAGTTTGGTCTTACCGTGGTCGACGTGACCCATGACGGTCACCACCGGTGCCCGGCTGACCAGGCGCTCCTCCGCCACCGCGGCGTCGAGGTCGATGTTGAACTGCGCGAGCAGCTCACGATCCTCGTCCTCGGGGCTGACGATCTGCACGTTGAAGCCGAGGTGCTCACCCAGCAACAGCAGGGTGTCGTCGGAGCACGACTGGGTCGCGGTGACCATCTCGCCCAGGTTGAACATCTCCTGGACCAGCGAACCCGGGTTAGCGTTGATCTTGTCGGCGAAGTCCGACAGCGAGGCGCCACGGGAGAGCCGGACCACCTGACCCTGACCCCGGGGAGCGCCCGAGCTCATGGTGGGCGCCGACAGGTTGTCGAACTCCTGTCTGCGCTGCTTCTTGGACTTGCGGCCACGGGTCGGCTTGCCACCGGGACGCCCGAAGGCACCCGCGGCACCACCGCCACGGCCACGGCCACCGCCACCGGGGCGACCGCCACCACCGGACGGTGCACCCGGACGGAATCCGCCGCCCGCGCCACCACCAGGACCGCCACGGTAACCACCGCCACCGCCGCCACCAGGACCGCCACGGTAACCACCGCCACCGCCACCAGGACCGCCACGGTAACCACCGCCACCGCCACCACCCGGACGGCCAGCACCGCCACCGCCACCACCACCAGGGCGGCCGGCTCCTCCCTGCCCGCCAGGACGACCGGGACGCTGGCTCGGCATCGATGCCGGGCTCGGCCGCGGCGGCATCGATGCCGGGCTCGGCCGCGGCGGCATGGACGCCGGGCTCGGCCGCGAACCACCGGCACCGGCGGCTGGCGGCCGCTGGCTGCCCTGAATGCCGAAGGGGTTGTTACCGGCGCCGCGCGCCGGCGGACGGCCCTGCCGGCCACCCGGACCCGGGTTGGGCCCACCGGGCCGACCCGCGGCCGGAGAACCCGGGCGGGGCGGCATGGCGCCGGGACCGGGTCGGGGACCCGGCCGGTTGCCATCGTCGGCCGGCGGCTCCCGGCGGACGTTCTCTCGCTGCTGCTGGCGGGCGGCCTGCGCGGCCTTGACCGCGGCCTCCTGTTCAGCCTTCAGCGCGGCGGCACGCGCCTCGGCGGCGGCCACCTCGATGTCGTGAGCACTCGCCGGCTTGGCGACCGGGGCCGCCGGCGGCGGCGGACCGGGCACTGGGCCCTTCGGCTTCGGCCCAGGCGCCGTCGGACGCCGTGGCGGCATCGGCTTGGCGGTGATCCGGGGCTCGCTGGAGGTCGGCGACGGGGTCGGGGCCGCCGTCGGAGCCGGTGCGGCCGACGGCGCAGCCGTCGGAGCACCAGGGCCGCCCGAGGCGACGAACGCGGTACGCAGCCGCCGGGCGACAGGCGCCTCGACGGTGCTCGACGCGGACTTGACGAACTCGCCCATTTCTTTCAGCTTGGCGAGAACGGTCTTACTTTCGACCCCGAGCTCTTTTGCAAGCTCGTGTACGCGGGCCTTACCTGCCACTGCACTCCTCACTCCGAGGTCGTGCGGGCAGCACCCGCAGCGACCTCACTCCTGCACTTGAAGCCTGGTCATTTCTGGGACTTCATCGTGTGCTCATGTCGGTCGTCCTACCTTGCTAGCGACCCTCGCCCGGTCGGGTGACCGGACGTGGTGGTTGACGCGTCAGGTACTCCGCGAGGGCCCCGTCATCCGGAACCCCGGCGACCCGCAACGCGCGCCCGAAGGCACGTCGCCGCGCTGCCTGCGCGAAGCAGGCCGGATCTGGATGCAGGTTCGCTCCCCGACCCGGCAGACTGCGGGCCGGATCGACTCGAAGGCTGAAGCCAGCCTCGTCACCAACCGCGACGATCCGCAGTAGTTCACTGGTCGCCGCCCGCCGTCGACAACCCACACAGGTGCGTTCCGGCAGCGCGCGTCGTACCACTGGTAGGAGTCTACCCCTAGGTGCCCGACACCGCTCCGCCCGGTTCCCGGACGTGATCAGCGCCGGGCCGGCCGGCAGGCCCAGCCGGTTCGGCGTCGGAACGGATGTCGATCCGCCAACCGGTCAGCCGGGCAGCAAGCCGGGCATTCTGCCCCTCCCGCCCGATCGCCAGCGACAGCTGGAAATCGGGAACGGTCACCCGGGCGGCTCGATTGGCCAGATCGACCACCTCGACCCGCAGCGCCTTGGCCGGGGAGAGCGCGTTACCGACGAAGGTGCCCGGATCGTCCGACCAGTCGATGATGTCGATTTTCTCACCGTGCAGTTCGCTCATCACCGCCCGGACCCGCTGCCCCATCGGCCCGATGCAGGCGCCCTTGGCGTTGACCCCGGGCGTCACGGACCGGACGGCGATCTTCGTGCGGTGACCGGCCTCACGGGCGATCGCGCCGATCTCGACCGTGCCGTCGGCGATCTCCGGCACTTCCAGGGCGAAGAGCTTCTTCACCAGGTTCGGATGCGTCCGGGACAGGGTGATCTGCGGACCGCGCATCCCCTTTGCCACGTGCACCACCACCGAGCGGATCCGCTCGCCGTGGGTGTACCGCTCGCCGGGCACCTGCTCGGACTGCGGAAGCACACCTTCCAGCTTGCCGAGGTCGACGGTGACGATGCCCTTCTCGGCCCGCGCCTCGTGCGCCTGGACCACCCCGGTGACCAGGTCGCCGTCGCGGCCGACGTACTCACCGAAGTGCGCCTCGTCGGTGGCCTCCCGCAGCCGCTGGAGAATCACCTGCTTGGCGGTCATCGCGGCGATCCGGCCGAAGTCGTGCGGGGTGTCGTCCCACTCCCGCAGCACGGCACCTTCGGGACTGGACTCCTGGGCGTAGACCAGGGCCGCGCCGGTCTTGCGGTCGATCTCCACCCGGGCGTGCGACTGCGCACCCTCGGTGTGCCGGTACGCGGTAAGCAGCGCGGTCTCGATCGCTGCGAGGATCGTGTCGAACGGGATCTCCCGCTCGCGCTCCAGTGCGCGCAGCGCCGCGAGGTCGATGTTCACCTCTCCTCGTCCTCCACATCGTCATCGTCATCGTCGAGGTCTTCTGATTCGGCCAGCTCGTCGAGGCGGTTGAACTCGACCTGTACCCGACCCGGGCCGAGATCGGCATAGGCCCACGCCGCGCGGTCCGCGTCGGTTTCCAACACCACCCGCTCGTCGTCGGCCGCCGCCACCCGTCCGGTGACCTGCCGGTCGCCGCCAGCCCGATCGCCGGGCCCGTCGGACGGCACGCCGCGCACGGTCACCCGGACCAGCCGGCCGACGTTGCGGCGCCAGTGCCGGGGCAGCGTCAGTGGACGGTCCACCCCCGGCGAGCTGACCTCGAGCTGGTACTCCCCGGCGACGATGTCGCCGGCGCTCTCCTCGGCCGCGTCGAGCGCCGCGGAGACGGCCCGCGAGACGTCGGCCACCGCGTCCAGGTTGATCCCGCCGTCGGCGTCGACGATCAGCCGCACCACGTGCCGACGGCCCGCCCGCGAAACGGACAGGTCCTCCAGGTCGTAGCCGGCGGTGTCGACCACCGGGGCGATCACTTCACGCAGCCGCTCGCGGCGGGCGGCGAGGTCGCCACGGGGGACCTGACCCGTCCGCGGAGCCTGACCACTGCGGGGTCGCCCCGTCGTTCTGGTGGCACGGCCACGCTGCGTCATCTGTCGGACCTTTCCCCTGCTCGCCAGCGTCCATGCCGGCACGCCACCGGGGCGGACGCGCCGGAGGCTGCGCAGAGCGTAACGCGCCGCCGCGACGACGGCCCTAGCGGCGCACCGACGCCACCGCCGTACGCCGGCCGTGGCGATGGTGTTGACTTGTCCAGTGGCAATGGACAGATCGACTCGACAGGACGGATCGTCCGAGCTTTCCCGACGCGCGGCGCTACGGGCCGGTGCGGTCCTGGCGTTCGGCGGCGCGGCCGTGCCGTTGGCCGGTTGTGGCCTGCTAGACCGCGACGAACCGCCACCGCGGCCGGACCCGCTGGCTCCCCTCATCGACGAGGCGCTGCAGCTCGCCACCGGGCTACGGGCGGCCGCCACCGCCCACCCCGACCTGACCGACCGGCTCGTTCCGCTCGCCGAGTCGCACGAGTCTCACGCCACGGAACTCACCCGGCTGGTCGGCGCCACGGCCGCCACGCCGTCCGGCTCCGCCGTGGCCTCCTCCGCCGCCCCGTCGGCCGACCCCTCGGCCACGCTGACCGCACTGCGGCAGGCGGAGCGCGCCGGCCGGGACGCGGCGGCCCGGGCCTGCGCCGCGGCACCCGCCGAGCGGGCCGCGCTGCTCGGATCCGTCGCCGCGGCACGCGCCACCCACCTGGAGGCACTGCGATGAGCACCGAGGCGCTCACCGGAGCACTCACCGCCGAGTACGCCGCGATCTGGGCCTACGGGCCCATCGGGGTACGGCTGGTCGGCGCCGAACGCAAGGCCGCCGCCGAGGCGGAGGCCGCCCACCGGAGCCGACGAGACGTCCTGGTGGTGCAGCTGAGCACCGGCTCCGGCACCGTCCCGCCGGACCGGGCCGGCTACGCGCTGCCCTTCCCGGTGATCGATCGGGCCAGCGCGTTGCGGCTCGCGGTGGCGGTGGAGGAACGCACGGCGGCATTCTGGCGGGCGGCCCTGCCGGCCAGCACCGGCGCCGAACGGGACCGGGCCCTGGCCACCCTGACGGAGTACGCGGTCCGGGCGACACGTTGGCGGCGCACTGCCGGGATCACCCCGCTGACCGTGCCATTCCCGGGTCGTCCCGCCTGAAGCGGGCAGCCGAGGTAGGCGCGGTCACACCCGCCCGGTTGCGGATGGCATACCAGGTATGCATACTCCGGTTCCATGTCCATCCGTCACGGCCTGCTCGCCCTCCTCGAACGCGGGCAGATGTACGGCTACCAGCTACGGGCCTCCTTCGAGGAGTCGACCGGCTCGACCTGGCCGCTGAACATCGGGCAGGTCTACACCACGCTGTCCCGGCTGGAGCGGGACGGACTGGTGCGCTCCCTGCCCGAGAGCGAGACCGGCCAGCGGCCCTACGAGATCACCGACGCCGGGCGGGCGGACCTGACGCTGTGGTTCGCCACCCCGATCAGTCGCCACGACCGTCCCCGGGACGAGTTGGCGATCAAACTGGCGCTAGCGTTGACCACCCCCGGGGTCGACGTCCGCTCGGTGGTGCAGACCCAGCGGACCGCGACGATACGTACGCTCCAGGAGTTGACCCGGTTGAAATACTCCAGCGGTAGCTCCGACGAGCTGTCCTGGCGGTTGGTGCTGGACGCCATGGTGTTCCAGGCCGAGGCCGAGGTTCGCTGGCTCGACCACTGCGAGACCAGCCTGGTGCGGCACCGCCCCCCGGCCGCTGGCCCAGCGCCCCGCTCCGAGGCGGTGGGCCCCAGTGGTGAGGAGGCACGGCGGTGAGTACCGCAGGCGGGCGAGTGCCGGCATCGTCGGACCAGGACGCCACGTCCGGAACACCCGGCCCGGTGACCTCCGGTCCCGGCGGCGGTGCGGTGCTCGACCTACGTGACGTGCACCGCACCCACGGCAGTGGCCCGGCGGCGGTGCACGCCCTGCGCGGGGTGAGCCTGCACGTGCGCCCCGGCGAACTGGTCGCCGTGATGGGCCCCTCCGGTTCCGGCAAGTCCACCCTGCTCACCCTGGCTGGCGGGCTGGACAGCCCGACCACCGGCGAGGTGTACGTCGAGGGGCAGCCGTTGCACGCCCTGGACCGCCGTGGGCTGGCGCGGCTGCGCCGCCGACGAATCGGCTACATTTTCCAGGACCTCAACCTCATCGGCAGCCTTACCGCGGTGGAGAACGTCGCGCTGCCCCTCGAACTGGACGGGTCGGGGGTCCGCCAGGCCCGCCGGCTGGCGCTGGACGCGCTGACCGAGGTGGGCATGACGGAGCTGGGCGACCGGTTCCCGGACCAACTCTCCGGCGGCCAGCAGCAGCGCGTCGCCATCGCCCGGGCACTGGTCGGGCAGCGCCGCCTCGTGCTTGCCGACGAGCCGACCGGAGCGCTGGACTCGCAGACCGGCGAGGCGGTGCTGCGGTTGCTGCGCCGCCGCGTCGATGCCGGTGCCGCCGGGGTGCTGGTCACCCACGAGGCCCGGCATGCCGCCTGGGCCGACCGGGTGCTCTTCCTGCGCGACGGCGTCACGGTCGACTCGACCGCCCCGCTGGCCGGCGTCGAGTCCCTACTCAGCGGCAGCGGCCGGTGAACGGCGACCCACATCCACCAGAACGTGGGGCGCGGCTGGCCGAGGCGGCCGGGTCGTGGCGCGCCGCGCTGCGCATCGCCCGCCGGGAGGCGCGGCGGGCACGCGGGCGGACCGCCCTGGTGCTAGCAATGATCATCCTGCCGGTGCTGGCCATGAGCTTCATCGCGGCCAGCGTGGACATGGCGCGGCTGACACCGACCGAGGCGCTGAACCGCCGACTCGGCAACGCCGACGCGGAGCTGCGGATGGTCGGCGACGGACCGGTGGAGCAGGACGCCAACGGCGACAGTTGGGCAACCACCGGGGACGGCCAAACCTTCCCGGGTCTGGTCACCACCGAACAGGTCACCGCGCTGCTGCCCGCCGGCAGTCGACTCCTTCCCGTCCGCCGCTGGGTGCCGATCGCCGTCTGGCAGTCCAACCGGATCCGCGACCTCAACACCACCGTGGTCGACCTGACCGACCCGATCGGTCGCGGGTTCGGTCGGATCCACCGCGGTCGGGCACCGGCCACCGATGACGAGATCGCGGTCAACCCAGCGGCCCGGCGCAGCCTCGGTGTTGATCTCGGCGACCGGATCGACGCCGGGCACGGTAGGCGTACCTGGACGATCGTCGGCGTGGTCGAACTCCCCGAGCAACTGGACGCGATGGCCATCCTGCACCCCGCCGGGGCACCCCCGCCGCAGTCGCGCTCCGAGGGGGTGTTCCTGGCCGATCTGCCCGGTCCACTCAGCGACGACCTCCGCCGGCAGTTGAACGCCGAAGGTGTCGTGGTCAGCACCCGGGTGCCCGGCTCGGCCACGTCGGGCAGCGGTACCGCCGGCTCGATCGTCTCGGGCATGGCGGTGGAGGAGGTCAGCATCGGATTGCTGGTCGGTGGGCTCGGCCTGCTCGAGGTGGTGCTGCTGGTCGGGCCGGCGTTCGCCGTCGGGGTCCGCCGTCGGCGGCGGGAACTGGCGCTGGTCGCGGTTGCCGGTGGCGATGCCGCCCAGCTCCGCCGGGTGGTTCTCGCCGACGGCGTGGTGCTCGGCTGCGTCGGCGCCGTCACCGGTGTCGCGCTCGGCGTGGCCGCCGCGTTCGCCGGCCGGCCAATGGTCGAGCAGTTCGTCTTCCAGCAACGGTTCGGCGGGTACCGTGTCTGGCCGGCGGCGCTGGTCGCGATCGCCCTGGTCGCGGTGCTGGCCGGGGTGCTGGCCGCGCTGGTACCGGCCTGGACGGCCGCCCGCCAGGACGTGGTGGCCGGGCTCGCCGGCCGACGCACCGTGCCCGTGCACCGGCGCCGGTGGCTCACCACCGGGCTGCTGTTGGCCGCCAGCGGGACAATCGTGGCCGCGGTCGGCGCCGCGCTGACATCGCAGGCGGTCATCCTCGCCGGCCTCGTCGTAGGCGAACTGGGACTGGTCTTCGCCACCCCGACGTTGGTGGGTCTGCTGGCACGGCTCGGCCGGTTCCTGCCGCTGGCTCCCCGGATCGCGGTACGCGACGCCAGCCGCAACCGCTCCTCGGCCGCGCCGGCCATCTCCGCCGTGATGGCCGCGGTCGCCGGCAGCGTCGCCCTCGGCCTCTTCCTGGCCAGTGACGAGGCCCGCAGCGAGCAGCGGTACCGCCCGGTGCTGCCGGAGCAGATCGTGATGGTCGGCACCAACTCCGCACCGGGCGTCACCACACTGCCCGGTCTCGCCGAGATCGCCGACCCGGCCCGCGCACACCTCGACGCCGCCAGCATCACCCCGATGGTGACGGCCGGCTGTCAGCCGGAGTTCGACGCCTGCCTCGTCACCGCGACGATGCCCGCCGGACGGGCCTGCCCGTGGCAGCCGTTCCAGGCGATCAGCGCCGCCGACCAGCGCCGCGCCCGCGCCGACGCCCGGTGCCGGGGTCACGCCGACGACTACTACGGCAAGTATTCTCGGGTCGCCGTTGACGAGGGCGAGGTGCTGCCGTTCCTCACCGGTGCCGCGCCGGGCGAGGTGTCCGCCGCCGCCGCCACGCTGCGAGCCGGTGGCGCGGTGGTGACCAGCCCTCTGTTCCTGCGCGACGGCCGGCTGGATCTGCGGGTCGAGTACAACGACGAGGCACGGCCGGCGGACACCGCAACGGTGCCCGGGTACCACCTGGAGAGCGGGCTCGGCCAGCACTGGCTGATCCTCTCCCCCGCCGCGGCCGACCGGCTCGGCCTGACCACGTGGCCGACGGGGTGGGTGATCGAGACGACCGGGCAGGTGGGGCAGGAGCGGCTGGACCAGTTCATCGCCGCGACCCGCCCGCTCGGGCCACTGTCGCTGGACACCGACCGCAACGGCTCCGGTGATCCCCGCCCGCTGCTCCTGCTGCTGGCCGCGGTCTCCGCCGTGGTGACCGTGGGCGCCGCGGGCATCGCCACCGGCCTCGCGGCGGCTGAGGGACGCGGAGACCTTTCCACCCTCACCGCAGTCGGCGCCGGTCCGGGTCTTCGCCGCCTGCTCTCGCTGTGCCGGGCCGGCGTGATCACGGTGCTCGGCTCGGCGTTGGGCATCGTTGCCGGCGTCGCGGTCGCGGTGATCGTGCTGACCTTCACCAACCAGCGGTACACCGACAGCTGGCCGATCGAACCGCCGTACCCGCTGGTGATCCCCTGGCTCCCGTTCGCCGTGCTGATCGCGGTACCGCTGGTGGCGATGGCCGGCGCGGCGCTGTTCACCCGCTCGCGTCCACCGGTCGAGCGACGCCTTGACTGACCGCGCGGAAACCGCGTCCGCGACCGGTCGGCCCCTGTTGCGGCGTGGCCCACGACGGCAGACTGTCCAGGTGTCCGTTCTGCGCAGCGTCACCCGTCGGGCTGGTCGTCACCGCTGGTTCGGCACCGCAGTCCGGCTGTTGGTCCCAGCCGACCGCGTCCTCGGGCGACTTACCCGCGGGCGGGTGGTCGCGCTCGGGCTCGTGCCGTCGCTGGTGATCACCACCACCGGTCGGAAGTCCGGCCAACCCCGCAGCAATCCGCTGCTCTACGTGCCTGACGGGGACGCGTACGTGGTGGTCGGATCCAACTGGGGTCAGCCACACCAGCCGGCCTGGTCGCTCAATCTGCTCGCCGAGCCGCGCGCCGAAGTGGACGTCGCAGGTCGCCGGATCCCGGTCCGCGCCGAGGTGGCCGCCGGCACCGAACGGGACCGGCTCTGGCGGTTGCTGGTTGCCGAGTGGCCGGCGTACGAGGTGTACGTGGAACGGGCCGGCGGCCGGGAGATCCGGATCTTCCGGCTGGTGCCGGCCGGGCCAGGCGGCACCAGACGACGCGACGGGTCTGGCGGTTCGGACGGGCGCGGCGGTTCGGACGGGCACGACCACCCGATCTAGGGTGGAGCGACCGGGTGGTCGCTCCCGGCTACGGGTTCCGGCGGTGATCGCGGGGTGGTCGGCGTGGACGGTGGTGAGCAACACCGGGACGGTCCCCGGTGGGAGGTGGCCGGACGGGTCACCGCCGCGATCCGACGGCGGTTTCCGGCTGAGATGCTCGCAGTCGCGGTGCACGGCCCGCTGGCCCACGGCGACGACGACGGTGGTGGCGACGGCGAGGTCGGGTTGCTGGTGGTCACCTACCGGCCCGCCACCGGGCCACCGTCGGCGACCCGACGGGTGGACGGCGTGCTGGTCGACCTGACCGTGATGGCCGCCGAGGAGCGCCTGCACCAGGCCCGGCAGTTGACCTCCCGCTGGCCGCTGACGGCTGACCGGTACCTGACCACCCAGGCACTGCACGACCCGACCGGATGGCTACGCTCCCTGCGCGACGAGCACCTCGGCCGGCTGGCCCGGGCCCGCCCGGCCGAGTTCACCGCGGCCGCCCGCAGGGCGTGGTGCCGGGGCAGCGCCGCGCACTGCCGGGCCACCCGGCTGGCGGAGTGGTACGAGACCGACCAGGCCCTGTTGATGCTCGGTTCGGCCAGGCTCGCCGCGGCCACGGTGAACGGCCTGCTCAGCCGGACCTACTTCCGGGATCCGGGCGACGCGGTCCGACGGACCGGGCTGGCCGCGGCGGACATGACCGAGGTGGGCGCGGTGCTGGCCCGCCAGTCGGCGGAGCTGGCCGCGCGGGGTCGCCCGGTGGACGGCACCGTCGACGACCTCCTCGACGGCTAGCCGAAGCTGCCCTGCACGCCGATCAGCATGCCGATCAGGTAGGTCGCCGCCGCGGCGGCGGCGCCGAGCAGCAGCTGACGCAGACCGCCGGTCCACCATCGGCGGTCGGTGAACCGGGCGACGACCGCTCCGGCCAGGAAGAGCCCGAGCCCGCCCACCGCCAGAGCCAGCGCCAGGCTGGTCGCGCCGAACAGGTACGGCAGCAGAGGCACCAGCGCGCCGAGTGAGAAGCAGAGGAACGACGAGAGGGCCGCGGTCCAAGGATCGGGCCGCTCGTCGAGGTTGACGCCCAACTCCTCCTGCACGTGCACCCGCAACGCCTGTTCCGGGTCCTTCCGCACCACCTCGGCCACCTGGACGGCGAGATGTTCCGGTAGCCCGCGGGCCATCCACATCTCGGCCAGTTCCCGGGCTTCGGCCTCCGGGTGGCGCTCCAACTCCTGCCGTTCCTTGGCCACCTCGGCGGCGAGCTGCTCGTTGGCCGAACGGACGCTGGTGTACTCGCCCAGCGCCATCGAGATCGCGCCGGCGACCAGCCCGGCGGTGCCGGTGAGCACGAGGGTGCGGGGTGAGACACCGCCACCGCCGACGCCCGCGATCAGCGCGATGTTGGTGACCAGTCCGTCCATCGCGCCGAACACCGCTGGCCGCAGCCAGCCGCCGGACACGTCCGCGTGGTGGTGTTCCCGCAGCGCGGCAGGGGTGTCCGTCACGGCAGGGTGAGGATCTCGCGGCCGTCCTCGGTCACCAGCACGGTGTGCTCGAACTGGGCGGTCCACCGGCGGTCCTTGGTGACCACCGTCCAGCCGTCGTCCCAGAGGTCGTACTGGTAGGTGCCGAGAGTGATCATCGGCTCGATGGTGAAGGTCATTCCTGGCTCCATCACCTCCGTGGGACGCGGGCTGTCGTAGTGCGGCACGTAGAGTCCACTGTGGAAGGCCTCGCCGATGCCGTGGCCGGTGAAGTCACGGACCACGCCGTAGCCGAAGCGTTTGGCGTACGACTCGATGACCCGGCCGATCACGTTGATCTGTCGACCCGGGGCGACCGAACGGATGCCCCGCATCATCGCCTCGTGGGTCCGTTCGATCAGCAGCAGGGCCTCCGCGCCGACCTCACCGACACAGAACGTCGCGTTGGTGTCGCCGTGCACCCCGCCGACGAACGCGGTGACATCGACGTTGACGATGTCACCGTCGGCCAGCACGGTCGAGTCGGGGATACCGTGGCAGATCACCTCGTTCAGGCTGGTGCAGCAGGACTTCGGGAACCCCCGGTAGCCCAGGGTCGACGGGTAGGCGCCGTTGTCGATCAGAAACTCGTGCACCACCCGGTCGATCTCGTCGGTGGTCACGCCGGGCTTGCAGTGCTCGCCCGCCAACTGCACCGCCTGGGCGGCGATCCGCCCGGCGACCCGCATTTTCTCGATCGTTTCCGGGGTCTGCACATGTGAGCCCTGCCAGGGGCGGGGTGCCTTCTTGCCGACGTACTCCGGCCGGGCGATGGAGGCGGGCACCGGCCGCCACGGTGAGAGCGTGCCGGGGGTCAGCGGCGCACGGACGGTCATGGCCCAAGCCTATCGCCGCCAGTTCGGTGACCCCACCATTGCCCGCACCGGGGGGTTCTTGCCCCACCCGAGGCACTGTGTCAAGGTGTCTGCGTGGATCAAGGGGGAGCACCTCCCGACTTTTCTGCCAGCGCGCAGACCGATGATGATCACCTCAGCGTGGTGGTCACCGGTGAGGTCGACATGGCGACCGCCGACAGCATGCTCGAGACCGTGCTGCGCGAACCGGCCGCCCGGGTCACGCTGGACCTACGCGCGGTGACCTTCTTCGACTCGGCGGGCATCCACGCGGTGGTCCGGCTCGCCGGCCACTATCCGGGCGCGCTGACGGTACTACCGTCTCGGCAGGTCAGCCGGGTACTGGAGATCGCCGGACTGAGCACCCAGCCCTGGCTGCACCCCGCCTGAGCACGCCGCCGGCTACGGGCCCAGCCGCCGACGCAGGGTGACTTGCGTACCCTCGGGGGTCCGGTCGACCGACAATTCCCCGAGTGCCCGGATCAGCGACAGCCCGCGGCCCCGGAAGCCCGACTCGACCGATTGACGCCACCGCCCGCTGTCCCGCACGGCCGCCACCACCGTGCGGCCCTCCACCTTCACCTCGATGTCGATCGTCGGCTCCGCCGGGTCGACGGGATGCTCGATGGCGTTCGCGGCCGCCTCGGAGACCACCACGGTGAGGTCGAACCGGTCCGTCTCACCGACCCCGTGCGCGAGCAGGAAGTCCTCCAGCCGCTTGCGCAGCAGGCTCAGCCGGGCCGGATCGGCGGGCAGCCGCAGCGCGAACCGGTTGAGTTCGGCCGCCTCCAGCGCAAGCACCGCCACGTCGTCGCGCCGGGGCCGGTCGACGACCCGCTCCACCACCGCGTCGACCAGATCCGCGACGTGGTCTGCGGGCCGCGAGGCGTCGGCGCGAAGCTGGGCCAGGGAGGCGTCGATGCCGAGCTGCCGGTCCTCGATCAGGCCATCGGTGTAGAGCAGCAAACGGTCACCGGCACACAGCTCACCGGAGACCGTCTCGTACCCTGTGCCGGGGATGGCCCCGACGGGCGGCCCGAGCGCGCGGTCATGCAGGAACGCCACATCGTCGCCGCGGACCACCAGCGGAGACGGGTGTCCCGCGCTGGCGTACCGCAGCCGCCCCTGGCGCGGGCTGAACCAGAGGCAGAAGACCGTCGCGAAGGAACGTGACTCGACCGATCCCACCAACCGGTTGAGCCGGGTCAACGATTCGCCCGGATCGAAACCCTCCAGCACGTACGCGCGCAGCGCGTTACGCAGCTGCCCCATGGCTGCCGCCGCCGGCACCCCCTTGCCGACCACGTCTCCGATGATCAGCACTAGTTCGTCGTCGTCCCGGGCAATCACGTCGTACCAGTCGCCGCCCACCTCGACGTCCGCGCTGCCGGGCAGGTAGCGGCTGGCGACCACCGCTCCGGGCAGCTGGGGCAGGCTGCGGGGCAGCAGACTGTGCTGCAGGGTGGTGGCGATGCGGTGCTCGGCCTCGTAGAGCTGGGCGTTCTCCAGCCGCACGCCCACCAGCCGGGCGAGCTGGGTCAGCGCAGCCTCCTCGGTGCCGGCACCCTCGGCCACCGGACGCCACACCCGCAACTCGCCGAGCCGCTGGTCCGCCACGCCGGTCAGCGGCAGGACGAAGGACGGCTCAACCGAGGTGGAGCCGCCGGCGTCGGCCTCGTAGTGGACCTCGCCAGCGGACACCACGACCCGGACGGCCTCGGCGAGGCTGAGGGCGTGCTGGGCGGCGACCTGGAGCACGCCCGACGTGGAGCGGGCGGTGTTGACCGCGACCGCCGCGTCGGCGAGGGCCCGCAACCTACGGATGAGCTGGTTGCGCAGCTGGCCGAGCTCCATGTTGGCGCGAACCCGGGCGATCAACTCCTGCCCGGAGAAGGGCTTGGTCAGGTAGTCGTCGGCACCGGCCGACAGCCCGGCCACCTCCTCGGCTGAGCCGGCACGGGCAGAGAGCAACACGATCGGCACGTACCGGGTGCGCGGGTCCGCCCGCAGCGCGGCGACCAGGCCGAACCCGTCCAGCCGAGGCATCATCACATCGGTCAGCACCAGGTCGAAGGCGGTGTCGGTGGCCAGTCGGAGGGCATCGACACCATCGGTGGCGGTTTGCACCTCCCACCTGGGGGCCAGCAACCCGGCAACGTGTTCACGCAGATCATGGTTGTCGTCGACGACCAGGATTCGGCCGGCCGGGGCGGGGTCGACGGCGCGACGCGACGCAGGGGCGGGACCGGCGGTCCACTGCTCGGTCTCGGCGACGAAGAGCCCGGCCTGCCGCAACTCGGGTGCGACGGTGTCGTCGGTGTCGGCGATCCGGTCCGCCGGGAGGTGACCGGAGCCGAACGGCACGGTGACCGTGAAAATGCTGCCGACCTCGATCCGGCTGGTGGCATCGACCCCTCCGCCGTGCATCTCGACCAGTTCCCGGACCAGGGCCAGACCGATCCCGGTGCCCTCGTGACTGCGCGAACGCGCCCCCGGCACCCGGTGGAACCGCTCGAAGATGTGCGGCAGTTCCGTCGGCATGATCCCCACGCCGGTGTCGGACACCTCAAGGCGGGCGGCGCCGTCGACCTCCCGGACCCGAATGGTGATCTCGCCGTCGAAGGTGAACTTCAGGGCGTTCGACACCAGGTTCAGGACGATCTTCTCCCACATGTCCTGGTCGACGTAGACCGGTTCCGGTAACGGCGGGCAGTCCACCGTCAGTCGCAGCCCGACCCGCTCGGTGGCCGAGCGAAACGTGCTGGCCAACCGGGAGGTGTAGCCGGCCAGGTCGGTAGGCTCGTAGTGTACGGCCAGCCGGCCCGACTCGAGCCGGGAGAAGTCGAGCACCGTGTTGACCAGCTTGAGCAGCCGTACCGCGTTGCGGTGCATCATTGTCAGCGGCTGCGTGTAGTCCGCCGGCAGCGCCGGATCGGCGAGCAGGTCCTCCAGTGGGCCGAGCACCAGGGTCAGCGGGGTACGGAACTCGTGGCTGACGTTCGCGAAGAAGTTGGTCTTCGCCAGGTCCAGGGCGGCCAGCTCGGCGGCCCGGGCCTGCTCCTGCTCGTACGCCCGCTGCTTGCCGACGGCGCGGGAGATCTGCGCGGCCACCAGCTCGAAGAAGGTCCGGTACTCGTCGGTGAACGGCAACCGCCTGGCCGCCCCCAGCACCAGCACCCCGGCGGGGTCGTTGGTCGCGCTCACCGGCAGCACCACCGCCTCGTCGGCGGTGTCGGGCGGCACCTCTCCGAGCAGGTCGGCTGCGGCGACCAGCTCGCCGCTGCCTGCCGTCGCCACCTCGGCCAGTCGGGCGGGCGCATCGACGGGGGCGCTGTCCGCACCGCTGCTACCGGCCAGCCGCAGTTGCCCGTCACTCTCGCGCAGATAGAGCATCGCGAACGGCACGTCCGCCCGGTGCCGGGCGAGCACTTCGGCGGCGACCCGGCCCAGCTCCGTACTGCTGCCCGGGTCGGCCAGTTCCGAACCGAGTTCGGCCAGGGTACGCAGCCGGCGTTCGCCGAGCACCCGGCCGGTGGTCTCGCTACAGATGCAGAGCACACCGTTGATCGACCCGTCGGTGTCCCGGATGGGGTCGTAGGAGACGTCGAAGTACACGTCCTCGACGAAGCCGTGCCGTTGGAGCAGGAAGTGGCGGTCCTGGGCCTGGTACGCCTCGCCGTGGCGCATCACGCCGGTCAGCAGCGGCCCGAGCACGTCCCAGGTCTCCGCCCAGTGCTCCCGGGCGGGCTGTCCCAGCACAGCGGGGTGCTTGTCGCCGATGGTCGGCCGGTAGGCGTCGTTGTAGAAGGCGCGCAGTTCCGCACCCCAGAACATGGCGATCTGCGCCTTGGAGGCAAGCATCGTGCTGATGACATTGCCAAGGGTATTGGGCCAGCGGTCCGGGGTGCCGAGTGGGTTGTCCGACCAGTCGTGGTCGCGCAGCAGGGAGCCCATCTCGCCGCCGGCGTCGAACGCCGCCGCGAGCAGCGGAGAGGTCGTGCTGGCCACCACGGACGGATGGCTACCGTCCGCACCCCCCTGGGCCGAGTTCATGCAGCCTCCCGGCCGTGTCCGCGCCGCTTCTGATCATCTTTCGTGACACGCCTTCTACCCAGCCGGATCCGCACCGTAACGCAAACCGTCGTTCGGACGCTGGTGGACCCGGCCCGGCCGCTCGACCGATCGCGGCCACAGCGAGTAGACCTTCCCGTGTCGCCAGGATCACAGCGGAGTGACGTACGCGCCGGTGATCCCACCGTCGACAACGAACTGGGCGGCGGTCATGAACGAGGCGTCGTCGCTGGCCAGGAAGGCCACCGCGGCGGCGATCTCGGTCGGTTCGCCGAAGCGTCCCATCGGCACGTGCACCAGCCGGCGGGCAGCCCGCTCCGGGTCGGCCGCGAACAGCTCCCGCAGCAACGGCGTGGCCACCGGCCCGGGGCACAGGGCGTTGACCCGGATGCCCTCCCGGGCGAACTGCACACCCAACTCCCGGGTCAGCGCCAGCACACCACCCTTGCTCGCGGTGTACGCGATCTGCGACGTGGCCGCGCCCATCAGCGCCACGAACGAGGCCGTGTTGATGATCGAACCCCGGCCCTGCCGGCGCATGTGCCCGATCACATACTTGCAGCAGAGGTAGACGCTGGTGGTGTTGACCCGCAGCACCCGCTCCCAGGCGTCCAGCCCCGTGTCGAGGATCGAGTCGTCGTCCGGCGGGGAGATGCCGGCGTTGTTGAACGCGATGTCCACCCGCCCGTACCGTTCGACGACACCGTCGAAGAGGTCACGTACCGCCGTCTCGTCGGCCACGTCCGCCGCGACGAAGTTGCCGCCCACCTCGTCGGCGGCCCGTGCGCCGGCCTCGGCGTCGATGTCGACACAGACCACCCGGGCGCCCTCGGCGGCGAACCGCCGCACGGTGGCCAACCCGATGCCGCTGGCCGCCCCGGTCACCACGGCCACCCGGTCCTGCAACCGTCCCTGCATGCTCACTCCTCGGTGCTGATGAACACGTTCTTGACGTCAGTGAACGAGTGCAGGGCGGACGTCCAGCCCGCCCGGCGCCGGGATCTGCCGGCCGGTGAGCCGCTCCGGCGCCCCCGCGTAGTAGTCCAGCACGTCCCGTACGTTGCCCGCCTCCCAGCGGGCGTTGCCGATGGTGTGTCCGGCGTTGCTCACCTCCAGCCGGGCCAGTTCCTCCAGGTGCCCGTCCACCACGGCGGCGAACCGCCGCAGAAGCCGCGCCCGATCTCCCGCACCGACCTTGCGCCACTGCTCGTACGCCGCCACCGCCCGCGAGATCGCCTCGTCCACCTCCTCGACAGAACTTTCGGCAACCTCCCGCAACACCACCCCCCTAGCCGGGTCACGAACCCCACTCACCCGCCCCACCCCATCCCGTCCCTTCCGCTGCTCGTCGATGATTTAGCCGTGGCACCACGACCGCATGATCGGGGGGCGGGATGGTGGGCGGGGTGGGCGGGCCGGCGGACGAGGGGATGGGCGGGCCGGGTTAGAGGCGCTCGAAGCCACGGACCAGTTCCCAGTCGGTGACGGCGGCGTCGAAGGCGGCGAGTTCGACGCGGGCCATGTTGGCGTAGTGGACGGTCACGTCATCACCGAAGGCGTCGCGGGCCACGGACGACGACTCCCAGAGGGTGAGGGCGTCGCGGAGGGTGCCGGGGACCCGTTCGGCCGCCGCGTCGTCGTAGGCGTTGCCGTCGCACTCCGCGGCCAGCTCCAACTCGTTCTCGATACCGTGCACCGCCCCGGCCACCAGCGCGGCGATCGCCAGGTACGGATTGACGTCCGCGCCCGGCACCCGGTTCTCCACCCGCAACCCCTGCCCGTGCCCCACCACCCGCAGCGCGCAGGTGCGGTTGTCGGTGCCCCACCGCAGCGCGGTCGGCGCGAACGAGCCCGGCTGGTAACGCTTGTAGGAGTTGATGTTCGGCGCGAAGAGCAGACTCAGCTCCCGCATCGTGGCCAGCAGCCCGGCGAGCACCCGCTGCCCGGTCACGCTCAGGTGTGCCGGGCCGTCGCCCAGCATCGCCGAGCCGCCGGCGGCGTCACGCAGCGAGAAGTGGATGTGGCAGGAGTTGCCCTCCCGCGCGTTCGGCTTGGCCATGAAGGTGATCGACATGCCCTCCTGGGCGGCGATCTCCTTCGCCCCGTTCTTGTAGATGACGTGATGGTCGGCGCAGGCCACCGCCTCGTCGTACCGGAAGGCGATCTCGTGCTGGCCGAGGTTGCACTCCCCCTTGGCGCTCTCCGGGGTGAGCCCGGCGCCCGCCATCTCGGTGCGGATGCGGCGCAGCAGCGGCTCGACCCGGGCGGTGCCGAGCAGCGAGTAGTCCACGTTGTACTGGTTGGCGGGGGTGAGTTCACGGTAGCCGCGCTGCCACGCCTGCTCGTACGAGTCACGAAACAGGACGAACTCCAGCTCGGTCCCGGCGTACGCCGTCAACCCGTGCGCGGCGAGCCGGCCCAACTGGCGGCGCAGGATCTGCCGGGGCGACGCGGTCACCGGCCCGCCCCCGCCCAACCACTCCAGGTCGGCCAGGAGCAGGGCGGTGCCGGGCTGCCACGGCACCCGGCGCAGGGTGCCGAGATCCGGCTTCATGGCGAGGTCGCCGTACCCGCGTTCCCAGCTCGACATGGCGTACCCGTCGACGGTGTTCATGTCGACGTCCACGGCGAGCAGGTAGTCGCACCCCTCGCTGCCGTGCGCGACCACCTGATCGAGGAAGAAGGGGGCGTGGAACCGCTTGCCCTGCAACCGTCCCTGCATGTCGACCAGGGCCAACGCCACCGTGTCGATCTCCCCCTCGGCGACGGCGACCCGCAGCTGTTCCAGCGTGAGCGGTACTTTTTTCATTCGCGAGCCTGCCCCTTCCTCATCTCGGGCCGCGGAGCCGGGCGACGATCGCCTCCGGCGGGCCCGGTGGGGCGAACAGTCGACCCTGTGCGGTGTCGCAGCGTAACGCCCGCAGTCGCTCGGCCTGCGCCTCGGTCTCCACCGCCTCGGCGGTCACCCAGAGTTCCAGCGCGTGCGCCAGCCGTACCAGGGCGTCGACGATCCGCTCGTCACGATGGTCGGCGTCGTCCGGCTCGTTGTGCCGGATGCCCTCGACGAACGGCCCGGCCAGCTTCAGGCAGGTGATCGGCAATCGGCGCAGGTACGCCAGATTCGAGTATCCGGTGCCGAAGTCGTCCACGGCCAGCCGGACACCCAGCGCGGCGAGCCGGTACAGCGTCCGCAGCGGTTCTCCCGCGGAGCCCATCACCGCGCTCTCGGTGAGCTCCAGTTGCAGCAGTTCCGCTGGAAGGCCGGTGCTGGCCAGCGCGTCGGCCACGGTGTCGACGATCGCCGGCGCGTCGGCCTGACGGGCGGCCACGTTGACGCTCACCACCAGCTGGGCGGCGGGGAACTCGGCATGCCACCGTTGGGCGTCCTGGCAGGCCTGCCGCAGCACCCACTCGCCGAGACCGACGATCAGACCGGTCTCCTCGGCGAGCCCGATGAACCGGTCCGGGCCAATCAGCCCCAGCTCCGGATGCTGCCAGCGGACCAGCGCCTCGACGGCCGTCATCCGGCCGTCCAGCAGGGACACGATCGGCTGGTAGTGCAGCACGAACTCGCTGCGTTCCAGAGCTGCCGGCAGCCCGGCGGCCAGGGCCGACCGGGCGCTGTCGCGGGCGCTGCGCTCCGGGTCGTAGACCGCCCACCGGCCGCGCCCCTCCGCCTTGGCCCAGTAGAGCGAGGCGTCGGCGGCCTTCATCAGCTCCGAGGAGCTGGGGCCGGCGAGCTCCGAGTCGACGATGCCGACGCTCGCCGATACCACGAGCTGCCGGCTGCCGACGCACACCGGCGCGCAGACGGCGGCCAGGGCCGTCTCCGCCACGGCGATCACGTCGTCCACCGTCGAGACGCCGTCGACCAGGACGACGAACTCGTCGCCACCCATCCGCGCGACGAGGTAGCCCTGTTCGGCCACGCAGTCGGCCAACCGCCGGGCGATCATCACGAGCAGCCGGTCGCCGAGGTCGTGACCCAGACTGTCGTTGATCGCCTTGAACCCGTCGAGGTCGAGGAAGCAGACACCGACCCGACCCGACGCGTCGGGCTGGCCCACCAGGCGATCCAGCGTGTCGAAGAACTGCGTACGGTTCGGCAGGCCGGTCAGCGGGTCGTGTAGCGCCTGGAAACGCAGCCGTTGCTGCATCTCGTACCGCTCGGTGATGTCCTCGATCACGGCGACGGTGAACCGGGGCCGGCCGTCGTCGTGGCGGATCAGGGAGACCGCCAGGTCCGTCCAGACGGCACTGCCGTCCTTGCGGTAGTAGCGTTTCTCGACGCGGGCCCCCTCGTGCTTGCCCTCGATCAGCTCCCGGTACAGCTCCCACATGCCGGCCGCGTCGTCGGGATGGAACAGCGTCGCGACGTTTGTCTGCCGCAGCTCCTGCACCGCGTAGCCGAGCATGTCGGCGAGGGACTGGTTGACGTCGATGATCGTCCCGTCGACACCGGCGATGCCGATGCCGATCGCCGCACCACCGAAGACCGCCCGGAACCTGGCCTCGCTGTCGCGCAGCGCCTCCTCGACGGCGTCCCGGGCCTGCCAGGCGGAGCGGGCGATGCCCTCCTGCTGGACGAAGGTCCGGTCGCGCAGCGCCCCGGCGAAGCCGGCCGCCAGGCCGCCCTGCGCCGCCACGATCCGCTCCGCGAGCCCGGGTGGTACGACCGCGACACCGAGGACTTCCCGGGCGAACCGATCACCGAGCGTACGCACCGTCCACTCGATCACTGCCGGCTCGGTGAGGTGCGCCACCACCAGGGCCTGCCCGACCTCCTCGGCCACCGGAGTCACCGGTTCGACGGAGAGCAGCAGCTGCGCCAGCCGGACGCTGTGCCCGAGCAGCATCCGCTCGGTCTCGGCCGCGCTCAGCGGCACGAAACCGAGCCGGCGTACCGCCCGGGCCCAGTCGGCGGCGTACCGCTGGGCGCCGGCCGGATCGACGGCGGCTTCACCGTAGGCGCCGACGGCGGCCATCGGATCAGCCGGCGGGCCGGTCGTTGCGGGCCACGCCACCGAATGCGCCGAACCGCTGCGCGTCGGCCGCCGCCTCGGACGGCGAGTCGGGGCGCCACAGCTCCATGTGCACCACGCCCGGCTTCAGGATGGTCCAGTCACCGAAGAATCCGGTGATCTCGGCGCGTGAGCGGAGCGTGATCTCGGTGGCGGTACGTGCCGACAGCCGCTGCGCGTCCAGCATCTCCTGCGGCTGGTCCTCGAAGGTGGAGTGCGAGATGACCAGGTGACTGCCGGGGGCGGCGGCAGCCCGCAGGGTGGCCAGGATGTCGCCCGGGCGGTCGGCGTCCGGGACGAAGTGCACCACCCCGGCGAGCAGGATGCCCACCGGCCGATCGAAGTCGAGCAGGCCCAGCCGCCGGGCTTCGACCAGGATCCGCTCCGGGTCGCGCAGGTCGGCGTGGATGACGCCGGTCAGGTCGTTGCCGGCGAGCAGATCCCGGCTGTGCGCCACCGCCACCGGATCGATGTCGACGTACACCACCCGGGCCTTCGGGTTGGCGGCCTGGGCGACCTCGTGCACGTTGCCGACGGTGGGGATGCCGGAGCCGATGTCCAGGAACTGCTCGACGCCGGCGTCGAGCAGCGCCCGCACCGCCCGGCGCAGGAACTCCCGGCCGGCTCGCATGGTCGCCGGCAGGTCAGGTGTCATGGCCGCGATCTGCCCGGCCAGCTGCCGGTCGATCTCGAAATTGTGGGCCCCGCCCAAGAAGTAGTCGTACACCCGAGCCGCGCTGGGCCGGGAAAGGTCGATCCCGCCGGGAAGTCCGTTCGGCTGCTGCACCGGTTGCACCTCAAGTCGTCGCCGCGGCTCCTGTGATGCTGCCCACTCTAGGCTCATACATCATCCGGAGGGAGATCCACATGGCTCTTTTCTGATCTCCGACCGGTGGCGGCGGGGTCCGACCGGGATCAGGCGGCTTCCAGGAGCAGCGCGATGCCCTGCCCGACGCCGATGCACATGGTGGCCAGGGCCCGTCGCCCGCCCCGGCGGCGCAGTTCCAGCGCGGCGGTGAGCGCCAGCCGGGCGCCACTGGCGCCGAGCGGGTGGCCCAGGGCGATCGCGCCGCCGTTCGGGTTGACGTGCTCCGCGTCCTCGGGCAGGCCCAGTTCCCGAAGCACCGCGACCGACTGGGCGGCGAACGCCTCGTTCAACTCGATGACGTCGACGTCGGCCAGAGCCAGCCCCTGCCGGTCGAGCAGCCGGCGGGTCGCCGGCACCGGGCCGATGCCCATCACCCGTGGCGGTACGCCGGCCGACGCCGCGCCGGCGATCCGGGCCAACGGGGTGAGGCCGTACCCGGCGACGGCCGACTCCGAGGCGACCAGCAGGGCCACCGCACCGTCGTTGACGCCGGAGGAGTTGCCGGCGGTCACCGTGCCGCCGTCGCAGAACGGGGTGGGCAGCGCGGCGAGCTTCTCCAGCGAGGTCTGCCGGGGATGTTCGTCGGCCTCGACCAACCGGGTCTCGCGCCGACCGGCCGGCACGGTCACCGGCACGATCTCCTCGGCGAGCCGGCCGTCGGCCTGCGCCCTGGCGGCACGCAGCTGCGAGCGGTACGCGAACTCGTCCTGCGCGGGCCGGTCCACGCCGTACTCGGCGGCCACGTTCTCGGCCGTCTCGGGCATCGAGTCGACGCCCCAGCCCCGCTCCATCAACGGGTTCACCAGCCGCCAGCCGATGGTGGTGTCGTACACCTGCGCCGACCGGGAGAACGCGGCGGTCGCCTTCGGCGTCACGAAAGGCGCCCGACTCATGCTCTCCACACCGCCCGCGACCATCAGGTCGGCTTCGCCGGCGACGATCGCGCGGGCCGCGGTGGCGAGCGCGTCCAGGCCGGAGCCGCAGAGCCGGTTAACCGTGCTGCCGGTCACCTGCTCGGGCAGCCCACCGAGCAGCGCCGCCATCCGGGCCACGTTGCGGTTGTCCTCGCCGGCCTGGTTGGCGCAGCCGAGCACCACATCGTCGGTGCGGGCCCAGTCAACCGAGGGGTGGCGGACGACCAGCTCCCGGATGACGTGGGCGGCCAGGTCGTCGGGGCGTACGCCGGCCAGCGCACCGGCGTAGCGGCCGATCGGGGTGCGGACACCGGCCACCAGGTATGCCACGGTCATGGGAATTCCTTCGAGGGTGAGAAGGCGGCTGCGGGCGGGTCCACCGGGTCCACGGGGACTCACGTTCGACCAGGATATCGCCGGCCGGTGCGGATAGGTTGTCGACATGGCACCAGCCCAGTTCAGCGCGGAGACCAGCGGCGGCGGCGCGTTCGTCCGGCAACCGAACCGGTTCACCGGGCGGGTCACCCCGCACTCCACCTCGCCGCCGGGCGGTGGGCCGGACGAACAGGACCGCTGGCCACTGGAGCCGGGCCGGTACCGGCTGATCCGGTGCCGGGCCTGCCCGTGGGCGCACCGGGCGCCGATCGTGCGAAACCTGCTCGGGCTGCGAGAGGCCGTCTCGCTGGGCACCCCCACGCTGGTCCCCTTCGACGCGGCCCCGCACGGCTGGACGACGCCGCACGGGCGTGGCTGAGCCGGGCCGCCGGTCTGTGCGGCGCTCCGCCGCGCTGGTCGCCGCGCTCTGCGTGCTGGCCGGTACGGCCGCGGTGACACTCGCCGTGGTCGCCGGCCCGGGACCGGGCCTGACCGGGTACGTCAGTGAGGCCGGTGTCGCCGACAGCGGCTACGCCTGGACGTACCGGTTCGGTGTGTTCGCCCTGGCCGGTGCGCTGCTGCTGCTCGCGGTCGCGCTACGGGCCGGCGCGCCGCACTACGACGACAGGGCGCTGCGGGTCGCGGTGGCGCTACTCCTGGCGGCCGGCCTGTGCACGGTCCTGTCCGGGGCGGTGACGTGCAGCGCGGGCTGCCCGCTTCCCCCGTTCGAGCGGGCCACCGTGGCGGATCTGGTGCACGGCACGGCCAGCATCGCCGCGTCGGCGGCGGCGGTCTTCGCGATGCTGGCGTTCGCCTTGTCGCCGGTGGCGCGACGTCCGCTCAGGCGGACCGGCTTTGTCGCGGCGGCGGTCTCCCTGCCCGTGGCGGGCGCGGTCGGCCTGGCGATGCTGCTGGTCGGCCGAAGCCCGCTGGTCGCGGTGCTGGAGCGGCTGCTGCTGGCGGTCGCCGCTGCCTGGGCCCTGGCCACCGCCGGAGTGTTGGCGGTGCGCGACCCCACCGCACTGGCGGTGCGCGACCCACAGGTCGCCGCTGCCCCGGCGGCCCCGCGCCATGGGGAGGATGACGCGGCGGTCTGACCACGGTGGCACCGGCTGCCCGGTAACGGGCAGCCGGGCGAGCGGGCGACCGGGCCGGGTTCAGCCCGCCAGATGCCCCCAGCACCGCTCCAGGTCGCACCAGGGGCCCTGGGCGGCGACCGTGCCGCCGACCAGCACCACCACGTGGTCGGCCCGCACCAGCGCGGCCCGCTTCGACGTGGAGCCGACGACGGTGACGCCGCCTTCGCGCAGGGCCTGCCACAGGGCGAGTTCGGTGGTGACGTCCAGCGCGGAGGAGACGTCGTCGGCCACCAGCAGTTCGGTACGCGGTGCCAGCGCCCGGGCCAGCGCCAGGCGCTGCAACTGCCCGCCGGACAGCCTGGTGCCCTTGTGCCCGATGAGCAGGCCCAACCCGCCGCTGGTGCCGGCCAGGTCGTGCTCCAGCTGGGCGGTCGTCACCGCGTGCGCGGCGTCCACCCGATGCCCGAGGGTGATGTTGTCGGCGATCGTGCCGGAGAGCACCCGGGGCAGCTGACCGACGTAGCCGACCTGGTTGGGGCGCAGGAACAGCTCTGGTTCGGTGACCGGCTCACCGTTCCAGGTCAGCTGCCCGGTGTGCGGGGCGATGCCGGCCAGGGCCCGTAACAGCGAGGACTTTCCCGCGCCCACCGGGCCGACGACCAGCACCAGTTGCCCGCGCTCCACGGCCAGGTCGACGCCGCGTACGGCAACGGTGCCGTCGGTGTGTCGGACGCCGAAGTCGACCAGGTCCAGCCGCCGCAGCGGGGTGCGTGGCGCCACCGGCGGGGCCGGGGCCGTGCCGGCGGCCAGATCGACGCCGGGCAGCTTCGCCGAGTACGCCTCGATCCCGGTCATCTGTGCCGTCCGGCGGGTCCACACCCGCGCCGACGGCACCTGGGAGATCAGGGACGCGGTGGTCCAGGCGAACCAGCGTGCCGCGCCCAGCGTGGCGACCGCGACGAGCGTCGCCCCGGCGCTGAGCCCGCCGGTCAGGAAGAGCGCCCAGACGCCGATCGGGAACAGCCCGCTGGCCAGCGAGGGAGTGGATCGGGCCCAGACCTGCACGGCGATCTCCCGGCGCTGCCGGTCGCTGCGTACCGCGTCGAGGTCGGCCAGGTGGGCCAGCACCGGCCGGGTTGCCCCGGCCAGCTTCACCGTCCGGGCCGCCGACAGGGTGGAGACCAACGCGGTGGCGAACGCCGCGCGCGCGGCGACAGTGTCCCGGGCCGCGCGTTCCAGCCGGTAACCGAAGGCCGTCGCAACCACACCGGAGAGCACCATCGTGCCGAGGAAGAACAGCCCCGGCACCACGCTGCCGGTGATCAGGGTCATGGCGACCAGCAGGAGCACGCCGACCGTCTGGTCCAGCACGTTGTCGGCGAGATGCACCACCCGTTCGGTGTCCCCGCCCTGGGCCACCACCTCGGCCGGGGTGTGCCGGCTGACCCGACGCGGCCCGGTCTGGCCGTGTACCAGGCGGGCGCTGATCCGCAGCATCTGCCGTACCCACCAGGCCGGGAACCACAGGTGGGTCCAGTAGTGCGCGGGGATGGCGAGGATCAGCCCGGCCGCGATGCCCAGGGCCGGCAGCCAGGGGTCGCCGGTGCCGTCGATCACGTCAGCCCAGAGCCAGGACAGCACCGGTCCGTCCAGACTCAGGACCGCCAGGACCGCGAAGATGCCCACCGCCGCAGCGCCGTAGCGGGGGTCGTTGAGACAGAGCCGGGCGATCTCACGCAGGGTCCGCGCCCGGGACGCCGGCCGCCGGTCACCGCTGGTCTCACCGCCGGCTGCGGTGCCGGCTGCGGTGCCGGCTGCGGTGCCGGCTGCGGTGCCGGCGGTGCGGCCGCCGGGCTTCGGGCCGCCGACCTCTCGCACGCCGGGCTCCCGGCCGTCGGCCGGCTCGACCGGCTCGGGTCCCACCATCGGCACGGGGTCGTCCTCGGCCGGGGCCCCTGCCTCGACACCGCCCGGAGCGGGCCGCTGATGGCCGGCCGTCGTTCGGGTTCGGTCGCCGTCGCCGGTCGAGCCGAGCACCCGGCCGCCGTCGTCGACGACGCCTGTTGCGACCGAGGCGCCGGCCGCGACCGAGGTGTTCGCCGCACCGACCAGTGCGGGTTCGTCCCAGATCCGCTCGGCGCCCGACCCGGCCAGCAGCTCGGCGTCGGCGTCGTGCGCGCCGGCGTGGCTGGCGGCGAAGAGTTCGGCGAAACGGCGCGAGAGAGCCAACGGCGCGGCCTCGACCACCGCGCCGTCGGCCAGCACCACCACCTCGTCACACCGGCTCACCGACGACAGCCGGTGCGCGATGACGATGCCGATCCGGTCGCGCAGCAGCCGTTCGGTGGCTTGCTGCACCCGAACCTCGGTGACCGGGTCCAGCCGCGCCGTGGCCTCGTCGAGGATCACCACGTGCGGGTCGCGGACCAGGATCCGGGCGAAGGCGACCAGCTGCTCCTGGCCGGCCGAGAGCACGTGACCGCCCTCACCGAGTCGGGTGTCCAGGCCGGCGGGCAGCTCGGCGAGCCAGCCGGCCAGGCCCAACTCGTCCAGGGCCCGCGCGGCGGCACCCAGCAGCTCGCGGTCGAACAGCGCCACGTTCTCGGCGACCGTGCCGGCGAGGATCTCGGTGCGCTGCGGCACCACCGCGACCCACTGGCGCAGCCGCTCCACATCCAGTTCGAGCACGTCGCGCTCGCCGAGCAGGACCGTTCCCGGCGGTACGTCGACCGCCCGGGTGAGCACCTTGGCCAGCGTCGACTTGCCCGATCCGGTCCGGCCGACCAGCGCGTACGAGCGGCCCCGGACGAAGGTCAGGTCGATCTCGCGCAGTGCGGGGCCCCGGGCGACGTCCGGACCGGTCACCGGATAGTGGTAGGTCAGGTCCCGGATGCTCAGATCAGCGTCGACGGGGGCGGCACCGCCTACGGGTTCCTGCGGTGCGTTCTGGAGCAGCTGCACCCGGCCCCAGGCGCCGAGGGCGTACTGCACCTCCGGCACCATCCGGCTGACGTGTTCGACGGTCATGCCGAGGGCGAGCGCGAGCAGCCAGATCGCGGTCATCCGAGCGGCGTCGACCCGGCCGGTGTTCAACGCCCACACCCCGCCGAGCACGACCACCGCGACGCCGGCCCGGGCCACCCCGGCTGCGATGGTGTTGACCTGCGCCGACATCCGCCACACCAGCAGGCCGCGGCGCAGCACCTCGGCCGCCCGGCGGGCATACAGGCGCAGCACGTACGGCCGGGCCAGGCTGGTGCGCACGTCGTCCTGGCCGTGAATCGACTCCTCCATCACCGCCGCCAGGTCCGACCAGGCCGCCTCCTCGTGCATCCGGGCCGGGGCGATCCGCGCGGCGGGCCCCCGCAGGGTGAACGCGAGCAGGATCACGAGCAGCAGCATGCCGGCCCCGGCCGGCCACCAGACGGTGAAGGCGACCAGCGTCGACAGCAGGCCGACGGCCAACGCCTGGGTCAGCCGCACCCCCGGTCCGCGGACGCCCGAGGCGACGTCGTACACGTCGCCGTCGATCCGGTCGAGCATCTCGCCGACGGGCGTGGTCTCCAGGGTGGGCACGGGTTGACCCAGCGCCACCCGGCACAGCCGGCGACGCAGGTCGGCCGACCAGTCGGCGGTCACCCCGGCCATCACCAGGCTGACCACCAGGTCGCTGGCGACGGCCACCACCAGCGCCACCGACAGCACCACGAAGAAGCCCACCGAGCGGTGCACCAGCACCGGCCCGGCGAGCGCGGCGGTGGCCGCCTGGCCGACGCCGCCGAGGACGATGAGCACGAGCACCAGAGTCATCCGGCGGGAGGAGGTGACCCACAGATCACGGAGCAGGCGCACGGGTCGTTTCCTCCGGTTTGGTGACGAAGGTTCGAGCCTGCTCGGCCCGACCACCCGAATCAACGCATTTTTGTTGGCAGACCCGGCCGGCACCTCGACGAATGCCGGGCGGGTCTCAGAAGAGCACGGTCGCCAGCGTGCCGACGGTGCGGAAGCCGCAGCGTTGGTAGACCCGCCGGGCGGGCACGTTGAAGTCGTTGACGTACAGGCTGACCGTGGGAGCGACCCGCGTCAACGCGTCGCGGATCACGGCCGCCATCGCCGCGGTGGCGATCCCCCGGCCCCGCCACTCGGGTGCCACCCAGACCCCCTGGACCTGCGCGGTGCGCCGGGTGACGACCGCCAGTTCGGCCTTGAAGACCACCCGGCCGTCGATGATCCGGGCGTACGCCCGACCGGAGCGGATCATGTCGGTGACCCGACGGCGGTACCCGCGCCCCCCGTCGTCGAGCAGCGGGGAGACGCCTACCTCCTCGGTGTACATGGCCACCGCCGCCGGAAAGAGCAGGTTGAGTTCGCTACTTTGCACCCGGCGTACCCGCGGGTCGACGGGGATCGCCGGCAGCGCGTCGACGGCCAGCAGCGGCTGGTTCGGGCGTACGTCGCGGGCCGGCCCCCAGGCGCCGGCGAGGCGGTCCCAGAGTTGCAGCACGGCGTCGGCGCGCCCGACGATCGAGGAGCAGATCCGTGCCTCGCCGGAGAGCAGGTCGGCGAAGGCGGCGACCGCCTGCGGGCCGGCCAGCACGGGGGTGAGGTTGCCGCCGAGCCAGCAGACTGATTCGAGTTGGCGGCGCGAGCCGTACCCGAGCACCCGCCCCTCGGCCCGCCACCACGCCAGCCCACGTGCGGCGATCCGCTCCGCGACCTGCGCGCTCACGTACGGGTCGAGGTCCAGCAACCGCTCGACCACGCGACGTTCCGACTCCCCGAGTTGCCGCACCGGCGCCGTCAGCACGGATACCAGCCTGCCAGATCCGTTGTCACTGTGTCGGCAGACGGTGACCCCCACCCGGACGACCCCACCCGTGGGCCAGGTTCAGTGCACGGTGACGGTGGCGCCGGGGAGCAGTTCGCGTAGCTCGTCGGGCAGTTCGGCGCCCATCTCGTCGGCGATCCGCAGCGCCTCCTCGATCAGGGTCTCCACGATCTGCGCCTCGGGCACGGTCTTGACGACCTGCCCCTTGACGAAGATCTGACCCTTGCCGTTGCCGGAAGCCACTCCCAGGTCGGCCTCGCGTGCCTCGCCGGGGCCGTTGACCACGCACCCCATCACGGCGACCCGCAGCGGCACCGGCAGCCCTTCCAGGCCGGCGGTGACCTCCTCGGCCAGTTTGTAGACGTCCACCTGGGCGCGTCCGCAGGACGGGCAGGAGACGATTTCCAGGCCCCGCTCGCGCAGCCCCAACGACTCCAGGATCTGGTTGCCGACCTTGATCTCCTCGACCGGCGGCGCGGAGAGCGACACCCGGATGGTGTCGCCGATCCCCTCGGCCAGCAGCGCGCCGAAGGCGACCGCCGACTTGATGGTGCCCTGGAACGCCGGCCCGGCCTCGGTGACGCCCAGGTGCAGCGGGTAGTCGCACTGCTCGGCGAGCTGCCGGTAGGCGCGGATCATCACCACCGGGTCGTTGTGCTTGACCGAGATCTTGATGTCCCGGAAGCCGTGCTCCTCGAACAGCGAGCACTCCCACAGCGCCGACTCGACGAGCGCCTCCGCGGTGGCCCTGCCGTACTTGGCGAGCAGCCGCTTGTCCAGCGAGCCGGCGTTGACCCCGATCCGGATCGGCACGCCCGCGTCGCCGGCCGCCCGGGCGATCTCGGCGACCTTGTCGTCGAACTGGCGGATGTTGCCCGGGTTCACCCGTACCGCCGCGCAGCCGGCGTCGATCGCGGCGAAGACGTACTTCGGCTGGAAGTGGATGTCCGCGATCACCGGTATCTGCGACTTGCGGGCGATCGCCGGCAACGCCTCCACGTCGTCCTGGCTGGGCACCGCCACCCGGACGATCTGGCAACCGGACGCGGTCAGCTCGGCGATCTGCTGAAGGGTGGCGTTGACGTCGGAGGTGAGGGTGGTGGTCATCGACTGCACGGACACCGGCGCGCCACCGCCGACCGGCACCGCACCGACCATGATCTGGCGGCTGGCCCGCCGGGGCGCGAGCGGCGGCGGCGGTACGGGGGGCATACCGAGGCTGACAGCGGTCACGTCACACACTCACCTTGAGAAGATCGAGATCGGGTTGACCACGTCCGCAGTGATGGTGAGCAGCGTGAACGCGCCACCGATCAGGATCACCGCGTACGTGACGGGCATCAGTTTGAAGTAGTCGACCCGACCTGGGTCGGGCCGGCGTAGCCGCGCGTACACCCAGGATCTGGCCCGTTCGAACCAGGCGATGGCGATGTGCCCGCCGTCCAGCGGAAGCAGCGGCAGCAGGTTGAACACCCCGATGAAGAAGTTCAGCGAGATGAACAGCATGACGAACAGTTCCCAGGCGTCGTTGGCGACCGCCTCGCCGCCGAGGATGCTGGCGCCGACCACGCTGATCGGGGTGTCGATGTCCCGCTCGCCGCCGGTGATGGCGGTCCACAGCGCGGGGATCTTCTCCGGGAGCCGCTGCAACGCCTGGCCGGTGGCCACCGCCATGTCGCCGATGAAGTCGCTGGTCGCGCCGATCGATTCCACCGGGCCGTAGGAGACCAGGCCCGGGGTGGAGACGACCAGGCCGACGCCGAGCGCGGAGACGTCGCCGACCGGGCCGTCGGCGTCGTCGATCGGCGGGCGCTTGGTGGTCGCCAGGACGGTCTCGGCGGTGCCGGGCTGACCGTCGCGCTGGTATCCGATCGTCGCGGTGCTACCGGGGGTGGTGGTCCGCAGCGTGGTGAGCAGGTCGCTGTAGCTGTTGACCGGGGCACCGTTGATCGAGGTGATCCGGTCGCGGTCCTGCAGGCCGGCCGCCGCGGCCGGGCTGGGCGCGTCAGCGGCGGCGCAGGCCCGGTAGGTGGTGTCCGGCAGGACGCAGTCCTGGAGGGCGATCACCGCCGGCTCGGCGCGGAACTGCTCCTCGGTGCTCGGGAAGGCGGGGTTGGGCAGGCCGAAGGTCATCGCCGCCAGCCAGGCCGCGAAGATCGCCAACCCGAAGTGGGTGATCGACCCGGCGGACATCACGATGGTGCGCTTCCACACCGGGTAGCGCCACATGGCCCGCTTCTCGTCGCCGGGCTCGACGTCGTCGTCCTGCGGCGTCATTCCGACGATCTTGCAGAAGCCACCGAGCGGGATGCCCTTGAGGCCGTACTCGGTCTCGCCCCGCCTAAACGAGAAGATGGTGGGACCGAAGCCGACGAAGTAGCGGGTGACCTTCATGCCGAAGGCCTTGGCGGTGACCATGTGGCCGGCCTCGTGCAGGCTGACCGAGACGAGGATGCCGAGGGCGAAGAGAACCACCCCGAACGCGAACGACATCAAGCTCCTTCCACCGCAGCAGCGATGATCTCCTGCGCGTATCCGCGCGCCCACGACTCGGCTTCGAGTACGTCCTCGACGGTACCCGGTTCGTCGAAGTCGGGAGCGTCCTCCAACACCCGCTGTAGCGTGTCGACGATGCCGAGGAAAGGCAGCCGTCCGGCGACGAACGCCGACACGCACTCCTCGTTGGCCGCGTTGTAGATCGCTGGCCGGCAGCGCCCCGTCGCACCGGCCGCCTTGGCCAGCGCCACCGCCGGGAACGCCGCGTCGTCCAGCGGCGCGAACTCCCAGGTGTGCGCCGTGGTCCAGTCGACGGCGGCGGCGGCCTCGGGCACCCGGTCGGGCCAGCCCAGACCGAGCGCGATCGGCAGCCGCATGTCCGGCGGGCTGGCCTGGGCGAGCGTCGAGCCGTCGACGAACTCCACCATCGAGTGGATCACCGACTGGGGGTGCACCATCACGGTGATGTCGGCGTACGGCACGTCGAACAGCTCGTGCGCCTCGATCACCTCCAACGCCTTGTTGACCATGGTCGCCGAGTTGATCGTGACGACCGGCCCCATGTTCCACGTCGGGTGCGCGAGGGCCTGCTCGGGTGTGACGGCCGTCAGCTCGTCGCGCCGCCGGCCCCGGAACGGCCCGCCACTGGCGGTGACGATCAGCCGGCGCACCTCGCCCCGGGTGCCGCCGCGCAGGCACTGGGCGAGCGCCGAGTGCTCCGAGTCCACCGGGACGATCTGCTCCGGCCGGGTCACCGCCGCCCTGACCAGCGAGCCGCCGGCCACGAGGGACTCCTTGTTGGCCAGCGCGAGGGTACGCCCGGCGCGCAGCGCGGCCAGGGTCGGCGCGAGCCCGAGCGAGCCCACCACCCCGTTGAGCACCACGTCGCACGGCCACTGCGCCAGCTCGGTCATCGCCTCCGGCCCGGCCACGATCTTCGGCAGCTTGAACTCGCCGCTGGTCCAGCCCTGCCGGCTCGCCTCCGCGTAGAACGCGAGCTGGAGGTCCTGCGCGGCGGACGCCTTGGCCACCCCCACCGCCTCGACGCCGAGTTCGAGGGCCTGGGCGGCGAGCAGACCGATGTTGCCACCGCCGGCACCGAGCGCCACCACCCGGAACCGGTCCGGGTCGCGCCGCACGATGTCGATGGCCTGGGTACCGATCGAGCCGGTACAACCCAGCAGCACAAGATCGCGGGGGGAGGTCACGGCGACCATTGTTCACCACGCCCGCTGCATGACGGGAAGGGCACCTTGTCGACACCTGCGGTCGTGCAAGGGCACCTCTCTTGACGCATCGAACAGATGCGCCACGTTCAGGCTGTGACGTGGCCAGGTGCGGCAGCCCGCATCAGGCGGCCCCGAAACGAGAGTCGTCGAGAATTCGTGGACGGTGCGGCCCATGCGCTTCTCGCGACGGCGTTGGGTTTCGCTGATGCGTGCGTGGCGACCTCTTCGATGAGGTCGGTCACCTCGCATGCCATATCGGGCTTTCATGGGTAAAGACGGATGGCTCGGGCGCACCCCTTGCCCCACCGTAAATCGATCTCTATGGTTATCGGAAAGCGCTTTCCTGCGCGAGGTGCTCCTGCTTGAAAGGTGAAATCGGATGAGACGCAAAGTCGCCACGCGGTGGCTGACCAGCGGAGCCACTGCGGTCGCAGGCGCCATCGTCGCACTGGCGTTGCAGGTGCCCAACGCCTCGGCCGCCACGAACCTGAGCCTCGGCGCCGGCGCCGACGGCTCCAGCAAGGCCAGTGGTACCAGCTATGGCAACGTCATCGACGGCAATACCGGCACCTTCTGGTCGCCGAGCGGCTCGACCGGCACGATCTCGGTCAAGTGGGGAAGCGCCACCACGGTGTCCTCGGCCGTCATCGTGCAGGCCTCAGGCGGCGGCTCGATCAGCGCCTGGCAGCTCAAGAACCACGACACGGGCTCCGTCCTGGCAAGCGGCAGCAGCGCCCCGAGCACCATCAACTTCTCCTCGACGTCGCTGAAGAAGATCTCCTTGGTCATCACCAGCGCGTCCGGCACCCCGCGGATCGCCGAGTTCGAGACGTATTCCAGCGGCGGGTCGACCCCTACGGCCAGCCCCACCAGCAGCCCAACGGCCGGCCCGACCGGTAACCCGGGCACGCCGACCGGTGCGTGGCCGTCGTCAGCCGGCTCGGTGAAGATCTCGGGTACGGTCAGCGTCTCCGGCACCTTCGACGGCGGGATGAAGACCTACTGCTGCGTCGGCGACGGTGGGCAGGGCGAGTCGCAAGACCCGATGTTCAAGGTCGCCAACGGCGGCACGCTGCAGAACGTCATCCTCGGTTCGCCCGCCGGTGACGGCGTGCATTGCGAGGGCACCTGCACGCTACGCAACGTGTGGTGGAACGACATCGGTGAGGACGCCGCCACCTTCAAGCAGACCAACGGCGGCACCTCCTACGTCATCGGTGGCGGCGCGCGCAGCGGCAGCGACAAAGCCTTCCAGCACAACGGAAACGGCACCGTCAACATCTCCGGCTTCTACCTCAAGGGGTCCGGCAAGCTGTACCGTGCCTGCGGCAACTGCTCCACCTCGCACACCCGCCACGTGCGTATCGACAACGTCCTCGCCGACGACATCGACATGCTCGCCGGCATCAACAGCAACTGGAACGACACCGCGACTATCACTCGCGTGGTCGTAGTCGGCTCGGCCACCATCTGCGGCAAGTACAAGGGTGTGGCCAAGGGCAGCGAGCCCAGCTACCTCGGTGAGGGCTGGAACGACGCCAACTGCAAGGTCAACAGAAGTGACGTCACCTTCCGGTAGTCACCAGGCACCTCGTTCGCGAAGCGGCACCCGCCTGAGGCGGGTGCCGCTTCCGGCGCCTGACCGAGCAGCTTGGTGTGCGTCAGAGCCCCGCAGCGCCTCTCCACCACCCAGTGCCGCGTCCACCCTCGGTCATGGTGACGCTCGGATATGTGACGTTGAGCTGGTCCAGGACTTTTGCGGCCAAAGATCTACTTCGCGGTGTCGGTTCCGTGTGTCGCGGTCGGTGGGTTGGTGGACGCCTTCACGCTCTGTGTATCGATAACAGCGGCGGTGGGCTGCGGCGCTCTAGTAGACCGTGGTGTGTGGCGGAAGTCGTGGGGAAGGTACTTCCACGCGATCCCGGTCCGGTAGGCGCGGCGAGCAGTCACCGCAGAAATCCACTCTGGACGGAGTGGGCAGGCGACACGGACGGCGATTCACGGTCAGCTCTACGTCAGACGGAATCTGGTACGTAAGGCGTGATGAACCAGGCGTCGACCGACCCATCGGGGGCGGAGTCGTAGCCACCCAAACCGTAGAGCGGCAACATGGGGCACCCCGCAAAGGGGCGATAGCGGATACCGGGTTGTCGAATGCCCTTCCACAGCGCCCCGTTCGGCCGGCACCGGTGCTGGAGGGCCACCGGTGCCGGCCGGACGGTCAGGCGACCGCGCAGGTGGTGCCGTTGAGGGTGAACGAGGATGGTCGACCGGTATTGCCGGTGTGGTTGGCCTGGAAGCCGATGTCGGCTGACGAGTTCGGGGCGATGGTGCCATTGTAGGAGGCGTTGCGGGCGGTGATCGACCCGCTCGTCGGGGAGTAGGTGGCGTTCCAGCCGCTGGTGATGGTCTGCCCACCGGGCAGCGTGAACGCCAGCGTCCAGCCATTGACCGTCGTGGTGCTGGTGTTGGTGATGCTGATAGCGGCGGTGAGCCCGGTGTTCCATGCGTTGACCGTGTACGCGACCCGGCATCCCGCCGTGGGCGGCGCCGTGGTGGGCGGCGCCGTGGTGGGCGGCGCCGTGGTGGGCGGCGCCGTGGTGGGCGGCGCTGTGGTGGGCGGCGGGCTGCCGTTACCCCTGACCAGCACGCCCACGCTCACCGGGCCGAAGCCCAGCCCCGTGGCCGGATCGGTCGCCCGGTAGGTGAAGCTCGCCAGCCCACTGTGGTTCGTCGTCGGGCTGAAGCGGGCGGTACGGCCGTCACCCAGCAGGGTCACCGTGCCGTTGCTACCGGATGCAACGGTGAAGTTCAGATTCGACCCGCCGTTGAGGGCTCGTAGATCCACGTCCACCGAGCCGTTCCGATCGACCACCGCGTGGCCATCGGCCAACCAGTTCAGATAGTTCTCCAGCATCGTGTAGCCGGCCGCGTCGGTGTTGTTCCGGTCCGCCGCATTGTTCGGGTTGAGCCCGAAGGTCTGCTCCCAATAGTCCGGCATGCCGTCACTGTCCGTGTCGGTGGGTGCCGGCTCCGAGACCAGGGTGGGCCAGCCGCCGACGTCGGAGACGTTGTTGATGATCCTCCCGTTCTGCTGGCGGACAGAGTCGACGATGCGCTTGTCGACCGCATCGCGACGCCATGGCATAGCGCCGCCCTGGGCCAGCACCCGCGCGTACGCTGTGCCCGCGGAATCGGTGGTCACCGGCGGGACGGGCCACTCGCTGCCCTGCCTGGCATAGTTTCCACAGAACATCCCCCACCCGGTGTCGCTACCGTCGACCCGGCCGTTCTTGTTCAGGTCGATCATGTTGCCCGACTGGTAGTTCCGCAGACTGCCACCGCTGTCCATGGCACACGTCGCGGTCGAGTTCGGCCCGGCCACCAGGTAGTTGTTGACGTAGTTCAGCTCGATCCTACCGTCGTCGGAGCCGCTGTAGCCGGCCGCGTAGCCCCAGTTGGAGAACACGTTGTTGCGCAGGTCCAACCGGAAGCCCGGATCGGGAGCGTCGGTGCCCGGACGGGGGTTGCGGCTGGCATTGTTCGCCCACAGGTTGTGGTGCCAGGAGTACGTGGTGTCGTGCGCGGAGGCAATGATGCTGCCGAACGCGTGGTTGGCGCGGTTCAGCGCCTCCGAAATGATGGTGTTCTGCACCGTCAGGTTCTGGACGTCGCGGCTGGCTGATATCACCTCGTCCGAGCCCCACGACGCCGACACATGGTCGACAATGATGTCGCGACCTGACGAGATCCACATGCCGTCGCGCGAGTCATTCGCGCCGGTACGCAAACGAATGTGACGGATAACCACGTCACGGGCCCCGTTGCCGATGCCGATGGTGTAGTTGCGGATCGCGATCCCGTCGCCGGGCGCACTCTGGCCCGCGATTGTGATGTTCGACCTGTTGATCCCGAGGTTGGAGTTGAGCGCGATCGTGCCCGAGACCTTGAACAGGATCGTCCGGCCACCGGCCGGAGCACCGTCGAGGCCGGCCCGTAGCGACCCCGTCCCGGAGTCGGCGAGCGTGGTCACGTAGTAGACGTCACCGCCGCGACCGCCTTTGGCATTGGCGCCCGCCCCCTCCGCTCCTGGGAAGGCGAGCGGGGTTGCCGCCGCAACGGGCGCCGCGTCCACCGCCGCGCCCGCTCGTGGCGCGGCGGTGGACGCGACACCGAGCGCCGAACCGACGGCGACCACCATCGCCACCGCCGTGAGGCCAGCCCACCGGCGGCTCCGCCGGTTGATCGACAGGCATTCGACTGCTTTCATCCTTACCCTCCTATGAGCTGCACACACATGACGTCGAGATTCGCCGGGACGGCTGAGAGACGAATTCCGGCTATTCGTCCCGGTGGACGGCCTGTGATCGCGCACCGCTCGTAACGAGCGGCCAGCCCGGGCGATCTCGGCCGTCATCTGCGGCGCCACGGGAAAATTCATTCGCCAATATCGATGTCACCGCAGTCAAAAATTTAACGTCTGTCGATGACTCCTGTCAAGATGCCGACATACGTCCGAAATGGCGGTCGGGGCCGGGCGCGAAAGGGCGCCACCCGCTCGTCACCAAAGAGTCCGAGTGGCCCACATCTTGACCTACTTACTCCGCACAGACCGCCCGGAAGGCTGAGATCCGTGAGATAGCCCAGGCGCCACTCAGCATCGATCGGACAAAATACACGGAGCAGGCAAAGCATGCCGTCAAGCTGACACCAGCGGAATGATCTCACCGGATGCGGGAGAGCGAAACCACGCCACCTGGAGCAGGTTCCGGTACCGACCAGTCCGCGCGGCACCGGAACCTGCCACGGCGCCTCAGGCGCGAGAGTGGAAGCAACCCGCGCGGGTGGCGGCGACGAACCGGATCCAGCTCGTCACGTCGAAGCTCAGCTCGGCGCCCTGCCGGTGCTTGCTATCGCGTACGCCGACAGCGTCGGCGAACCCCGCCACCTCCACGCAGTCACCGTTGCTGCCCGACCGAGCCGACGTGCGCCAGACCCCGTCACGCTTCATTGGTCATCTCCTTCGCGATCGCCGTGATCAGCTCACGGGAGTCGTCAACGTCGAGCGCCCGCCCACCGAGCGAACGCCACGCTTCCTCGTAGGTCTGAATCTCGTGCGGCTTGTCGAGGTAGACCGCGCCGCACGGACCGTCCATGTAGATGGTGGTCGGCTCCGGTTCGCGCACATCGGTCGGGAAGTCGAGCATGGTGAAAGCGCCGGTGTCGCCCCAGCGAAACAGCCCCGCGCGTAGAGGCAGCACCCGAAGATCGACGTTGTGCCGCTGCCCGGTCACCACCAGGGCGTCGAGCTGCCGGGCCATCGCTGCCGGGTTGCGAAGCGGCCGGCGCAGCACCGCCTCGCTCAGGATCACCTCCAGATACGGTGCCCGGGGCACCGCCCGCGCAAGCAGTCGCTGCCGGCGCAATCGGACGTCCACCTTGGCCTGTCGCTCTGCCTCACTCAAGTCCGGCTGGTCGAGGGCGATGATCTCGGCCATGTACTCGACCGTCTGTAACAGGCCGGGTACCAGGTCGGCCTCGTACTTTCGGATCTTGGTAGCGGCGGCTTCCAGGCCGACGTAGAGCTTGAACCAGTCCTTGATCGCCTCCCCGTAGCTGTGCCACCAGCCGTGCGCCTTGGTCTCCCGGGCCAGCGACCGCATGGTCTTGATCGTCTCGCGACCGACGCCGTACACCCGGCACATGGCCTCCACGTCGTTCGGGTGCATGGGGACCTGGCCGGTTTCGTAACGCCAGATTCGCGGCGTCGACCATTCCAACTCCTTCGCTGCCGCCGCCACCGTTACGTGCGCGTTTTCGCGAAGTTCTCTCAAATACCTGCCGAGTTGCCTACGCGGGACGGTGCTTCCCGGGTCGTCCACGTCATCTCCTCTGCTGTTGTCGCGTAAGGCACCTCATCCCTTGGTTCGCATTCTCTCGCAGAACATTGCGGTAAACCAGTGGTCAACTGACCATCGTGGATGACCAGCCAATCCCCCTGGCAGGTCACGGTCGGGGCGGACGCCTCCCACGGACCTCATCCCGGCGTCCGCTCCGGCCCCCGCAACCGTTCCACAAAGGAAACCATGAATCCGATCGACGAGGCCCTCGGCGAGATTCCGTTGCCTCCGTACATCAGCGCCGAAGATGTCACCTTCGCCCTCCGGGCGATCAGGGTGCACGCCGCACAACATTGGCCCGAAGGCCCGCTCTGCCGCAACGACCGGGCACCCCACCCGTGCCGGCTGCACCGCTGGGGCCGCCGCGTCCTCGCCCAACGCGGCCTCACCGACCAGCAGATCCAGACGATGCTCGCCGCACAGGAAGCCGCCCACCCATGATCTACCTGATCGGGGAGCGCCCGCTCCCCCCAACAGATCCGCGCCGCCACCTTCGACACCCGCTGGCGCGGCCTCGACCCGGCCCAGGTGCACACCTATCTCAACCGGCTCGCCGACGAGTTGGAGCGCCTGCACCGCGACCTGACCACCGCCAACACCGAAGCCGAACGCATCCGCCAGGCACTACGGCAGTGGCAGTCCCGCCAGGCCGCCCACCGCCACCACCGCCCGGCGTCACGATGAGCGCACCCCACTGGATCATCCACCTGCCCACCAGGCTGACCAGCCTCGAAGAGGCCACCGCCCTCGCCGTCGCCCTCCGCGACTCCCTCGGCCACCTGACGGTCATCGAACTCCAGGGCCGCCGACAACGGCACGAACTGGCCAGCTGCCCGGGATTGGACCAGAGACGTCACCTTCAGCGAGGACCACCCCCAGCTCAGGACCGGTACGGCCCCACGCGACATGGCAGCCTTCCGCAACCTGGCTCTGAACACCTTCCGCCTCGCCGGACGCGCCTACACCGCCCACGCTCGCCGCGACCTCCACGACCGCGCCGACACCTTCGCCGTCTACAGCATTGTGCGCAAAACATGATCAAACCGGGCATAGGGAAACGTGACTGGATACGTACCTGATATGGGTACGCGGGGGTGGGGGTCCAGGGGTTGCCGGAGGCGGCCTGGATGAGGGTGTCGCGGATGTCGATGCCTTGCCGGGTTGCGGTGGCGATGTGGCTGCGGATCGCGGCGAAGTGTTCGACGCAGATAGTCGTCGCGGCGGTCGCGGAGCCGGACGAACAGGGCTTGGTATTCGCGTTCCTGGGTACGCCACGCGCGCCTGACCCGACGACAGACCGGAAGGCCCTCGGGACGGTTGCCGAGGGCCTTCCGCCGTCCGGGCCGCCCGCATGTCGCGGACGGACCCAGCGAGCACTCTCAGTGCGTGAGTACGACCGTGGAGATGGTGCGGGCACCGACGTTGACGGTGACCTGCCCGCCGTTCACACCAGTCGACTGGCTGGCAGCGCTAGCGGTCCGCGAGGTGAGGAAGTGCTCCGCGCGGCTGACGCCCTGCGGCACCTGGATCACGGCGTTATTGATCGCGTTCGATGATCGGTTGAGGATCACCAGCGTGGTCTTCCCACCGCCGCTGTAGGCGGTCACCTCCAACGGCGAAGCCTTGGAACTCTTCGTCAGGCCGACCCGCTGGTAGCCGGGGCGGACATACTTCGAGTACTGCGAGAACGCGTACCCCCGCTTGAGCGGGGCACCCGCAGTGGTGCCGTAGGCCGACTCACCGTCGCCGATGAAGGAGTAGAAGCGCTTGCCGTACCACCAGATGTAGGCACTCCAGTTGGCCTCCATCAACCGGTGCACCGTACGCATGATGTCGTCGAGCGTCTCGTCCCAGACCGCCTGGTTGCTGGGGTTGCCCCAGATGTTGGCACCGTTGCCGTCGGCCTCGTGACGGTTCCACTCGGTCATCCACACCGGCTTGTTGTGCTGGGCGGCCAGCGGGTAGGACTTCATGCGGCCCTGACTCTCCAGCCCGTACAGGTGGCCGCCGATGTAGCCGACGTTGTTGCGCGCGGCCGCGTCGTTGAGGGTCGGGTCGGTGTAGCTGTAGTTCATGTTCACGGCCTCGGCGACCATCAGCTTCGTGTTCTGCACCCTCGAACCGTGATCACGAACGAAGTTGCGCAACTCGGTGCCGTTCCAGTCCATCGAGTCATAGTTCGGATGCCAGTCCGGCTCGTTCTGCACCGAGGTGACATCGATCGTCACGCCCTGGTTGCGCATGTACTGGACATAACTGTTCAAGTGGTTGGCGTAGTCGTCGTAGTAGTCGGTCCGCAGCTTGCCGCCGTTGATCCGGCTGTTGTTCGTCTTCCACGCCGCTGGCGCCGTCCACGGCGACGCGAGGAACTTGACGTTCGACCCGTACGACTCCGCGGTCCGCAGGGCGTTCACGTGCTGCGACCATTCGCTGGAGACCGGCGAGATGCCGGTCCGCAGGATGGACAGGCCGAACTGGTTGGCACCCATTCCGACCAGGGTCTGCGTGTCAGTCGTCGACCACGTGCTGTTGCCCCAGATCCAGGTCGCCGCCCCGAACCCGTCGATCGACTGGTACCTGGTGTTGCTGTTCACCGTGATGTCCGGCGTGCCGGTCGGTGGCGGGGTCGTCGGTGGCGGGGTCGTCGGCGGCGGAGCGGTCGTCGGCGGCGGAGCGGTCGTCGGCGGCGGGGTCGTCGGCGACACACCGCCGGTACACGCCACCCCGTTCAACGCGAAGCTGGTCGGATCGGGGTTGCTGCCGGTCCACGAGCCGTTGAAGCCGAATTCGGTCGTGCCGTTTGTCGGTATCGAACCGTTGTAGCTGACATTCCTGGCGGTGACCGCCGCACCGCTCTGGGTCAGGGTCGTGTTCCATGCCTGCGTGACGGTCTGGCCGGCGCCGAAGGACCAGGTCAAGGTCCAGTTCGACAGCGGGTCACCCAGATTGGTGATGGTGACGCCGGCACCGAAACCACCCGGCCACTGCGACGACACGGCGTAGTTCACCGAGCAACCGGCGGCCGCGGAGGCCGGCAGCGCCACCGCCACCGCCGCCGATGCCATTAGCACGGTGCCGGCCGCCACGGAGGCGACGCTTGGCACTCTGAGCTTCCTCATGAACTTTCTCCTAGAATTGGGATGCCAACCATGCATCCTGTTTGCTCGACTGTGCGCACGCGTCGACCCACGTCAGGGAGCCCGTGAGGTTCGTCCCGTTCGCCCGCGGGACCCTGCTGCGCGCGCACCAACATCAACTACGAGTTGACGCCCCGCCCGCATCGAGTTTGGACGGCTGATGAGAGCGGCCAAGGTGCCCGTTTCCCCGACCGCGCCCGACTCCTAAACAATGAGCATTATCTATCTAAACAACCATGACTGACAAGACATGGATAACAGACGATATGGAGCCGCTCCACAGACAATTCATGGAGCTATCCTCTGCTACCTTTGCTCCATGCCTGGCGCCGCTTCCCGCAACGTTCGGGGCGAGATCGAGAGACTACCCAGCGGATCGTTTCGCGTGCGGGTCTATGCCGGCGTCGACTCGGCCACTAAGAGGCGACGCTACCTGACGGAGGTTGTCTCCGCCGGTCCGACCGCGCAGCGCACAGCCGAGGCCATCCGCAGGCGCCTCGTGGGCGAGGTCGACCAGCACCGAGCCGAGGCTGCCGCTGGCGGAGGTGGTCGACCGAGGGCGACCGAGGGCACCGTCCCCGTCCGCCGCCACGAACGCGTACCGGGCGAGATAACGGTGGCGGCGATCGCGCGGCAGGCCGGAGTGTCCACGACGACCGTCTCCAAGGTACTCAATGGCCGGCCCGGCGTGGCGCCACGGACCCGCCAACAGGTGGAGGCCGTGCTGGGTGAACATCGCTACCGCCGCCCAGACACGTCGGCACGGACGGCGAGTATCGAAGTGGTCTTCCACGGCATGCTGAGCAACCTGGCGATCGCCATGATGCAGGGCGTCGAACAGGTGTGCTCCGCGCAAAATCTTTCCGTCGGCTTCACCGACGTGGTGCACCGTTCCTCCGGAGGCCGGTCCTGGGCCCATGACCTGCTCGCACGGCGCCCGATCGGCGTCATCGCCGTGCACCTGGCGGTCCCTCTTGAGCGGCATGCCCTGCTCGCGACAAACGCGACACCGCTAGTCGCACTTGACCCGACGGGCGAACCGGCGCATTCGGTCCCCTCAGTCGGGGCCACCGACTGGAGCGGATCGTTGGCCGCCGCACGGCACCTGCTCCACCTCGGCCACCGCCGGATCGCCACCATCACCGGGCCCGCCGATCGACTGTGCGCACAAGCGCGCCTGGACGGCATCCGCGCCGCCATGGACGCGGCCGGCACACCGTTGGACGGCCGGCTCATCCGCGTCGGGCAGTGGTTCGCGTTCGAGGACGGCCTCGACCACGGCCGCGAACTGCTCCGCCTCACCGATCCACCGACAGCCATCATGTGTGGCAACGATCTGCAGGCGTTAGGAGTCTACGAGGCCGTTCGGCGGGCTGGTAGGAGAATCCCCGACGACCTGAGCGTGGTCGGCTTCGACGACATCTCAGCCACTCGATGGTGCGGCCCGGCCATGACCACGGTACGCCAGCCCTTCGCCGAAATGGGCGCTGCGGCGGCGAAGACCGTCCTGTCCCTGGCGGCCGGGCAGCAGCTCCCGCACGATCGCGTCGAACTCCCGACGACCCTCATTGTTCGCGACAGCACGGCACCTCCGGCGACCCGCTGACGACACCGCGTCCATGCTCGACGCGCCCCGAGCGCGAGCGATCCACCGGGTGTCAAGACCCTGGAATCGTGGAGGACTCGGTTATGCGGTCTGGTTCTCCAAAACGCGCATAATTAATCGTGCCGGTCGCACCGTCACATCGCTGCAATCGCACGGCCGAACCCGCAGTCGTGGCGGCTGGCTGGACACACCAGTCGTCGTACCCGGACAGGGTGCCCAGGTTGGCATTGTTCTGGCTTGGGACCGGGATGAAACTCCACCGCTGCGCCATGGTGCTGTTGCACGTGTACACCTGGATCGGCCGGTTGGACTCCGACGTGCCGGCACTCAGGTCGATGCACTTGGCGGCCAGGCCTATGTACGCGGTGCGGCCCTTGGCGCCCGAACCGGCAATCCGCTCGACCTGGCCGGTGGAGGTCCGGCCGGTCAGGTCCCGCTCGACCAGCTTGGTGCGGTTGCCGAGCAGGTCGAGCGGCTGACCGAACGGCGACGGGCCCGAGCAGCGAAGTTACTGCCCAGGCCCGCCGCCGGGAAGCCGCTCGCTATCTCACGATCCGTTCCACCACAGGGCGTTGGCGACCTGCGGGTACAGGCCCTCGGGGTGGGCCCGGAAGAGCGGCTCGGTGCCGAACAGGGTCACGCTCGCGCCCCTCGCCACGCCGCTGACCACCACTGGCTGGCCGGCGGCGGCCTCCTGGCCGCCCCAGTGGCCGGCGAGGAGGAATCCCTCGCCGGCGAGGCGCTGGTCGACCCGGACGTCGACACCGACCCGGGTGAAGTACTGCGGCGCGTCGACGAACGCTGTCGGCAGCGCGTGACCGGTGATCGGTGAGGCCGGGTCGTTCTCGACCGCCACGATGCCGTTCGCGTCGCTGCGGCCGGCCGCGACGGTCACGTCGAGCAGGCCACCTCGGTCGTTGAGCTGTGTTCCGGCGGCCCCACGCCCCACGACGGTCCCGCCGCCGGCCAGCCACCGCTCGAAAGCCGCGCTCTGCGTGGCGTTCAGGCTGAGCGGGTTGAACGCCGTCGTGGAGACGAAGAGGGCGTCGATGTCGTCGAAGGACACCGATCCGGTGTTGACCGCGGTGTGCGTCACCGAGATCGGTTCGAAGCCCATCTGCCGCAGGGCGAACACCTCCCCCGCGTTGGCCGCGACACCGAGCCGGGTCGGTGACACCGGCGTGGCGCCGCGTACCTGCGCAGGGGTGAGCCGGGTGAAGTCGACACCGTGGGTCTCGGCGACCCGACGCACGACGGGGGCGTCCCCCCGCACGACGAAGGTGCCCTCGGCGGTCCGGGACAGCTTGACCCCGTCGGCGAGCAGTTCGTTGACCGCCTGGACGCCGGCCACCGAGTTGACGGCGAGGCCGTGGTACGCCGGCCGGCCCGACGGTACCGATCCGGTGGCGCCGGCCCCGGTGACCCGGCGCAGATCTCTGAACATGAGGGTGACGTCCCTGGTCACCCGCCGCACCGTCGCGCCCCAGAGATGCCCGTGACTCCAGGCCGAGATGTCGTACATCGCGTCGAAGTCGCTGGTGACGTCCCGGCCGACCGCCAGCAACGCGTTCGCCAGGCCCCGCTTGGCCTGGCGCATGTCGACCACGTAGGAGCCAGACTCGTAGCGCGACCCGTCGAGTTTGAACGGTCGGGAGGCGCGGTGCACCGTCAGGCCGTTGTCGATCATGAACTGTACGAGTCGAGCTGCCGCGGTCTCGCTGCGCTGGCCCGCGCCGGCCGGGATGACGTACGCCCGGGGGAAGCTCTGCGGGTGGGTCCTGGCGTTGTCGCCACCGGCGAGCGAGATGGCGAGCGGGTCGTCGATCGGTCGCGTCGCCGCACCGGCCACCCCCCGCCGGAACCACTCCAACTGGGTGGTGAGCAACTGCGTCCGGTTCTCGGTGGCGTAGCCGAGATTGCCCCGGATCGCCGCCACCGCGACCGCGGTGTTGATCCGGGTACGTTCGTGCCGATCCGCCTCGGTCAGGTTGCCCCGAGGGTTCAACGGCACCTCGACGGTGTGGCCGATGGTGCCGTGGTACATCGCGTACATCGGGGTGAAGATCGGCGGCCAGTCGTCCCAGCCCTGCGTCCGGTCCCGGAACGGGATGTCGATGCGGCGGCTGCCGTCCGGGTTCACACAGCTGGCCCGGGTCTCGCCGGTGGCGAGGACGGCCTGCTCCATGGCCAGCCCGTTGCGCAGCGCGTGCCTGATGTACAGGTCGTACTCGTAGTTGTCGCCATGCGGGCCGGTGGCCGGCTCGATCAGCGTGCACGAGACGTACCCGTGGATGTCCAGCATGGTCAGCGGGCTGTAGCGGACGAGTTGCGCACGCACCGCGCGGACCTCGGGCTGCGCGGCGGTGATCTGGTCCCGGTTCATGTCGAAGCCGTTGGCGTTGGCCCGGGTCGCCGCGACCCGGCCGTCCGGATTGTTCGTGACCACGAAGGCGATCACGTGCCGGTCGAGCATCCGAATGACCTCGGGATCGGTGGAGAAGGCGAGATCCTGGAGCACCTGGAGGCTGGCGTCGGTGCCCTCCCACTCGTTGCCGTGGATGTTGTTGTTGACCAGCAGTGGGGTGCGCCACGAGTCGTACCCGCCGGCCCGGACCTTGGCAAGCGCCGCACGCGGATCGCTGAACCGCAGGTCGGACAGCTGCTGCCACTTCCTCCACTCGGTGTCGCGCATCGGCGCGGTCGCCACCACCAGGTGCAGGTCGCGGCCGAGCACGGACTGGCCGATGACCTCCACGCTGATCCGCCGGCTCTGCTGGAGCGCACGCAGCGCGGCCGGAATGTCGTGGTAGGCGATGAGGTTCATCGGGATGGACGCGTCGCTGTGATCCACCGGCACGTCCCGGATGACGTCGTTGCGCGGCTTGCCGGGCAGCTTCGCCGGCGGCGCCGACGGCTGGTGCGGCTTTGCGCCCTGGGCGCCGGCAGCAGCCAGGCCGGGACCGGTGTCGAACGGCAGGTCGGTGTCGGACTGGCCGCGCGGCGAATCCACCGCGCCGGGAACAACCGGGTCGTCGGGCGCTGCGGCGGCGGTGCTGGTCGGTCCGAAGAGGAGGACGGCGGCGAGTAGGGCTACCAGTGGTCGTCGAACATCCACGCGCATACCTCGTTTCGAGGGCGGGGCGCCCGGCTGGCGACTCGTGATCGCCGGCGCCATGATTGGCTGTTCTACCAGCGACAGTCATCGAAGTCGATAGCCGCGGCGCCAGCCGGCACCACTACCAGGCCAGCCCGCGGCGAAGATGCTCACGCGATGCCTGAACGGCCAGTTCGCCGCCGGTACCGCAGAGACGGCCGGGCAGGTGAGCCATCCGCCAACGCACCTGACAACCCGACCGACACACCCGGATCTCGGACCGGGTAGGCGGACCGGGTCGGCGCTGCGTGATCCGCTGCGCCGACCCGGTCGTGCTCACCGATCCGTCAGGCGATCACCGACCGCCTCCTCAGCCAGATGACCAGCAGGACGCCTACGACCACGGCCAGCAGCCCCCCGCCGACCATTCCGGTCAGTTTCATTCCGGTGACCGGCAGATGCTTCTTCAGCCGGTTGTGGAAGGTGCAGGTGATGTTCTGCCCGTCGGCTGGCGTCACCACTCCATGCACCACCGGCACCGTGGTGTCCGTACCGGTGAGGACACACTTCGGCGGTCCCACCTGCTCGTACCCCTTGGGTCCACCGGACTCCGAAAGCCGGTAGCCGATACCGACCTGGACCTCGACACCGGTCACCGCAGGACTGCCGGAGGTACCGCTGATCGGCGTGGCCGCGTTGACCGGTGCGGCGGTCAGCGTCCAGTCGGTCGGCTTCGCCGCACCGTGCCACACCTGCTTGACCAACGTCAGGTGGGCTGCACCTGGGTCGACCTGCCCGTTCCGCCAGGTGCAGGTGTAGCTGATGCCCTCGATCGGGGTCAGGATGTCATCCGGCGTCGGGATCGGCTCACCTGTTTCGTTGTTCACACACGACACCGGTCCGACCTGCTCGTAACCCGACGGACCGTCGGTCTCGCTGAGTTCGTACTGGACGCCCGCCGTGGTCGCCACGTCGGTCACCGACGACTCGCCGCTGCGTCCGCTGACCGGTGTCAAACCGGAGCCGGGCGGCGGAGTGGCGTTGAGCAGCCAGTCCTGTGGTGCTGCGGTCCCACCGAACGGGTTTTCCACCTCTTTGACCAGGGTGAGTCTCGCTTCACCGGGCGGTGGTTCGAGCTGCCGGTTACGGAAGGTGCAGGTGATGTCCTGCCCGAAGTTCGGGGTCAGCACACTGTCCGGCGTCTGCACCGGGGTCTGGGTCCCGGTGAGCAGGCACTGGACTTCCCCGACCTGTTCGTACTCCGGTGGGCCGTCAGTCTCGCTCAGGGTGTAGGCCACGTTCGGGTTCACCTCGGCCTCGGTGACCGCAGGCTCACCGCTGCGACCGGTGACCGGCGCGGCCGTCGAACCAACCGGCGGCAGCGCGTTCAACACCCAGTCCTGCGGGGTGGCCGTCCCACCGAAGGCGCTCTCGACGTCCTTCACCAGGGTCAGCCTGCTGGCCTGCGCCTGGTTGGTCGCGGCGCAGACGGCCGTCTGACCGATCTGGACGGCCACCGTCCCGTCGGCGCCGTCGAAGGTGCCGCCGAGTGATCCGTCGCGCATCAGCAACTGGCAGTCCCAACTGCCGGTTGCCGGCGGTGTGATCACCGCACCGTCGACAACGGTCTGGGTGAACCCGGGAACGGTGCTTTCGCCGAGCGAGTAGACAACCACCGGTGTCACCTCACCGGTGACCCCCGAGGTGCCGCTGAACAACGGATCCATCGACCCGGGCGGAAACGCGTTGAGCGTCCACGCCGTCAGCGGTGGCTCCGGCAGCCCGTACGGGTTGTCGATCACCTTGTCCAGCCGCAACTGGGTCGTACAGGTCACGGTGTTGGTGACCTCGTAGGTGTTCAGGCCCGAGGCCAACGTCTGCTCGCCGAGGTCTCCGCTGGCCACGTTGTCGCAGCCTGGTGGAAGCAGCTGAAGGTTGATCTCCTCGGCGATGGTGACGGTCTGACCGGCGTCGAAGTCCGTGTACTCCACACCCCAGGCCGGCTCCACGATGCCGGTCAGCGACAACGCCGCCTCGAACTGCGGGTCCTGGTCTGGGTCCTGGAACGACTCACCGTTGATCACCCAGGTCTTGTTAACCACGACGGAGGCGAGTGGATCGGGTGCCTGGTTGAGGATCACGCAGCTGACGATCGCGTCCGCGCTGGCGGCGACGGTGAAGCCGAGGGCACCGCTGTTGGTGACCGTCGCCGGTACGCCGTTCGCGGTACAGGAAGCGTTGTTGCCGGCCTGCTGCACAAGCGTGAATCCGGGCTGAAGCGTCTCGGCGAGAGTCACGTCCCGAGACGGCTCGCCGGCAAGGTCGACGTCGAAGCTGAGCGCTCCGGTGGCGTCATCGGTCACCCCGCTGGCCGGGGTCACGCCGGGGTCACTCGTCGAGATCGTCCAGCCGCCCGCCGGCTGGGCGTCGTCCGGCGTACCGCCGAAGGGAATGACCTTCTTCACCACGCTGATCGTGCCAGCGCAGGTCTCCAACGCCAGTTCGCGCAGGAGCGGGCCGAGTTCGTCGGCCCCGGTCTGGTAGTAGTCGGAACCGGCCACCGGGCCGGAGATGGCGGCGAGGTTGTTGGTGGATCCGCTGACACCGTCACCCACACCGAGCACGATCATTCGAGTGCCGTCGGCTTTGACCGCGTTCGCGGAGAAGATTCCACTCTCCAGCTCGATGAAACGGGTGAAACCGCCTGTTCCTTGCACCGGCGGCGGCCCGTACACCGTGGGATTCCCGTCGGTGATCATGATGACCGCGTCGTAGTCGAACGGCGCGGCGGCGATCTGGAACAGCCCCTGGTCCCAGTTGGTCGTGCCGCCGGCGGTGAGTCCGTCGATGGCTGCTTTCACAGTGTCCGCACCGGAAGTGGCGGAGACCGGCGTGGGGTTCAGCACGGCGTCGGCCTCGGTGGCGAACGAGTAGACGGCGATCTCCGACGGTGTGCCGGTGAGAGCATCCACGTAGCCGTTCGCGGCGGCCTTGACCTCGGGCAGGTCGCCGGTGATGGAACCGGACACGTCGATCAGGAGCGCGATGTGCAGACCACACTGCCCGGGCAACGGCGGGTTGTCCCGGGCGTCGGTCCAGATCGGCCCTCGTGCGGTCAGGTTCGAGTCGCCGGTGGTCTCGACCGGGAACTCGTACGTCTGGTCGTTGGCGACCGCGCCGGTGAAGACTCCGTTGTAGACCACCGGCGAGGTGCTGATGCCGCCGACGTCCAACTCCTCGATCAGCCGCCAGCCGGCCGGCGCACTCCGTTCGATGATCCAGTAGCCCTGGTCGGGTCCGGTGCGGCCGGGTACGTCCACGCCGCACGTGCCGGTGACGTCGGTGGTGCATGACGCCTCCGGGATGTCCCCCGGGTCGGGGCGGGTGCCGCTGACGCCCGCATAGAAGTCGAAGGTAGCTCCGGCAAGCGGTCCGACCGTCTGCTCACCGGTGCGATCACCGCCCTTGTTGACGATGAGCGTCGTCTCGGTCGGGCTCGCCGCCCAAGCCGGCGCCGGCTGCGACCCGACCAGTGGAAGTATGGCGCCCGCGAGAGCCAGCGCACCGACCACGCTCCCCCAACGACGGCCCGTACCCGTGATACTGAGACTGAACATCCACAAACCCCCGTACGCCGTGGGACGGCGAGATAACGACCTGCTCCTGTGTCCAGGTCACGCCGTGCCAGTATTAGGGGAGATTGTCCGGTTATGTGGTTGTTCTGGAATCAGGAATTTCTTTCGGTTCCGCATACCGGACGGCTGGCGAGGCCCGGCCCCACGGGCCGTGCGCCGCCGCCGACCGACGCTACGGTTGCCGCAGCGGACGACGGGGAACTGGAACGCGGTGAACGGTGTGTGGGAGCGGACGACACGGATCACCCGGGGGGCCTTCCGGCCGGTACGTGGCCGAGACCTGTCGCTGCACGCCGCCGCGATCACGTTCTACGGAGCGATCGCCGTGGTGCCGATGGCCCTGCTGGCGATCTGGTTGACCACGCTGCTGGCCGGAGCCGGACGGGTACGCCGACTCACCACGTACGCCGTGGAGACGCTGCCGGACGACATCGGCGCCCCCGCCGCGGTGGCCGCGCTGGTCGAGGCCGGGGTCGGCCTGACACCGTGGCTTGCGCTGGCCGCGCTGCTGCCCGCGTCTCTGTACGGCGAGGGGCTGCGCCGAGCGTTCGTCTCGGTGGCCGCCCCGCGCTCCGACGAACACCTGATCGGCTGGCGGGGCCGGCTGTTGCTGCTGCCGCTGCTGGCGCCGGCCCCGGCACTACTGCTGTCGATCCTGCTGGCGCTGCCGACGACCACCGAACTGGTCCAGCGGGGAGGCTGGGCCGGCGCGCTCGGGGTGGTGCTCTCGTTCCTTGCGGTGTGGCTGGTGCTCACGCCGGTGCTGATGTGGGTGTTCCGGGTAGTCGGCCCGGCGTCGCCGGACTGGCTCTCCACGCTGGGCATGGGATCGTTCACGGCGGCGAACCTCTCCGGATTCCTGCACGGTTTCGTGCTGTTCGCCTCGCTTCCGCTCGACCTGGGCCTACCCTTCGGTGACCTGGAAGAGGTCGGTGCCGCCGTGGCGATCCTGCTCTGGCTCTACCTTTTCCACGTGATCGTGCTGGCCGGCTACTCCGCCACCCTGGCGCTGTCCAACTGGCGGGCTGCTCGCCGCGTGGACGGAGCCAGTCAGCGACGCGAAGGGCCGATTACCTCATAGGTGATGCCGCCGGAGCCGGGCGGTGATCTCCGAGGAGGACTTCGCACCAGCAGAAGGGTGCAAGATCGGCGGGGTGCGGGGTTAGGGTGCGGAGATGACGGGTGGTGAGGTTCCGGGCCGGGCGGACGTGGTCATAGTCGGCTCCGGGCACAACGGGTTGGTCTCCGCGATCCTGCTGGCCCGCACCGGGCTGGACGTGCTGGTACTGGAGGCAGCCGACGTGATCGGTGGGGCCACCCGCACCGAGAACCCGTTTCCCAGGGTGCCCGAGCTGCGCCATTCCACCGGCTCCTACCTGCTCGGGCTGATGCCACCGGAGCTGCTGGCCGCGCTCGATCTCCGGATCCCGGTGCTGCGCCGTGACCCGCACTACTTCCTGCCCACCCCGGGTGGAGCCGGCTCACCGTACCTACTGTTCGGCGCCGACACCGCGGCCACCCGCCGGCAGCTCACCGGGTTCTTCTCCCCGGCCGACGTGGCCGCCGACGACGCGTTGCAGGCCGAACTGGCCGCGCTGCGTGAGGATCTCGCCCCGGCGTGGCTGGCCGAGCCGCTGCCCGTGGAGGAAACCGCGCAGCGCTACATCCGGCCCGAGCTGCGGGACGACTTCGTGGACCTGGTCCGCGGCTCCGTCGCCGGCTACCTGGCCCGCTTCGACTTCCGCTCCGAGCTGCTGGTCAGCATGTACGCGGTCACCGACGGCCTGTCCGGAGTCAACGCCGGCCCGGACGACCCGGGCACCGGGCACAACTTCCTGGTGCACAACATGTGCCGGCTGCCCGGTTCAGGCGGCACCTGGATGATCTCCGAGGGCGGCATGGGCACCGTGTCGCGCATCTTCGCCGACGCCGCCCGCGCCTCCGGGGCCCGGATCGTCACCGGCACGCCCGTCACCGCGATCACCCTCGACCGCAGCGCCGCCACTGGGGTGGTGTTGGCCGACGGGCGGGAGATCGGCGCCGAGGTGGTGCTCGGCGCCTGCGACCCGTACCGGCTGATGGAGCTGCTGCCCGACGGCACGCTCCCGACGACGCTCACCGAGCGGATGGCGGCGGTAAGACGCACCGGCACCACCCTCAAGCTCAACCTGGCACTACGTGGCCTGCCCCGCTTCTCCTGCCTCCCCGAGGGCACGGCGAGCCCGTTCGGCTCCACCATCCACCTGCTGCCCGGCTCGGCGTCGCTGACCGGCGGCACCGGCGAACCGCCGATGGCGGCGCTACGCGCCATGTGGGCCGACGTGCAGGCCGGGCGGCTGCCCGAGGAACCGACCATCGAGTGGTACCTGCACACCACCGTCGACCCGTCGCTGGCCGACCCGGCCGGTCACCACTCGTCGGCGCTGTTCGTCCAGTCGGTGCCGTACGAGCTGGCCGGCACCACCTGGGATGCCGCGTTGCCCGGCTACGTGGAGCGGCTGATGGCGATCTGCGAACGCTACGCCCCCGGTACCGACGACCTGATCGTCGACGCGGTGCCGCTGCCGCCACCCGCTATCGAGGCGCACTTCGGCATCACCGGCGGGCACATCCACCACGTCGACAACACCATCTCCTTCGCCGACCGGATGCCGTACGCCACCGGCCTCGACGGGGTGTACGCCGGCAGCGCCGGCTGTCACCCCGCCGGCAGCGTGATCGGCGCCGCCGGCCACAACGCCGCCCAACGGATCCTCGCCGACCTCGGCCGCTGAGCTGTAGAGAGGTGGCCCTTGCTGACGCCTCGCGTGGCAGAAGGGCCCCCTCCTGACCCGTGCTAGGCGCTCAGCCAGCCGACTGCGGAACCTCGGCCTCCTCGCCGACACGGTGTGCGCGAACCTTGTGCCCGACACTGGTCAGGCAGCGCCCGCTGGGCAGGTCGAAACGCCAACCATGCAGCTGGCAGGTGAGCTGGTCGCCGTCGACGATGCCGAACCGGCTGAGGTCGGCCTTCAGGTGCGGGCAGCGCCGCTGCACCACCCAGTCACCGAGGGTGATGTCCTCGGCGTCGACGGCCCGCTCGTGCTCGTCGTACCAGCCCTCGGCGTACTGGAGACGCTCGGTGGACAGGCACTTGAAGAAGGCGTACACGAACTCGTTGTACTGGCCGATCCGGGCGGCCGAGAACCGGCAGGACAGAAAAAGCGAGTTGACCCAGTCCACCTCGCCGATGTGCAGCAGGTGCTCGACCAACGCCCGTTCGGTGCGGAAACGGTAACGAACCTTCTCGTCGGCGTACGGCCGCACCTGCTTGCCGGGAAAGTCGACCACGATCGACTCGACGCTCTCATCGTCGTAACCGACCAGGTCGAAGCGGACCGGGCCACCGACCCCTTTGGCCAGGTAGATCGACTCGTCGAGCAGCGGCTCGATGCGCCGCTTCAGCTCCTTGAGCACGTCGACCTCGGGATGCCGCCAGGACGCCTTCTCCGCCTCGATGATCGGCCGCTTGCGCTCGCGCATCTCCTCAAGGTGAGCGACCTTGTTGGCGAAGAACTCCTCGACCGGCACCGGATGCGTGGTGCTCGCGCCGTCCACGGTGATCTCACTGACGCTGCCCGGCAGCAGCACGATGCCGTTGGTGCCGCCGACCTTGGCGTACTCGGACAGGAACACCGACTGGTCGGGGAAGATGTTCCCCTCGTCGCCGTGGATGTCGTTGAACTGCCACAGCTCGTCGTCGAGGAAGCACGGCGGACCGGCGATCGGGAAGACGTGATCGGCCTTTAGGTCGTCGATGTAGCGCCAGGTGCGGTCGAACTGCCGGTCCCGCTTCTGTTTGCCGAACGCGGTCTTCGCGGCGTTGGGCAACTCGTAGACCATCGGATACCAGATCGCCCCGGAGAACTGCAGCAGGTGGGCGTGCACGTGGCCCAGCTCGGCGAAGACGCCCAGGTCGGTCGGACGGGCGTCGTTCTGGTTGAGCAGCCGGACGCCGTCGTACTCCACCCAGAGCGACGAGTCACCGATGGGACCGTCGGTCGGGCTGGTCAGCGCCTGGATCATCACCTTCAGGCCGCCGTCCAGCTCGACGATCTCCTCGTTCCGGGTCTTCAGGAACTTCGTGAAGCCCAGCTCGCGGAATTCGTCCTCCATCTCCGAGGTGGGGAACTCGGGCAGCAGCACGGTCGCGGACTTCGACACGTACCTCTTGAGGTGGGCCGCGTCGAAGTGATCCCGGTGCAGGTGGGAGACGTACAGGTAGTCGACGTCTCCGAGGGTCTCCCAGTCGAGCTGGGAATTGTCCGGGAACGGAAACCAGGAGGCGAAGTAGGCCGGGTTGACCCACGGGTCGCACAGGATGCTGCCCGCGGCCGTGTCGATCCGCATGCTCGCGTGCCCGGTACCGGTCACTCGCACCGCAACTCCCCCTCAAAAAGACAATCAAGGTGTACGCCCGAACGCTACCGGAGGCGGTCTGGTCCCCGCCCCGCGACGCCGGTAGTGCCCCTGCACCCACCTGGGGAGGTCCAAAGGCCCTGGACCGGAACCCCTGCACGGGACGTGCCAGACTAGCTGGAGATCCGTTCGCGAGGAAGGACCGACAGTGGCAGGAAGCGAGCCGGTAACGGCGCCAGACCAGCACAAGCCCGGGCACCGCAAGGCCGGGCGGATCGGCGCGGTCCTCACCGCGCTCGTGCTGCTGGCAATGCTCTGCGGTAACCACGAGGGCAGGGTCGAGGACATCTGGCTGATCGGTCTCGCCGCGCTGCTGCTGCTCATCGTGATCGGCGACGTGGTGCTGCGCCGCAACGGCCTGCGCCCCTGACCCGTACCCCGGCCACCGGCTCGCGGCCTGCCGCGAGCCGGTGACATGCGACGAGGGCCCGCCCGTGGATCCGGGACGGGCCCTCGTCGCGTCGCCCGGTGGGTGATTTCACCAAGCGCCTGACCGTGTTGCTCAGCGGCCGAAGAGGATGTCCTGCGCGTTCTTCAGCGCGGCGTCGACCTCGGCCTCGAAGTAGCCACCCTGCACCAGCCCGAAGCGGAGCGTGTCCAGGTCCTTCGGGTTCACCGGCATCTGGTTACGCCCGGCCATGCCGCCGAGCAGACTCTCGAAGAACCGATCCACCTGGTCGGGGTCGTACCCACTGCCGAAGCGGCGGACCTGGAAGCTACGCCGAATCTGGTCCACCCGGTAGAGGTCACTGCCGGGCGGGCCGGCCATCGGCGGCCCGCCCATGGCCGGAGGACCCGCCATCGGCGGTGGCCCGCCCATCGACGGTCCGCCGAGCGCCTGCTGCGGCAGGCTGGGCGGCGGCCCCGCCGGGCCGCGACGCGGGTCCCGGTCCGGCAGCCGCATCTCGGCGGTCATGTCGGTACGGCCATGCCGGCCCGCCTCGAAGCCGTCGAAACGCTGCCCGTCCGGGGGACCGTAGCCGCCCGGACCCTCCGGCGGGCCGTACCCACCGGGACCGGCAGGCGGGCCATACCCACCGGGACCCTCCGGCGGGCCATACCCACCGGGACCCTCCGGCGGGCCATAGCCGCCGGGACCGGCAGGCAGGCCACGCGGCGGGGGTCCACCGGGGTGACCCATCGGCCCACCGGGACCCATCGGGCCGGCAGCGCCACGCGGCCCGTCGTAGCCACCTCGGGGAGCGTCGTAGCCACCGGCGAAAGCACCGGTCGGCTCGTCGTAGCGGCCGTAGGGTCCGCCCTGTGCCGGCATCGGCCGCGGCGGCACCGGCGGTTGAGGCACCGGGGACATGCCACGGTCCTCGCGCATGCCCGGCCCCATCCGGTCCGGCGGCCCCATCCGAGAGTCGCCGCGACCCGCCGCTACACCGCGCTCCTCCAACTCGGCCAACTGCCGCTCGACCCGGTCGAGGTGCAGGTCGACCTGCCACTCGTCGTAGCCGTTGAAACGAACGCGGAAGACGACGTCGTGGACCTCCTGCGAAGCCACCGGGGCACCGACCGGCTGGCCAGCGAGGGTCGCCTCGACCCGGTCCAGGAAGGCGTCCACCTCATCAACCTTGTATCCCCGGCGGAGCGCCTTACGCCGGAAACGCTGACCCTGACTCGCCACTATGTCTCCTGGTCTCGTTCGCCACGCCCGGTCACGCCGACATCTCCCCGGCCTGGTCGGTGCCCTGGTCCTCCGCGGCGGCCAGCTGCCCACACGCTCCGTCGATCTCGCGACCTCGGGTATCCCGTACCGTGGTGGACACCCCGGCGTCACGCAACCGCCGGACGAACTCCCGCTCGACCGGCTTCGGGCTGGCGTCCCAGCGGCTGCCCGGAGTCGGGTTGAGCGGGATCAGGTTCACGTGGGCCAGCTTGCCGGCCAGCAGCCGCCCGAGCAGGTCAGCTCGCCACGGCTGGTCGTTCACGTCCTTGATCATCGCGTATTCGATCGACACACGACGCCTCGTGCGGGCCGCGTAGGCCCACGCTGCGTCCAGCACCTCGCACACCTTCCAGCGCTGGTTCACCGGCACGAGTTCGTCGCGCAGCTCATCATCGGGGGCGTGCAGCGACAACGCAAGGGTCACGGAGAGGTCTTCGCTGGCCAGTCGGTGGATGGCAGGCACCAGCCCGACCGTGGAAACGGTGATGTGCCGCTGTGAGAGGCCGAGGCCCTCCGGTGCCGGCGCGACGAGCCGGCGGATCGCGGCGATCACCCGGTTGTAGTTCGCCAGCGGCTCGCCCATGCCCATGAAGACAACGTGCGAAAGCCTCGGCGGCGAGCCCGCGACCACGCCAGAGGCGGCCACCCCCGCCAGGTACACCGCCTGGTCGACGATCTCGGCGGTGGAGAGGTTACGGGTCAGGCCGGCCTGGCCGGTGGCGCAAAACGGGCACGCCATGCCGCAACCGGCCTGGCTGGAGATGCAAACGGTGACCCGGTCCGGGTAACCCATCAGCACGCTCTCCACCAACGCACCGTCGTGCAACCGCCACAGCGCCTTGCGGGTCGCCCCGTCGTCGCAGGCCAGCTCGCGCACCGGAGTGAGCAGCCGGGGCAGCAGCTGGTCGGCCAGGCGCTCACGGGACACCGCCGGCAGGTCGGTCATCTGCGCCGGGTCGCGGACCAGCCGGCCGAAGTAGTGGGTGGAGATCTGTCGAGCCCGGAACGCCGACTCACCCAGCTTCGTGACCAGCTCCTTGCGGCCGGCAAGGTCGAGATCGGCGAGGTGCTGCGGGGGCATCGCCGCCCGACGCGCGCCGGGCGCGTCCGGGTCGGCCGGAATCAGGGGAAGGCTCGTCATGGCCCGTCCAGTCTGGCATGCTCGGCCAGGAACGCACCCCTGCGGAGGCTCCGGATCCGCCCCGGCCACCTGCCCGCCCCGGGTACGCCGACGTCGACCATGGCTCAGTTCACCGCCGGAACGAAGACGACGAGCAGCAGGTACGCGGTCGGCACGGCGAACAGGACGGAGTCGAGGCGGTCCATCAGGCCGCCGTGACCGGGCAGCAGACTACTCATGTCCTTCACGCCGAGATCCCGCTTGATCATGGACTCGGCGAGGTCACCGAGGACCGCGGCACCCGCGACCGCCATCCCGAACACGGCGCCCCACCAGGGGGCCACGTCGAACAGCAGCCAGAGCAGCAGGGCACTGCCGAGGGCAGCGGCGCCGACCGAACCGGCGAAACCCTCCCAGGACTTCTTCGGGCTGATCGTCGGGGCCATCGGGCGCTTGCCGAAGTTGGCACCGGCCGCGTACCCGCCGGTGTCGGAGAGCACCACGGCGACCAGCGTCACCAGCACCCGCAGCGGCCCGTCGCCGGGGGACGCCGCGAGCAGGGCGGCGAAGCCGCCGAGGAAGGGCACGTACACCGCGGTCATGGTCGCCGCGGTCATGTCCCGCCGAAGGTTGCGGGTGCCATCACCCAGCCGCCAGAGCAGCGTGCCGGCCACCGTGACCAGCAGCCCCAGCAGCAGCGCGTCCGGGCCGGCGAACCAGGCCAGGGTCACGGTGAGGACACCGCCCGTGATCAGCGGTACCAGCGGCACCTCGGCTTCCTGGCGGCGCACCGCACGGGACATCTCCCAGATCCCCACGCCGAAGGCGGCCGCGAGCACCAGCAGGAACGCCGGGGTGTACAGGAACAGGGGCAGCAAGACCGCCGCGCCCAGGGCCGCCCCGACCGAGATCGCCGCAGGAAGGTTCCGCCCGCCGCGGCTCGCGCTCTGCTGGTTGGGCGGCCGGCCGGCACCGGCCCGGCGCCGACCACGGTGGCCTCGCCCCGGCGGCTCCTGCGGGTCGGGGCCAGGTGCGCCGGATTCCCACACACCGTCGGCCGGTACGGCGGCGAGTTGGGTGGTGGGGGCGTCGTCGTGGTCCCGGCCGTCGCCGAGGCGTACCGGCGGAATCTGTGCCGTGGGGGCGTCACCGGGGCCGAAATCAAGGCGCCGGTTGCGACCGTGCGGGGAACTACCGCTCTCCCGCGGGCCAGGCCCGCCCCGTTCGTCGAACGGACCGTACCGGTCCCGGTCAGCGGGACGGTCGGTCTGCCCACGGGTGTTCGGCTCGGCGTACAGCTCAGTACCGGGCTGTCGGCCACGGGCCCACGGGCCCGGTTCGACGTCCGGGTCGGGCCAGGGCAGCGAGGCGGACCGGTCCGGGCTCTCCCAGCCGCGTGCCTCGGCGCCGCCGTAGGGGTCGAGGTGGGACATCACACACCAGACGGGAGCAGCACGAGGTCCACGACTTGACACACAGCCACTACCATCCCCTACCCGCGCGAGGCGCTCCGTCTGATTTGCCGGTCTGTCGGCTGGCCGATCCCCGCCGTTCACCGCCGGGTCGCCGGGAATCGTGCCGAGCCTACTGCACCCACCCGGCCGACAGGACGCACCAGTACCGCCACCGGGTGGGTACCGGGTCAGACCTCCAGGAGCTCGGCTTCCTTGTGCTTGACCAACTCGTCGACGTGCGCCACGTAGCGCTGGGTCACATCGTCCAGCTCCTTCTCGGCGCGACGACCCTCGTCCTCGCCGACCTCGCCGTCCTTGACCAGCCGGTCCAGCTCTTCCTTGCCCCGGCGCCGGATGTTGCGGATGGCGACTTTCGCCTCCTCACCCTTGTGCCGGGCGACCTTGATCATGTCGCGGCGACGCTCCTCGGTCATCTGCGGGAGCACGATACGCAGCTGGTTACCCTCGTTGTTCGGGTTGACCCCGAGATCCGAGTCGCGGATCGCCTTCTCCATGGCGTTGATCTGCGAGTTGTCGTACGGCTTGATGATGGCCATCCGAGGCTCGGGAACACCGACCGACGCCATCTGGGTCAGCGGCGTCGGGCTGCCGTAGTAGTCCATGATGATCTTGGAGAACATGGCGGGAGTGGCACGGCCGGTGCGGATGGCACCGAACTCCTCCTTGGCGTGCTCGACCGCACGCTCCATCTTCTCCTCGGCCTCGAGGAGGGTGTCGTCGATCACCGCTCTCCTCGCCTCCTTCTTGTGCTCGTCGTGGGCTTGTCGGGTCACGGGGACCGCCGAGATCGCCGTCGGCGGTCGGCTCAGGTGGTGATCAGGGTGCCGATCTTCTCGCCGCCCACCGCCCGGACGATGGTGTCGTCGCCCTGCGCGCCGAAGACCAGCATCGGCAGGCCGTTCTCCATGCACAGACTGAAGGCCGCCGCGTCGGCGACCCGAAGGTTGCGCCGCAGCACCTCGGAGAAGGTGATCGAGTCGAACTTACTGGCGGTCGGGTCGACCCGGGGATCGGCCGTGTAGACGCCGTCCACCCCGTTCTTGCTCATCAGCACCACGTCCGCGTGGATCTCCAGCGCACGCTGGGCCGCCACGGTGTCGGTGGAGAAGTACGGCATTCCCGCGCCGGCTCCGAAGATGACCACGCGACCCTTCTCCAGGTGGCGGATCGCCCGCAGCGGAATGTACGGCTCGGCGACCTGGGCCATCGTGATGGCGCTCTGCACCCGGGTCTCGATGCCCTCCTTCTCCAGAAAGTCCTGGAGGGCGAGGCAGTTCATCACGGTGCCGAGCATGCCCATGTAATCCGCCCGGGCCCGGTCCATGCCCCGCTTCTGCAACTCCGCGCCCCGGAAGAAGTTCCCACCACCGACCACCACGGACACCTGCACGCCCCGGCGCACCACGGTGGCGATCTGCCGGGCGATGGCCTGCACGACATCCGGGTCGACGCCGATCGCGCCGCCGCCGAACACCTCGCCGGAAAGCTTGAGCACCACCCGCCGGGCCCGGCCGGGCGGTGGTGCCGTCGGATCGTCCGCCGCCAGCGTCCGGTCACTCACAACCTGCGTCATCCGCCCGTCCTTCCCCCACTGGCGCGCCCGGGTGCGCGTGCCTGCCGTTGCGACCTTATGGGACGAGGAGGCCGCGGTGTCTGTCGCGTACACCGGCGGCCTCCTCGTCTTGTCGTTGCTCAGCCAACGGGCGCGGCGCGCCCGGTCGGCTCAGGCCTGGCCGACCTCGAACCGCACGAAGCCGGTGACCTCGACGCCGGCCTCGGCCAGCACCTGCTTCACCGTCTTCTTGTTGTCGGTCACCGAAGACTGCTCCAGCAGGACGAAGTCCTTGAAAAAGGAGTTGACCCGGCCCTCGACGATCTTCGACAGGGCGGCCTCGGGCTTGTTCTCCTCACGGGCGGTCTGCTCGGCGATGCGCCGCTCGGACTCGATGACCTCGGCCGGCACCTCCTCGCGGGTGAGGTACTGCGGGCGCATCGCGGCGATCTGCATGGCGGCGCCACGCGCATCCGCGTCAGCCGCCTCGTCGCTCTTGCCGGTGTACTGCACCAGCACGCCGACCGCCGGCGGCAGGTCCTGGGCCTTGCGGTGCAGGTAGACCGCGACGGTGCCGTCGAGCTTGGCGAACCGGTTGAGGACCAGTTTCTCGCCGATCTTGGCGGACTGCTCCTGGACCAGGTCGGCGACGACACGTCCGTCCATCTCGCTGGCCAGCAACTCCTCGGCGTTGCTGACACCGGCGCGCCCACCGTGTTCGACCAGCTGCTGCGCCAGCGCGATGAAGCTGTCGTTCTTGGCGACGAAGTCGGTCTCGCAGTTGAGCTCGAGCAGCGCCTTACCGGAGTGCGCGACCAGACCGTTCGCGGCGGTCCGCCCGGCCCGCTTGCCGACGTCCTTGGCGCCCTTGACGCGCAGGATCTCGACAGCCTTGTCGAAGTCGCCCTCTGCCTCGGTCAAGGCGTTCTTGCTGTCCATCATGCCGGCGCCGGTCAGGTCGCGGAGCTTCTTGACGTCCGCGGCGGTGATCTGGGACATGGCTCTCTCTTCGGTATTGAGACTGCGGTGGAATGGTCTGGGTGACGGTTACCCGGTTCCGAGAGGTTCGTGCCCGGTCTATCCGCCGCCGGCCACCGTCAGAAGAACGGACGGTGGCCGGACGGCGACGCGGTCACTGACCGGAGACGACTGCCTGCTGCTCAGTGGTCGGCTGCTCAGTGGCCGGCTGCTCAGTGGTCGGCTGCGCGGTGACCGGCTCCTCAGTGGCCGGCTCGGCCGCCGGCTGCTCAGTGGCCGGCTGCCCGGTGGTCTCAGCCGCCGGCTGCGCGGTGGTCTGCTCGGCCGCCGGCTGCTGCTCGTCGGCCTTCTTCGGCTCCTCGAGCAACTCACGCTCCCACTCGGTCAGCGGCTCGTCGGTGGCGACGCCCGCCTCCGGCTTCCCGTCGCCACCCCGGCGACGGCCGGAGCGGGCGATCAGGCCATCGGCGACGGCAGCGGCCACGACCCTGGTCAGCAGCTCCGCCGAACGGATCGCGTCGTCGTTGCCCGGGATCGGGAAGTCGACCTCGTCCGGGTCACAGTTGGTGTCGAGCACGGCGATCACCGGGATGCCCAGCTTGCGGGCCTCGTCGACGGCGATGTGCTCCTTCTTCGTGTCGACCACCCAGATCGCGGCCGGAAGCTTCTGCATGTCCCGCAGACCACCCAGGGTACGGGTCAGCTTGATCTTCTCGCGGGAGAGCTGCAGGGTCTCCTTCTTGGTGTAACCGGCGGCGGTGCCGCTCAGGTCACCGAGAGCCTCCAACTCCTTCATCCGCTGGAGCCGCTTGTACACGGTCTGGAAGTTGGTCAGCATGCCACCGAGCCAGCGGTGGTTGACGTACGGCTGACCGACCCGCGTCGCCTGCTCGGCGATCGCCTCCTGCGCCTGCTTCTTGGTGCCGACGAAGAGGATGCTGCCGCCCTCGGACACGGTGTTGCGCACGAACTCGAACGCCTTCTCGATGTAGTCGAGGGTCTGGCGCAGGTCGATGATGTAGATACCGTTGCGCTCGGTCATGATGAAGCGCTTCATCTTCGGGTTCCAGCGCCGGGTCTGGTGCCCGAAGTGAACGCCGCTCTCCAGCAACTGACGCATGGTCACGACGGCCATGGTTGGTACTCCTTGCGGTCCCTGGTTTGTCCCGCCCGGCCGGCGGCCGGGCGGCCTGGTGCCCGGTCGTCGGCCATGATGAGCCCGATCAAGATCGGGACCAGGGAAGCCGCCGCCCCACGACGACTCGTGGGGAGGGCACGCGAGGTCGACCGCACAAGGCGGTCGCCAGTCGATTAGTGTACGCGCCTTCCCCACCACCTGACGTTCGGGTGTAAGGAGGGGCCGTTGTTGAGGCCTGGCGTAGGGGAAGGCCCCTGCCAACGCCGGAAGATCGGGCCAGCCCACCTCGGAACACGGCGACTCAGCCGGCGGCCAACGCGGCGACCGCGAAGAGCGCCAGCCCGACGGTCAGGTAGGCCGTCGGTGGCCGCAGCCAGCCCCGCGCGCCGTCAACCAGCGAGAACCCGGTGGTCCGCAGCCCGTAGAGGCCGGCCGCGAAGATCGGCAGCCCGCAGACCAGGAACGTGCCCGCCAGCACGTCGCTGGTCGACACCGGGTCCGCGGTGACCCCGTGCAGCAGAACCTGCAGGGCGGGCAGCTCGAAGATCACCACCAGCACGGCGAACAGTACGGCGAGCACCGGCCGCCGCGTACGGTAGACGCCGTCACCGGCCGGCAGACCTGACTGAGCGCCGGCCGCCTGGTACCCGGCCTCGCCCGCCGGCAGGTCTCCCCGAGGGGTCACCGGCGGCATCGGCCCGGTCGGCTGTTCCAGCGGGCCGTGCCCCTCCGACCCGCGTCGGTCCTCGACGATCGGATACCCGGCCAACGTGCCGGCCCGGGTCGGATCGCCCGCCTGCGCCGCGCCGCCGACCGGGCTCGGCTCCCGGGCAGCCCGCCGGCCCGGGCGATCGGTCGGCAGCTCACCGGAGACCTCCGGGTCGGTCGGGTCCAACCGTCGCGAGCGTGACGCTCGGTAGCGATCGGCTTCCGGCCCGACGTTTCCGAGTGGATCCGTCAGGCCGAAGCGGCGCGGTGGCCCGTACCGGTCGTCGTCACCCCGCTGCTCCGGCGCCAGCCGCGACTCATCGTCGCGGTACCGCGTATCCCCCGAACCATGGTCGCGTTCCCCCGGGAACCAGTGCGGCTCCTGGTCATCGGCAAAGCTGCGTCGTCCGTCCACGTCCGGCACCGTATTCGACCAACCGGGTCGCCCGCCATCCGAGGCCCCCCTGACCAGCCAGAAGACTCGCTGCGGCACCGCCGGCCATAGCACACCAAGAACTTGATCGTCCGTCCTTCCACAGCTGCGTCGTTGTCCACAGGCCGCCGGTGCCGGGGTCGCCGCAGCACCGCGTACGGGGGCAGGGTGCCGGGCATGACCAAGCGGAACCAGGCGGTCGGCGGGTACGGGGAGCGCTGCGCCGTGCGGCACCTCGTCGAGACGGGGCTACGCCCGGTGGCCCGGAACTGGCGCTGCCCTTCGGGAGAGATCGACATCATCGCCTGGGACGGGCCGGTGCTCGCCTTCTGCGAGGTGAAGACGCGTAGAAGCGCGACCTTCGGCACCCCCGCCGAGGCCGTGGTGCCACGCAAGGCACGGCGGTTGCGGCGGCTCGCCGCCGCATGGCTGGTGGCCACCGGCACCACCGCCGACGAGCTCCGCTTCGACATCGTCTCGGTTGTGCTGCCGCGCCTCGGGCGGGCCCAGGTCGAGCACGTCAAGGGCGCGTTCTGATGAGCTACGCCAGGGTGCTCTGCGTCGGCCTGGTCGGGGTGACCGGCCATCTGGTGGAGGTGGAGGCCGACCTCGCACCCGGCCTACCGGCGGTGGTCATCTCAGGATTGCCCGACACCGCGCTGCACGAGGCACGGGACCGGGTCCGCGCAGCGGTGGTCAACTCCGGCCAGCGGTGGCCCAACCGGCGGATCACCCTCAACCTGCTCCCGGCGACCCTGCCCAAGTTCGGCTCGGCATTCGACCTGGCCATCGCGGTGGCGCTGCTCGGCGGCTCGGGCGAGCTGCCGCTGCTGCCGCTGGACGGCGTGGCCGTCCTGGGCGAGCTGGGCCTGGACGGCGCGGTGCGGCCGGTCCGGGGGGTGCTACCGATGGTCGCCGCAGCGGCCCAGGCCGGCGTCCGACGGGTGATCGTCCCGGCCGGCAACGCGGCCGAGGCCGCGGTCGTGCCCGGCGTGCTGGTGCGAGGCGTGGACACCCTGCACCGGCTGGTCAGCTTCGTCCGTGACGGTGCCCCGCTGATCGAGCCGCCGGCCGACGACCCACCCCCGGCCGTCACCGGACCCGACCTCGCCGAGGTGGCCGGGCAGGGCGTCGGCCGGCGGGCCCTGGAGCTCGCCGCCGCCGGTGGGCACCACCTGGCACTGATCGGGCCACCGGGAGCCGGCAAGACCATGCTCGCCGAGCGCCTGCCGTCGATCCTGCCGCAACTGGAGGACGACGCCGCTCTGGAAGTGACCGCACTGCACTCGATCGCCGGGCTGCTGCCGGCGGCGGGACGGTTGATCCGCCGGCCGCCGTTCCAGGCCCCGCACCACACCGCGACCGTCTCGTCCATCGTCGGCGGCGGATCGGGGCTGGCCCGGCCGGGAGCGATCTCACTGGCCCACCGTGGGGTGCTCTTCCTCGATGAGGCACCGGAGTTCAGCAAGGCGGCGCTGGAGGCGCTGCGCCAGCCGCTGGAGCGCGGACGGGTGTTGTTGAGCCGCAGCCGGGGTGCCGCCGAATACCCGGCCGGCGCGCAGCTGGTGCTCGCGGCCAATCCGTGCCCATGCGCTAACCCGGCCGGCGACGATCGCTGCGAGTGCGCCCCACTGGCCCGGCGCCGCTATCTCGGTCGGCTCTCCGGTCCGCTACTCGACCGGATCGACCTGCAGGTGCGGCTGCAACCGATGCGGGCCGCCGAGCTGATGGAAACGGCGGCTCCCGAGTCGTCCGTGCTGGTCGCCGCGCGGGTGGTCGAGGCCCGCCAGACGGCGGCCCGACGCTGGGCGGAGCTGGGTCGGCGGCTCAACGCCGAGATTCCCGGCCCGGACCTGCGCCGGTTGCCGTGGCGGCTGCCGGGCCGGGACACCGCCGAGCTACGGACGCGGCTCGACTCCGGGTCGCTTTCCGCGCGCGGCTTCGACCGTGTCATCCGGCTCGCCTGGACGATCGCCGACCTGGACGGGCGGGCGCGGCCGGACAAGGAAGACATCGGCGAGGCCATCGTGCTCAGGACGGGAGAGGCTGCGTGAACACGCATGAGGAGCTGGCGCTGGCGCGGGTGGCGTTGACCTGGCTGGCCGAGCCGGGCACCTGGTCGGTGTATCGACTGGTCGACGAACTCGGCGCGGTGGCCGCCCTGGACCTGCTGCTGGACGGCGGGGCACCGCAGGAGCGGCTGCGCGACGCGGTAGCGGCCCGTAGCCGGGCCGGTGACGCCCGGACAGTCGCCACCGAGGCTCTGGCACGCGCCGACCGACTCGGTGTGCGGGTCGTCATTCCCGGTGATGACGAGTGGCCCGCAACGGTGGAGCATCTACGCACGCTGCACCTGCGCGACGCCCGCCGCCGGGTCGACCAAGAGACCGCACCGCCGCTCTGCTTCTGGGTACGCGGGCAGTGGCCACTGGCTGAGGCAATGGACCGGTCCGTGGCGGTGATCGGTGCCCGCGCGGCCACCCCGTACGGCACTCACATCGCCACCGAGCTGGGCTACGGTCTGGCCGATCGGGACTGGACGGTCGTCTCCGGTGGCGCGTTCGGCATCGACGCCGCCGCGCATCGGGGTGCGCTGACCGGTGGCGGGCTGACCGTCGCGGTGCTCGCCTGCGGCGTGGACCGCAGCTATCCGATGGGCAACGCGGCACTGTTCGAACGGATCGCCGACACCGGTCTGCTGGTGAGCGAGTGGCCGCCGGGTGCCGAACCGCTGCGCCCGCGATTCCTCATCCGCAACCGGGTGATCGCGGCGGGTACTCGAGGGACTGTGCTGGTGGAGGCGGCGGCCCGCAGCGGCGCGACCCAGACCACCCGGCGGGCCATCGCCCTGCATCGGCCGGCGATGGTGGTGCCGGGCCCGGTCACTTCGGCGATGTCGGTGGGTGCGCACGAGTTGCTGCGGGAGGAGCGGGAGTCGCGGCTGGTGACCGGCCTCGCCCAGGTGCTGGAGGAGGTCGGCCGGATCGGCGAGTTGGCGCCGGTGCCACGCGGGCCGGATCGGCCCACCGACCTGCTCGACGACGAGGCGGGCTCGATCGTGGAGGCGATGCCGCGACGCGGTCGGATCGGGGTGGACGACCTCGCCGCGCGGGCCGGCCTGCCCGTCCGCACGGTGCTGCGCAAAATGTCCATGCTGGAAGAGCTGACCCTGGTGGTGCGCCGCGACGACGGCTACGCGCTGGTCGTACCGACGCACCGGCCGTAGGGTGAATCCGTGCGGAGGACCGGCGCGGAGAATCGGGACACCCGCGGCACCCGGGTCGTGCACGCGACGCTGCCGGAGCCGATGCGGGACACGGTGGACGAGTTCGCCGGCCACCTCGCCTCGGTTCGCGGCCGATCGGAGCACACCGTTCGGGCGTACGTCGCCGATCTCGTCTCCCTGTTGGATCACGCCCGACGGATGGGCTGCACCGAGTCGCACGAGCTGACCCTCGACACGGTGCGCAGCTGGTTGGCCAGGCAGCGGACGATGGGCGCGGCCCGCTCCACGCTGGCACGACGGGCGGCGGCGGCGCGGACCTTCAGCGCCTGGGCCCACCGGGGTGGCCTGCTGCCCAGCGACGTCGCTGCCACGCTGGCCAGCCCTCGGGCGCAGCGGACGCTGCCCGCGGTGCTGCGTGCCGAGCAGGCGGCACGGCTCGTCGAGACGCCGGTCGCCGAGACGGCCAGCACACCGACCCCCGCCGATCCGGGCGGCACGGCGATGCTGCTACGGGACCGGCTGCTGCTCGAACTTCTCTACGGCACGGGGGTACGGGTCAGCGAGGCGTGCGGGCTCGACCTGGCCGACCTCGACCAGGACCGACGCGTGGTCCGCGTACACGGCAAGGGTGGGAAGGAGCGAGCGGTGCCGTACGGGCTGCCCGCCCAGCGGGCCCTCGACGGGTGGCTGCGGCACGGGCGGCCGGTGCTGGCGGTTTCCGAGTCCCGCGATGCGCTGCTGCTCGGCGCCCGGGGCGGCCGGTTGCACCCGACGACCGCTCGCCGAATCGTCGGTGGGTACGCCGAGACGGCGGGGCTGCCCAGGACCAGCCCGCACGCGCTGCGCCACTCGGCCGCCACCCACCTGCTCGAAGGTGGCGCGGATCTGCGGGTGGTGCAGGAGCTGCTGGGGCACTCCTCGCTGGCCAGCACGCAGGTCTACACCCACGTCTCGGTCGAACGGCTCCGGGCGGCCTACCGGCAGGCCCATCCACGAGCCTGACGACCCCGTGAGCGGTGAAACGGGTCCCGACGGTTGAGCGTGAGCCGCCAGCGCACGTGGCCGACGGGTACGATCATCGGGTGAGCGTCCCGCCGCCGCCCGAACCGATCGCGGGTGCCCGCCTGCTCTTCTCCCTCGACGCGGCGGTCAGTCACCTCAATCACGGCTCGTTCGGCGCGGTGCCGATCGTGGCGCAACGGGCCCAGCAGCGGTTGCGTGACGAGATGGAGGCCGATCCGCTGCGGTTCTTCACCCAGGGGCTGGTCGACCGGATCGGGCACACCCGCCGGCATGTGGCGAGTTTCCTCGGCGCCGACCCCGACGGCACGGCCCTGACCGCGAACGCCACCACCGGTGTGGCGGTGGTCCTTCAGTCGCTCGGGTTGCGTCCCGGCGACGAGGTGCTCACCACCGACCACGGCTACGGCGCGGTCGACCTGTCGGTACGTCGTGAATGCCAGCGCACGGGGGCGACGCACCGGGTGCTGCGGGTGCCGCTGGCCGCCACCGACGCGGAGGTGGTGCAGATCGTACGGGCCGGGCTACGCCCGGGCCGTACCAAGCTGCTGGTGGTGGACCAGCTCGCCTCCGCCACGGCCCGGCTGTTCCCGGTCGCCGCGATCGTCGGCGTCTGCGGAGAGCACGGCGGCATTCCGGTGCTGGTCGACGCCGCGCACGCGCCCGGCATGCTGGCGGCGTCCGTGCAGAGCATCGGAGCCGACTTCTGGGTGGGCAACCTGCACAAGTGGGGCTACGCCCCGAGGGGCACCGCCGTGCTGGTGGTGGCGCCGCGGTGGCGGGAGCGGATCGAGCCGCTGGTGGTCTCCTGGGAACAGGGCTCCGGATTTCCCGGCCGCCTGGAGTGGCAGGCCACCGCCGACTACACGTCCTGGCTGAGCGCCCCGGCCGGGCTCTACACGCTGCGCAGCCTCGACGTCGACCGGGTCCGCGCGCACAACGCCGCCCTGGCCGCGTACGGGCAGCGGGTGGTGGGGGACGCGCTCGGCGTGCCGCCGGCCGATCTGCCCGACCCCGGCGGGCCGACGGTCGCCATGCGGATCGTCCCGCTGCCGACGGGCCTGGCCACGACCCTGGAGGGCGCTCGGGCGCTACAGGCCCGGATCGCCGAACGCCTCGCCACCCAGGTCGCGGTCATGGCCTGGCAGGGGCGCGGTTGGTTGCGGGTCTGTGGCCAGGTCTACAACTCGCCCGACGAGTACCAGCGACTCGCCGTCCGGCTGCCGACGCTGCTCGCCCGGGGCTGAGCGGACCGGGTGCCCCGGCGGTGATCTCACCGAGCGGGAGCAGGCGAGCCCGACCGAGGCCGAGCAGGGTCAGCGGGTCGAGGTATTCGGGCCCCCGGCGCAGCCCCCAGTGCAGGCACGCCGCGGCGGGGCAGCCCGCGTGGCCGGGCAGCAGAACACCCAGCGCCGCACCGGCCGGTACTGTCGAGTCCACCGTTACGGCCGGCTCGACCGGCTCGTAGGTGGTCCGTAATCCGTCGGCGTGCCCCACGGAGATCACCGGTCGGTCGGCGACCATGCCGGCGAACAGGATCGTGCCGGCACCGGCCGACCGGACCGTCGCGCCGGTCGGGGCGAGCAGGTCGACCCCGCGGTGCCCGGCCAGCCATGGTCGAGCCGGCGGGTCGAACCGGCGTACCAGCTGCGGCACGCCGTCAATCGGCCACCGGAAGGGCCCTTCGGTGCCGGCGGTCGGCGCGCCGGCCAGGACGGCCGGGCGCGCCCAGACCGGCGCCGCCACCGAGGCCGCCACCACCACAGACGCCACCGCCGAGGCCACCGCCGGCAGCACTGCCGGCAGCACTGCCGGCAGCCGGAACAGTATGAGGCCACCGAGTGCCCCGATCCGGGTTCGCATGCCTGGAGCCTGGCCGGCCGGACGTCTGCACACCACCCCGTGCGACTCGGTTGTGGACAACGCGGCGCCCTGTGGACGATCCGCGCAGAAGCGGGTGATCTGCTATCGGGTGCGATCCCCTAGGCTCGGGGCGTGACGCGGGACTGGTACGCCTGGCACCACCACTACGAGGATCCGACCTCGTCGTTGTCGCGGCGGCTGGTGGAGGTACGCCAACGGATCGGCGCCGCGCTGGACGAGGCACCGCCGGGGCCCCTGCGGGCGGTCAGTCTCTGCGCCGGACAGGGACGCGACCTGATTCCTGTGCTCGCGTCCCACCGGCGGGGCCGCGAGGTCCGGGCCCGACTGGTCGAACTGGACCCCCGCAACGTCGAACTCGCCCGTGCGGCGGCCCGGGAGGCCGGCCTGTCCAGCGTCGAGGTGGTACTCGGCGACGCGGCCCGAACCGACGCCTACGCCGGGCTGGTACCAGCCGACCTCGTGTTGGCCTGCGGCATCTTCGGCAACATCTCCGACGCGCACGTGCGGGACCTGGTGCGCCACTGCGCGTCGCTCTGCGCCACCGGCGGGACCGTCCTCTGGACCCGACATCGGAAGCCGCCGGATCTGGTTCCGGTGATCTGCGAATGGTTCGCGGCAGAGGGGTTCGAGCCGGTCGCGGTGAGTACCCCGGCGGAAGACATCGGTGTGGGCGAACACCGGTTCCTCGGCCCGCCCCGACCGTTGCCGGCCGGCGCGACGATGTTCGAGTTCACCATGGGCCGGCAGGACACCCAACCGGGCTGACCCGGCACCCCACTGTGGACGTCGGGGGCGTGGAGTGCGTCTGCCGCTCAGCAGCCATCCGGCGGTGGGGGTTCCGCCGTGGCCCTCGGCTGGAGGACGGTACGCGGATCAACCGCCGAAACCGGAGTCGGCGGGCAGGGAGATGTCGGGCTTCTCCAACTCCTCGACGTTGACATCCTTGAACGTCATCACCCGTACATTCTTCACGAACCTGGCGGGGCGGTACATGTCCCACACCCAGGCGTCGTGCATCTCGACCTCGAAGTAGACCTCGCCGTCGGAGTTGCGCACATGCAGATCGACCTGGTTGGCCAGGTAGAACCGGCGCTCAGTCTCCACCACGTAGGAGAACTGGCGGACGATGTCGCGGTACTCCCGGTAGAGCTGAAGCTCCATCTCGGTCTCGTACTTTTCGAGATCTTCCGCACTCATCGCACTCCGCCTTCCATGACCACATCTTCCCCCACCGGCGCCTGAGGCCTAGGCTGCTCGCCCAACGCCACGCCGACGGTACCCCGTGCGGCGGCTGAACGCTCCATCGGCTCGTCCAGGCGTGCGCCGACTGGTCGCCGCGACCGGGGTGGACGGCCGGCGAGACCGGAAACGGCGGCCACGTTGACGTAGGAAAACCGGTGTTCCCGGCACGGCCCGCGCTCCCTCAGCGCCGCACTGTGCTCCGCGGTGGCGTACCCCTTGTGGTCGGCAAAACCGTAGCCCGGATACACGGCGTCCAGGTCGACCATGATCCGGTCCCGGACCACCTTGGCCAGGACGCTCGCCGCCGCCACGCAGGCGGCCACCCGGTCACCCTTCCACACCGCCAGTCCGGGCACGCCGAGGCCGTCGACGCCGAACCCGTCGGTCAGGACGTACTCCGGCCGCACGGTCAGCGAGGCCAGCGCGCGCCGCATGGCGGCGAGGTTGCACACGTGCAGCCCTCGGGCGTCGACCTCGTCGGCCGGGATGACCACCACGGCGTACGCCAGTGAGCGCGCGACGATCTCGTCGTGGATGCGTTCCCGGCTGGCCGGGGTCAGCAGCTTCGAGTCGGCCAGTCCGTCGATCTCGCCCCGCCGCCCCGCCGGCAGCACCGCGGCGGCGGCCACCAGCGGCCCCGCGCAGGCGCCCCGGCCGGCCTCGTCGGCGCCGGCCACATGCCGGAAGCCGCGACGCTGTAGGGCTCGCTCCAGCGCGTAGAGCCCTGCCTCACGACGCACCACGGTGCGTGGCGGGGTCAGCACGGGGAGCCTCCCGTCACGACGGCCGAATCGGACAGCACCCGGGTCAGTAGCTCCGCGAGATCCGGCGGATAGCACCGCTCGTCAGCGCCGGCCAACTCCTGCCCGGACCACCAGCGGTACCCGTCGACGCTGCCCCGCTCCGCCTCGCTGAAGCCGGCCGTGTCGACCTCGTGCGCCGCCACCCGCACCAGGAAGAACTGCTGTTCCTGCCGGTACCACACGCCGTCGAACGGAAACTCGATCATATCGGCGTGGACGGGCTCACCGATCTGGGCCGGAGTCAGCCGCAGACCGGTCTCCTCGGCCAGTTCACGTGCCGCGCCCTGCGCGTACGTCTCACCCGGGTCGAGCCCGCCGCCGGGGGTGAACCACCAGCGGCCGTGCCGGGGACGGGCCGGGTCGAAGCCGCGGAACAACAACAGCCGGCCGGCGGCGTCGACCAGGAGCACGCGAGCGGCGCGCCTCGGGGTGTAGACCGTCACCGCCCCAGACTGCCAGACGCCACCGACTTCGCCCACGCCCCGGGGGTCACGGAGTCGGGATCGCCTCGAACTGCTCCGGCACGGTCAGCAAGGTGGCCCGGTCGAACGGCCAGAAGATCGTGAAGGCCCGCCCCACCACCTCCTGCTCGGGGATGGTGGCCGTGGCGATGTTCTGCCCGGACTGCTGGTAGTGCTCCAGCGAGTCGCCGGAGGCGGAGCGGTGGTCGCCCATCACCCAGAGCCGCCCCTCGGGCACCTGCACGTCGAACTCCTGGTCTGCCGGCTTGTCCCGCTGGCCGTCTATCGAGAAGATGTACGGCTCGTCGAGCGAGGCACCGTTGACCATCAGGCGGTCCTGGTCGTCGCAGCAGACCAGGCGGTCGCCGCCCACTCCGATCACCCGCTTGATGAAATCCTCCCCAGCGGGGTTGCCGCTCCACTCGACCGGCGCCTTGAAGACGATCACCTCGCCCCGGTGGGGTGATCGGAAGTTGTAGACGAGCTTGTTGACCAACACCCGATCGTCGATCTGAAGAGTGTTCTCCATCGACGGCGAGGGGATGAAGAAGGTCTGCAAGACGAAGGCGCGTACCAGTACCGCGACCACGATCGCCACCCCGAGAAGGATGGGCAGTTCCTTCCAGAAGGAATGGCGCGACTTGTCGGTCTGCTCGTCAATCACGGAAGGAGCCTACGTTGCCCGGCTGGACGCCACCGTCCGGAACGCGCGAGAAGAGACAGCGTGGTCGCGATCGGGAGCAGCAGGACCACTCCCCCGTCGGTCGTGGGCTGGACCGGAGCGGCCCCACCGGTCGCCGCGGGCGGCGGCGCGACGGTGGCGAAGGTCTCGGGCACCGGCAGCGAATGCCATCGACTCGACGGCCAGACCACCGCGAACGCGCGGCCGACCACGTTGTCGATCGGTACCGTCCCCTGGCAGCGGGCGTCCTGCGAGACCAGCCGATGGTCGCCGAGCACGAACATCTGGCCGGGCGGGACGACGATCTCCTCGAACCGCCGGGACCGGCACTCCTGCGCGTTCGGTGGAAGATCCAGTGGCGAGTCACGCAACACGTACGCCGACTCGTCCAGCGGGGTGCCGTTGACCAGTACCCGCCCCTGGTCGTCGCAGCAGCTCACCCGGTCTCCGGGCAGCGCGATGACCCGCTTGATGAAGTCCTTCTCACCGGGACGGCCCACGCCGACCAGGTCTCCGACTGTGCGTCCGAGCTTGTCGACGAACCCGGTCGGCGGTTGTGTGTCGACCTGTGGGACCCACTGGTCGGTGCCCCGGAAGACCACCACCTCGCCGCGCTCGGGCTCCCGCACGGTGTAGACGACCTTGTTCACCACGACCCGGTCACCCACGAGCAGGGTGTCCTCCATCGACCCGGAGGGGATGAAGAACGCCTGGAGCAGGAAGGTGCGGATCAGCACCGCGAGGCAGAAGGCGACGACCAGCAACAACGGCAACTCCTGCCAGAGCGGCATCTGCGGCCTGGTACGCCGGGTCTTACGGCGCCACGGATCGGCCGCGCCGCTGTCGTCAAGCGCCTGTACCACGCCCACTCCCCGGTCCGCAGATACGACTACCGCCCGGGAGCCTCGTCGAGACTCCCCGGGCGGTAGTGGAGGTCACCCGCCACGTCGGGCGGGTCGCCGCACCTCTACGCCCGTACGACCAGGGTAGTGCGGACTGGCCGGTACGACATACGCGCAGTTCGGGCGGCGTGGCGGGAGTGCGAGGTCAGCTTGGCTGCTTCTCGCGGAGCTCCTTGATCTTGGCCTTCTTGCCCCGCAGCTCACGCAGGTAGTAGAGCTTGGCGCGGCGCACGTCACCACGGACCACGATCTCGATCCGGTCGATCGCCGGGCTGTTGATCGGGTAGGTCCGCTCGACACCGACGCCGAAGCTGAGCTTGCGGACCGTGAAGGTCTCGCGCAGTCCGTCGCCCTGGCGACGGATCACGACGCCCTGGAAGATCTGGACCCGGGACCGGTTGCCCTCGACGACCCGGGCGTGCACCTTGACGGTGTCACCGCCACGGAAGTCGGGAAGGTCGGTGCGCTTCGACTGGGCGTCAAGGGCGTCCAGGATGTTCATCGCTGTGTCCTCGTGAAGCTCACGGCGCACCGTCACTCGGCGCGCGGGCGGGTGATACTGATCCCCGGATGGCGGCCGATGTTGGTCGACCCCGGTCGGGAACCCTCGCAGCCGTCCACGGCGCAGACGACTGCGGCAACCTCCCTACTTTGCCACACCCGGTCCGGGCACCTGAAATCCGGCCCGCTCCAGGGCAGTGACATCCTGTTTGTCCAAGCGCCCCGGGTCGAGCGCGGCGAGCATGTCGGGCCGGCGCAGGGCGGTCCGGGTCAGTGCCCCGTCCCGGCGCCAACGAGCGATCCGCCCATGATCGCCCGAGCGGAGCACCTCCGGCACCTCCAGACCGCGCCAGGTCGCCGGCTTCGTGTACATCGCCGCCTCAAGCAGCCCGTGCGCGTGCGACTCCTCGGCCAGCGAGCCGGCGTTGCCGAGCACTCCGGGCAGCAGCCGGGCCACCGCCTCCAAGATCACCAGCACCGCGACCTCACCGCCGAAGAGCACGTAGTCACCGAGGCTGACCTCGGTGACCGGCATCCGGGCCGCCGCGTGATCGAGGACCCGCTGGTCGATCCCCTCGTACCGGCCGCAGGCGAACACCAGATGTGGCTCCGCGGCCAACTCGTACGCCAGCGCCTGGGTGAACGGCACGCCGGCCGGGGAGGGTACCAGTAACCGCGGCGGCGGCAGCACCCCCGGAGCGAGGGCGTCCAGGGCCTCACCCCAGGGTTCGGGCCGCATCACCATGCCGGGGCCGCCGCCGTACGGGGTGTCGTCGACGGTGCGGTGCACGTCGTGCGTCCAGCTGCGCAGGTCGTGGACAGCCATCAGTAGCGTGCCGTTGGCCCGGGCCCTGCCGACCAGCGACAGATCCAGCGGGGCCAGGTACTCCGGGAAGATCGACACGATGTCGACGCGCATCAGGGGTGCTCCGCGGGCTAGAGGTCGAGCAGGCCGCTGGGCGGGTCCACCACGACACGGCCGCCAGCGAGATCCACCTCGGCGACGATCGCCTTGACGAACGGGATCAGCGCGGTACGCCCCTGCGGGCGGCTCAGCACCAGCAGGTCGGAGGCGGGACCGTGGTCGATCCGGACCACCTCGCCCAGCCGCTCACCGGCCGGGGTGACCACGGCCAGCCCCACCAACTGGTGGTCGTGGAACTCCTCCGGGTCCTCCGGCGGGTTGACGTCTGCGCTGTCGACCGTGAGCAGGGTGCCTCGCAGCGCCTCGGCCACATTCCGGTCCAGCACCCCCTCGAAGGCGACCAGCAGCCGCCCCTGGTGCCATCGGGCGGACTCCACGGCCAGCCCCTCCGGCACCTGGAACGGCACCTCTGGACCCGCTGCCGAGGGCGGTGCGCCGCCGGCGGCGCCGTTCACCCCCGACATGGTGCGCAACACCATGCCGGGAGCGAACCGCGTGTCGGGCTCGTCGGTACGCACCTCGACGGTGACCTCACCGCGGATGCCGTGCGGCCTGCCGATCCTGCCGACGATGAGCAGCATCAGTACGAGTCGACGATGTCGACGCGTACCCCACGCCCACCGATGGAGCCGATCACCTGGCGCAGCGCCTTGGCGGTCCGGCCGGACCGCCCGATCACGGTGCCCAGGTCCTCGGGATTCACCCGGACCTCGAGCCGCTTGCCCCGACGGGAGTCGACCATCCGGACGCGTACGTCATCGGGGTGGTCGACGATGCCCTTGACCAGGTGCTCCAATGCCGGCCGCAGCGCCATGTCAGGCCTGCTCGCCGGAGTCCGCGGCGGGCTGCTCCTCAGCCTTCGGAGCCTCGGCGGCCTTCGGAGCCTCGGCGGCCTTCGCGGTCTTCTTCGCGGGCCTGGCCGGAGTGTCGGCCACGCCCGCTGCGGCCTTCGCCTCAGCCTCGTAGGCCGCCTTACGGTCGACCCGCTCGGGCGCGACCTTCAACGGCGGCGGGGCAGGCAGACCCTTGAACTTCTGCCAGTCACCGGTCAGTTCCAGCAGCCGCTGCACCGCCTCGCTCGGCTGGGCGCCGACGGACAGCCAGTACTGGACCCGCTCCGACTTGACCTCGATAACCGAAGGGTCCTCCTTCGGTTGGTAGATCCCGACGAACTCGATCGCCCGGCCGTCGCGCTTGGTACGCGAGTCGGCGATGACGATGCGGTACTGCGGGTTGCGGATCTTGCCCATCCGCAGGAGCCGGATCTTTACGGCCACGGTTGTTTCGCTCCTGTTGCGATCTCACCAGCCCAGTACGGGCGGTGCACGGGTGAACGCCAACCGGCACAGTGGGGTTGGGCCGGACGGCAGCTCGGGTGGACTGGCGACGCACCCGGGTTAGAGGGCGCCGGGCGCACGCCGGATACCAGCCAATCATTCTGCCAGATCCACCCCGGAACGCTCACACCGGACCGCCTCGGATCACCCGGAGCGACCCTGGCGTGACGAACGACACACCGAACTCAACGGACCGGTGGACGATCCCAGCCGCCGGGCATCCGCTCTGGCGTGATCCACTCCAACGGAGGGACGAACTCGCACCAGGTGCCGTCGAACGGGAAGACGCCCGCCTCGGCGAGCGCGATCACTCGCTTGCCCTCGGCACGTACGGCGGCCTCGTCGGTCACCCAGTAGCTCTCCGGAAAGGCGAGCCGCTCGACGAACTCGTCCTCGTCCTTCCACTCCCAACTGCGGTCCGGACGGACCCACACATCGAGATCCTGGTCCACCATGTCGACGCCAGCCAGCTCACCGTCGTCCCAGCGGACGCCGGATTCCTCCAGGTTGACGTACCAGCCGGTGAAACGTCCCCGCGCGTCACGGAACCACCAGACCGAATGTGCCGCGCCGGTGGGCAGGAACGTCAGCAACGGCGGACCGTTCCAGCGACCCAGCACGAGACGGTAGGTCGGGGTGAGCCACTCCCGGAACGGCACCGCCCGCATGCCCAGGCCGGCCTCGTTGACCTCGGCGGCCACCGGCGACCCCTCGGCCACCCACAGCAGCAGACCCCGTTCGTCGTCGCTGATCACTCGGGCGGGCCGTACCCAGCCGATTCGTCCTCGCCGCACGTTACGGTGCACGACCAGTCGGCCGGTCTCGAATATCACGCCCCGACCCTACCGGTCACCCCCCGGACGCCCGCCGCCGCGACATCCGCCCGCCCCGGTTGGGTACCAACTGGACCGGTGTGTCAAGCAGGGGCCCCGCCTGCATCTCAGTAGGCGCGGGCGAGGATGGCGGTGAGGTCGGGCTCGTCCTCGGTGTCGGGCACCGACCCGTCGGCGCGTACCAGGCAGCGCACGGTGACACCCTGACCGTTGGCCTTCGTCTCGCCGTCGACGCCGACGGCCGACCACGGCACCCGGGCCCAGCCGGCGGTCGCCGCCTCCAGCGCCTCGTCCAGGGTCGCCACGTCGGTCGTGTGCGACTGCCGGAAGGCGAGCGCCTGGTCGTGCAGGGCCCGCTGGTCGGCGGCGAGGGCGGCACGGACCGCCTCGACCACGTCCACCACCGGTGTGGGGACCTTCGACCCATCCGTACGCCGGACCACGACCGCGTTGCCGACGGCCAGGTCACGGGGGCCCACCTCGACGCGTACCGGGTAGCCACGCAGCTCGGCGTCGACGGCCCGGCGGCCGAAGGCGGTGTCGGTGCGATCGTCGAGCGCGACCCGCACTCCCGCGTCGCGCAGCGAGTCGCGGAGCTCGGCCGCCGCCTCGGTGACGCCGTCGCCGTCCTTGACCACCATGACGTACGCCTGCACCGGCGCCAACCTCGGCGGCACCCGCAGTCCGCTGTCATCGCCGTGGCACATGATCAGGCCGCCGAGCATCCGGGTCGAGGTGCCCCAGGAGGTCGTCCAGGCGTGCTCCCGGGCGCCCTCGGCCGAGGAGTAGCTGATGTCGAACGCCTTGGCGAAGTTCTGCCCGAGCTCGTGGCTGGTGCCGAGTTGCAGGGCCTTGCCGTCGCCCATCATGCCTTCGCAGGTGTAGGTGGCGGTCGCCCCGGCGAAGCGCTCCCGGGTCGTCTTGAGCCCGACCACCACCGGGATGCCGAGCACGTTGACCATCAGGTCCTCGTACGCCTCGTGCAGGATCTTCCGCGCGTAGGCGCGGGCGTCCTCACGGGTGGCGTGGGCGGTGTGCCCCTCCTGCCAGAGGAACTCGCTGGTCCGCAGGAAGATCCGGGGCCGCAGTTCCCAGCGGACCACGTTGGCCCACTGGTTGAGCAGCAGCGGCAGGTCCCGGTACGAGTCGATCCACTTGGCCATGAACTCGCCGATGACCGTCTCGCTGGTGGGGCGCACCACGATCGGCTCGGCTAGCTGCTTGCCGCCACCATGGGTGACCACCGCCAGCTCGGGCGAGAAACCCTCGACGTGCTGGGCCTCGCGCTTGAGATAGCTCTCCGGAATGAACAGCGGGAAGTACGCGTTCTCCGCGCCGGCGGCCTTGATCCGGTCGTCCATCTCGGCCTGCATCCGCTCCCAGATGGCATAGCCGGCGGGTCGGATCACCATGGTCCCCCGCACCGGCCCGTTGTCGGCCAGCTTCGCCTTGGCGATGAGGTCCTGGTACCAGCGGGGAAAGTCCTCCGCCCGGGGAGTGAGCACGCGCGCCATGACCGCATATCCTATGCGCCGCACCACCACCTCCCACGCCCGCCCCACCACCCCCACCCGACGTTGATCACGAAGTTCGCGGCGCCGGGAACCACGAATTCCGACGCGACTCTCGAACAACGCCGCCGGCGCCGGTGGGGGCTAAGGCCGGGGGTGGCCGCGAAGGATGAGGCGGGTGGGGGTACGGAGGGCGTTCAGGTCTTCGCGGGGGTCTTCGGAATAGACGGCCAGGTCGGCCAGACCACCCTCGACCAGGCCCGGGAAGCCCAGCCAGGCGCGGGCCGCCCAGGAGGCGGCGGCCAGCACGTCGAGCCGCGACATGCCGGCCTGCTCGTGCAGCAGCAGCATCTCCTCGACCGCGAGCCCGTGATCGATTCCCCCGCCCGCGTCGGTACCCACGTAGATCGGCACCCCCGCCTCGTACGCGGCCCGCACCACCTGCGGGAAACGGTCACGCAGGGCGAGCATGTGGTCGGCGTACCCGGGGAACTTCGACCGGGCCTGGTCGGCTATGCCACCGAAGGTACGGATATTGATCATTGTGGGGATCAGCGCAGTGCCTTGACGAGCCATCAGGTCGATCAGGTCGAGGCTGAGGCCGGTGCCGTGCTCGACCGAGTCGACCCCGGCGCGCACCATGATCTCCACGGCCGACTCGCTGAAGGTGTGCACGGCGGCACGTACCCCGGCGGCGTGCGCGGCGGCCACGGCGGCGCTCAGCGTCCCCGCGTCCCAGGCGGGCGCCAGGTCGCCGACCCCGCGGTCGATCCAGTCCCCCACCAGTTTGACCCAGCCGTTGCCCGCGGCGGCCTGCTCGGCCACGGCCGCGTCGACCTCGGCCGCGTCGACCTCCACCCCGATGTCGCGCAGGTACCGCCTCGGCGGCGCCACGTGCCGCCCCGCGCGGGCCAGCCGGGGCAGGTCGGGTTCGTCGTCGAGCTGCGGGTACGGGAAGGGCGATCCGGCGTCCCGGATCGCCAGCACGCCCGCGTCCCGGTCGGTACGGGCCAGCACGCGGGCCTGGTCCAGGGAGGTGATCGGCGCCCCGCCCCGGGCGATGCCGATGTGGCAGTGCGCGTCCACCAGCCCCGGCAGGATGAAGCCGCCGTCGGCGACCGTCTCCGCGCCGGGTACCGGTTCGAAGGTCACCCGGTCGCCGACCAGCCACAGATCCCGGACCTCGTCGTCCGGCAGGAGCACACCGCGCACATGCAGAGCCATGCGCACAGTCCTACCGCATCCACCCGGTTCCACGCCCGGCACCTGCGTGCACGGTCACACTCCCTGTACCGCGACGCTCCACGTGGACGGCAGAACCTCGGTCGTACCCGGTGCTCAGCGGGGCGGTTGGCCGCCCTTGCCGAACTTGTTGAAGTCGATCTTCGGCAACTTGAACCCGGGCGGCAGACCCTGCCCGGCCGCCAGGTCGTCGGGGTTCATCCCGGGGGGAAGTTGCGGCATCCCGCCCGGGAAGCCGCCCGCCACCCCGGCGCCGGCACCGGTACGCGGCCGGTTGCCGCCCTTGGTGCCCTTGCGCTTGTTCTTCGGCGACTTGGTCGCCTTGCGCCGGCCGCCGGGCATACCCATCATGCCGCCCATCTGCTTCATCATCTTCTGCGCGTCGGTGAAGCGGTTGAGCAGCTGGTTGACATCCATCACGGTGACGCCCGAACCGCTGGCGATCCGGGCGCGCCGGGAACCGTTGATGATCTTCGGGGTGGTGCGCTCGGCCGGTGTCATCGACCGGATGATCGCGGTGATCCGGTCGAAGTGCTTGTCGTCCAGCTCGGCGAGCTGGTCCTTGACCTGCCCCATACCCGGCATCATGGCCAGCACGTTGGCGATCGGCCCCATCCGGCGTACCGCGATGAGCTGGTCGAGGAAATCCTCCAGGGTGAACTGCTCGCCGCCCATCAGCTTGGCGGTCATCTTCTCCTTCTGATCGGAGTCGAAGGCCGCCTCGGCCTGCTCGATCAGAGTGAGAACGTCGCCCATGCCGAGGATCCGGCTGGCCATCCGGTCGGGATGGAAGACGTCGAAGTCCTCCAGCTTCTCGCCGGTGGAGGCGAACAGGATCGGCTGCCCGGTCACCTCTCGGACCGAGAGCGCGGCGCCACCACGGGCATCGCCGTCGAGCTTGGCCAGCACCACGCCGGTGATGCCGACGCCGTCGCGGAACGCCTCGGCGGTGCGCACCGCGTCTTGGCCGACCATCGCGTCGATGACGAAGATGACCTCGTCCGGTTCGACCGCGTCCCGGATGTCGGCGGCCTGCTGCATCATCTCCGCGTCGATGCCGAGCCGGCCGGCGGTGTCGACGATGACGACATCCCGGGCGGCCCGCCGGGCGTGCTCGATGGAGGACTTCGCCACCTGCACCGGGTTGCCGACACCGTTGCCGGATTCCGGGGCGTACACCTCGACACCGGCGCGGCCACCGAGCACCTGGAGCTGCCCGACGGCATTGGGACGCTGGAGGTCGGCGGCGACCAGCAGCGGCTGGTGGCCCTGGGCCTTGAGCCAGCGGGCCAGCTTGCCGGCGAGGGTGGTCTTGCCGGAGCCCTGGAGGCCGGCGAGCATGATCACCGTCGGCGGCTGCTTGGCGAACTGGATCCGGCGCCCCTCGCCGCCCAGGACGGCGATCAGCTCCTCGTTCACGATCTTGATGATCTGCTGGGCGGGGTTGAGCGCCTCGGCGACCTCCGCACCACGCGAGCGCTCCTTGACGTTCGCGATGAAGCCCTTGACCACCGGCAGGGCGACGTCGGCCTCCAGCAGCGCGAGACGGATCTCGCGCGCCGTGGCATCGATGTCGGCGTCGGTGAGGCGCCCCTTGCCGCGGAGCTTGGTGAAGATCCCGGAAAGGCGGTCACTCAAGGTGTCAAACACACGAACATCCCGTTTGTCAGTGTTCCGGCGAGCACGATGCGGCCGGCAGGCACAAGACCGGCCACCCGCAAGGGTAACCGTCCCACCCGACCACCGCCTCCTGCCCGCCGGGGGGCAACCAGTGCGGCCGTCGCGGAAACCGCGCGCCGACCCGGCGACCGAGGGTTCCTTCTCGTCCACGCCGGCCGCTGCCGGCGGTTGGGGACGGCTGCTGCTGAGCGGGCCCTCTACTACCGGAGGCGCTAACAGGGCGCCTTCCCTACACGGCGGCCAGGACGGCGGCCTCCAGACGGGCCCGTTCAGGGTCGGAGGGCCACGCGCCGACGAGGTAGAAGGCATCCACCACATCGCCGCCGAGCGTCGCGATCCGGGCCGCCCGGACCTGGGCGCCGGCCGCGTCCAGCGCGCTGGTAACCCGGTACAGCAGGCCGGCGGCATCGGCGGCACGCAACTCCAGCAGCACCGCGTCGGTGGCGGCGTCGCGGTGCCAGACCACCCGCGGCCGGGCCCCGGCTCCCCGCGCCGCCAGGGCCCGGCCACGCAGCCGCTGGGTCACCGAGACGTCGCCGCCTACCGCACGGCGGAGGTCCGCGCTGAGCGCCACCGGGTCCGGCGGCAGCCCGTAACGCGGCTGCACCCGGCACTCGACCAGAGCCCGGCCGTCCACCGTCGAAGCGTCGGCGGCGAGCACCTCCAGCCGGTGCAACGCCAGGCAACCGGCCACCGTCGCGAGCAGGTTCCGCCGGTCGGCCGCGGCCACCGCAACCCGGTCCCCGGTCAGGTGTACCACCGGCAGTGGCCCGGCCACCAGCGCCGGATCCGGTGCCGGCGGCGCGGGTACGGCGCCGGTGTCGAGCGTGGTGCGGACCCGGGCGACCAGTTCGGCGACCAGCCGCCCCTTCCAGTCCGACCAGGCGGCAGGCCCGGTGGCGGCGGCGTCGGCGCGAACCAGCGCGTACAGCAGGTCGAGGGTGGTCACGTCACCGACCGCCTCCGCCACCCGGCCGATGGTGACCGGATCGGCGAGGTCCCGTCTGGTGGCCACCTCGGGCAAAAGCAGGTGCAGCCGGACCAGGATGGCGATCAGCTCCGCCTCCGCCGCCGGCAGGCCGATCCGGGCGGCCATCGCCTCGGCGATCGGCGCGCCCACCGTCGAATGGTCGCCGGGCAGACCCTTGCCGATGTCGTGCAGGAAGGCGGCGAGCAGCAGCAGGTCGGGCCGATCGACATCGCGGGTGTGCCGGCTGGCCTCGAAGGCCGTCTGCACCAGGTGCCGGTCGAGGGTGAACCGGTGCACCGGATTGTGCTGCGGCAGGCTGCGTAGTCGGGTCCACTCGGGCAGCCAGCCGTCGATCAGCCCGTACCGGTCGCAGGTCTCCCAGGCCGGGATCAGTCCCACGCCGGCGCCGAGCAGCGTGGTCAGGGCGTCCCGGGCCTCAGCCGGCCAGGGCGTCGGCAGAGGCGGGCAGTACGCGGCCAGCCACTCGCAGGTGGCCCGGGCGATCGGCAGTCCGGTGGCCGCCCCGGCGGCCGCGACCCGCAGCGAGAGGCTGGGATCGGGGCGGGCACCGATGGCGGTACGGGCCAGCACCAACTCGCCGTCGTGCTCGACCACGTCCCGGGCTACCGGGCGGCGCACCGGCCGACCGTCGGCGCCGCGGCGCCGACCGGAACGCAGCCGGTCGGCGGCCCGGAAGGCGTCGTCCAGGGCGTGGCTGACGGTCCGGGCGTCGCCGGCGACCCGGCGCAGCAGGGCGTCTCCGTCGCCCGGTGCCAGGGTCGCCCCGGTTCGGGGCCGCGGCGTCCCGGACGGTTCGGCCTCCACCCGACCGGGCGGCGCCTGCCGCAGGCCGAGCAGCGCCGCCACGCCGTCACGTTCCTGGGCCAGCAGCCGGTCGACACGCCGGCCGACCTGCTGGTGCAGCGCGTCGCGGGTGTCCAGCAGCCGCAGGTGCGCGGCGTGGACGGCGGGACGCAACGCGTCGGTGATCCCGGCGGTGGCGATGGCCCGCAGGATGCCCACGTCGCGCAGGCCGCCGGCCGCCTCCTTCACGTCGCCCTCCAGCAGAAAGGCCAGTTCACCGTGGGCCGCCCAGCGGGCGGTGGTGCTCTCCCGCAACGGGGCGAGCTGCCGGACGGCCGTGCGCCGCCAGTGGTCGGTGGCGCTGCGGGCCAGCGTGTCGGCGAGTTCGGGATCACCGGCGACGAGCCGGGTGTCGAGCAGGCCGAGAGCGACCCTGACGTCGTCCTGAGCGACCGACAGCGCCTCGGCGACAGTTCGCACCGAGTGATCCAGCCGCAGCCCGGCGTCCCAGATCGGATACCAGAGCGCGGCGGCCATCTCGTCGATCCCGGGCACCCCGGCGTGCACCAACACCAGGTCGAGGTCGCCGTAGGGTGCGCACTGCCGCCGGCCCAGCCCACCCACCGCCACCAGGGCGACGCCTGGCCGGGCCGGCAGCAGCCGGGCCAGCCAGGAGTCGTACGCCTGTGACCGGGATCGGCGCGCCGACGACCCGATCCCGGTCGGTACGCCGATGACCTCGTTGACCAGGAGTTCGGCACCACGAATCGGCTCCGAGGCTTCCTTGGCGGTCAACGAGGTCATCGATTCTGTTCTCTACAGAGCGTCCAGGCCGCGTTCGCCCGTGCGGACCCGGACGACCTCCTCGACACCGGTCACCCAGACTTTGCCGTCGCCGATCTTGCCCGTCCGGGCGGCTCCGACCACGGCGTCCACGATCTTCTCGACGTCGATCTCGTCGGTGAGCACCTCCACCCGGATCTTGGGCAGGAACTCGACGGTGTACTCGGCGCCCCGGTAGACCTCGGTGTGGCCCTTCTGTCGTCCGTAGCCCTGGACCTCACTGACGGTCAGTCCGGCCACGCCCAACGTGTGCAGGGCCTCCTTGACGGCGTCCAACTGGTGCGGCTTGATGACCGCGGTCACCAGCTTCATGTCCAACCCCTCCATTCCGAGTACGTTAGCCGGCGACCTTCTCGCTTACCGGTTTGCTGGGCTCGGCCTTCGACGTGGCCGTTCCGGCGATACCCGCGGCGGCGAACGCGCCGCCGCCACCACCCGTCGTGCTGAACTCGTACGCGCTCTCCGCGTGCTCGGCGTTGTCGATGCCCTCGACCTCGGCGTCGGCACTGGCCCGGAAGCCGATGGTCTTCTCGATCGCGAAGCCGATGATGAAGGCGACCACGAACGAGTAGGCCAGCACGGCGACCGAACCGAGGGCCTGCTTGCCCAGCAGCGCGAGGCCGCCGCCGTAGAGCAGACCGTCGTTGCCCTCCCCGGCCAGCACCTCGATGGCCAGGAAGCCGATGAGCAGGGAACCGATGATGCCGCCAACCATGTGCACGGCCACCACGTCGAGCGAGTCGTCGTACTTGAGCCGGTACTTGAGGCCGACCGCCAGGGCACAGACGACACCGGCGATGACGCCGAGCGCGATGGCGCCGAGCGGCTCCAGGAAGGCACAGGCCGGCGTGATGGCGACCAGGCCGGCGATGGCGCCGGACGCCGCACCGAGGGTGGTGGGCTTGCCGTCCCGGATCTTCTCCACCAGCAGCCAGCCGAGCACCGCGGCGGCGGTGGCGACCTGGGTGTTGATGAAGGCGATCGCGGCGGTGCCGTTGGCCGCGAGGGCCGAACCGGCGTTGAAGCCGAACCAGCCGAACCACAGCAGACCGGCGCCGAGCAGCACCATGGGCAGGTTGTGCGGCTTGAAGCTGTCCTTCGGCCAGCCGACCCGCCGGCCGAGTACCAGCGCCAGGGCGAGCGCGGCGGCACCGGCGTTGATGTGCACCGCGGTGCCACCGGCGAAGTCGAGTACGCCCATCTCGAAGATCCAGCCGCCGCCCCAGACCCAGTGCGCGACCGGGAAGTAGACCAGGGTGGCCCACAGGCCGGCGAAGAGCAGCCACGGGCCGAACTTGGCCCGGTCGGCGATCGCACCACTGATCAGCGCGACAGTGATCACGGCGAACATCAACTGGAAACCGGCGAACAGCAGGTCGGGGATCCCGCCCTCGGTGCCGCTTTCCAACATCCCGCGCAGGCCGGCGGCGGAGAGATCACCAGTGATCCCGCCGACGTCCTCGCCGAATGCGATGCTGTAGCCGTAGAACACCCACAACAGGCTGATCAGGCCGATCGCGCCGAAGCTCATCATCATCATGTTGAGCACGGACTTGGATCGCGTCATGCCGCCGTAGAACAGCGCCAGGCCGGGCGTCATGAGCAACACCAGCGCGGCAGAAGTCAAAATCCAGGCGGTGGCACCAGAATCTAGCTCCGGCACGCTGCCTCCTCTCAGGTTGTTTTCCTCCCTCCCGGCATCGCGCAGCATCGCCCGTACGCCGGTTGCGCGGAAGCCTGATAGTCGGCTGTTTCACCCAAGGTCCCCGGCTGGTTTCCAAACCGTGACGGCTTGTTTCCAACGTGTGAAGAAAGTCGCACGCATCGGTGACTTGGTGGGGGGCGGATCGGCCTTTCGGTGCGGCGGCGTAACCCGACGGATCACCGCAGGGCGTTCTCGAGGGCCTGTCGTTCGTAATCCAGCAGCCGCAGATCCCGCATCGGCCGGCGCAGGTGCCCCTTGTGCACGATCCGGACGAAGGCCGGCTCCCCCGCCGCTGCCATCCGCCGGATGCCCTCCACATGATCGACGATCCGTTTACGGATGGTCCGGACCAGCCGGTGCCGGTCACGCGGGATCAGCCCGTACGCGTCGGCGAACAGCCGCAGCCGACGCGGCCGGTCCGGGCGCTTCCAGCCCAACGTGATCGAGTCCCGGTCGGCGAAGATCGGCACCCAGGTCCAGGCCGCGTACGCCACGTCGTAGATCCGCGCGCCGGGCGAGGCGAGGTCGAAGTCGATCAGTCCAAGGGTCCCGTCCGGCCGCCAGATCACGTTGTGCGGGGCCGCGTCGTGATGGCAGACGACCTCGGTGTCCGGTGGCGGCGGGCCGAACGAACGCCACACCGCGCGCGGCGGCGGTACGAAACCGTACTGGGCGTCGTGGAACATCCGCAGCATGGTGGAGACGGTGACCAGTGCCTCGTCGGTGACCCAGTGCGGAGCCAGCGGATACTCGCCGCACTCCCCCTCCAGGTACGACAGCACCTCCCGGTTGCGCTCGTCCATGCCGAGGGCACGGGGAGCACCGGTGAACCCGACGTACTCCAGGTGACGCAGCAGGGCGTGCACCGACGGCGTCCACGGCCCGGCGTTGCGCCGCACCGTGTCGCCCACCCGCACCACGGTGCTCACGTTCCCACCGTGCAGGGGTATCTCCTGCGAAGTCACGTACGGTCTCCCGAGGCGCTGCGACGGGTGGCTCGGGTCGCGCCAGCCCGCGTACGCGCGATCGTCTCTGGTCACCCGAGGTTACGCGGCCGGACCGGAGGATTCGGTACCCAGCAGCGCGTCGACGAACTGCGCGGGGTCGAACGGCGCCAGGTCGTCCGGCCCCTCGCCGAGGCCGACCAGCTTCACCGGGATGCCGAGCTTGCGCTGTACCGCGATCACGATGCCACCCTTGGCGGTGCCATCGAGCTTCGTCAGCACCACCCCGGTGACGTTGACCACCTCGGTGAAAACGCGTGCCTGCTCCAGGCCGTTCTGGCCGGTGGTGGCGTCGAGCACCAGCAGTGTCTCGTCGATCGGCCCGTGCTTCTCCACCACCCGCTTGACCTTGCCCAGCTCGTCCATCAGGCCGATCTTGTTCTGCAACCGGCCGGCGGTGTCGACGAGGACGGTGTCGACACCGGTCTGGATGCCGCGCTTGACCGCGTCGAAGGCGACGCTGGCCGGGTCGGCGCCCTCCGCGCCACGAACCGTCTCGGCACCGACCCGCCCGGCCCAGGTCTCCAACTGGTCGGCGGCGGCGGCCCGGAAGGTGTCGGCGGCGCCGAGCAGCACGCTGCGGCCGTCGGCGATGAGCACCCGGGCGATCTTGCCGCAGGTGGTGGTCTTACCCGCGCCGTTGACACCAACCACGAGCAGCACCGCCGGTACGCCGCTCTTCGGCGCGGTGTGCAGGGAACGGTCCAGCCCGGGGTCGAGCGCGTTGACCAACTCGGCGGCGAGCAGGGCGCGCAGCTCGGCCACCGATCGGGTGCCCAGGACCCGGTTGCGCTCCCGCAGCCGGTCGACGATCTCCCGGGTGGCGTCGACGCCCACGTCGGCTGTGATCAGGCTGTCCTCGATCTCCTCCCAGACGTCCTCGTCGAGCCGGTCACGGCTGAGCAGGCCGAGCAGGCCCTTGCCGAGGACGTTCTGCGACCGCGACAGCCGGGAGCGCAGCCGGACCAGCCGGCCGGCGGTCGGCTCGGGCACCTCGACGGTCGGTGCCGGCGCCTCGACGACCGGCGGCTCGACCAGGACACCGGTGGACAGATCGGCCTCCGGCGCCTGCACCGGCGGCCCGGCGAGGTCCTCCTCCGCCCGGGTGTCGACCTCCGTCCGCGGCAGCGGCGGCCCCGGCCGTCGACGCAGCCGCGGCACGACCAACCCGATGCCGCCGAGGATCAGCACACCGAGCAGGGCGAGAGCGATGAGGAGGTATTCCGTCATGCCGGAATCCTGTCAGATGCCGACGACCGCGTCTCAGCCACCGCTCCCGGCCACGCCCGGACGGGAGCCGGCACCGGCTCGGGACGCGGCGGTAGTCTCGGCCACGCCAGCAGTGTTGCGCCGCCGGTCGGGTACTAGCGGATGAAGCTCTCTCACTTGGAGGTCCTGCATGCCCGCCGAGCTGCTTATCGGCCCCCTGCTGCGCCGGGTCGTCGGCACTCGCGCCACTGTGTGGGTCGAGACGACGGCGCCAGCGGTGGTCACCGTCCGCACAGCCGACGGTGCCACCGGCGCCGCACCCACCTTCACCGCGTACGACCATCACTACGCGCTCGTGGTGCTCGAAGGACTCACCCCGGACAGCACCACGCGCTACGAGGTGCTGATCGACGACGAGGTGGTCTGGCCGCTGCCGGACAGCCGCCTCCCGCCCAGCGTCATCCGTACCCGCGCCGCCGACGACCGCGACCAGCCGGTCCGGCTGCTCTTCGGCTCCTGCCGGGAGACCACCCAGCACGCCACCACCCGCAAGCTGCCGCCGGACGCGCTCGACGCGTACGCCCGACGGGTGCTGGCCGACCCCGACCCGGCCGCCCTACCCGACCTGGTGCTGCTCCTCGGCGACCAGGTCTACGCCGACGAGACCTCGCCGACCGTGAAGCGCCTGCTGCGCCGCCGACGGCGACGCCCCAAAGGCGCGCCCAGTGACCAGGTGGTCAGCTTCGACGAGTACACCAAGCTCTATCTGGAATCGTGGAGCGACCCGGAGATACGCTGGCTCTTCTCCACCGTGCCGAGCGTCATGATCTTCGACGATCACGAGATCATCGACGACTGGAACACCTCGGCCTCCTGGCGGGCGGAGATGCGCGAGCAACCCTGGTGGGCCGAGCGGATCGCCAGTGGCCTGGCCTCCTACTGGGTCTACCAGCACCTGGGCAACCTTTCCCCCGACGAGATCGCGGCCGACCCGGTGTTCGCCAAGGTGAGCGCCGCCGAGGACGCCACCGGGGTGCTGCGCGAGTTCGGTGAGCGGGTCGACACCGAGGCCGACCTGGCCCACGACACCGAACGCTGGCGGGCGGTGCAGTACCAGTGGAGCTACGCGCTCGACCTGGGCCGGACCCGGCTGGTGATGCTGGACAGCCGGTGCAGCCGGGTGCTGCTGCCGGGCCGGCGGGCCATGCTGCCGCCCGGCGAGTGGTCGTGGTTCGTCGACCGTGCCCACGGCAACTACGACCACCTGGTGGTCGGCACCTCGCTGCCCTGGCTGCTGCCGCCCGGCATCCACCACGTCGAGGCGTGGAACGAGAAACTGGCCGACTCATCCCGGCCCTGGGTCGCCGGGCTGGGGGAACGGCTGCGGCGCGCACTCGACCTCGAACACTGGGGTGCGTTCCGCCGCTCGTTCGACGCCCTCGGCGCGTTGTTCGCCCGCATCGGCAGCGGCACCCCCGGCACGCCCGACGACCGCAAGGGTGCCGGGCCGGCGTACCCGCCTCCGGCGTCGATCAGCGTGCTCTCCGGTGACGTGCACCATTCCTACGTGGCCCGGGTCCGCTTCGCCGGCCTCGCCGTACACACCCCCGTACACCAGCTCACCTGCTCGCCGATCCACAACCAGGTGCCGGCCGGGATGCGTCCGCTGATGCGGCTCGGCTGGGCGCGCGGGCCGGCCGGGGCGGCCCGCGCCCTGGCCCGCACCGCCGGAGTGCGCCGCCCGCTGGTCAAGTGGCGCAAGCTGGCCGGGCCGTACTTCGGCAACGCGGTGGCCACGCTCACCCACACCGGGCGCGCGGCCGAGGTGACCATCGAGGGCACCACCAGCGACGGCCACCTCCGCGAGGTCGCCCGCCACCGCCTGACGAAGTGAAAGGACCCCCGGTCAACGAGCGACCGGCGCACAAGCCAGTCGGCCGCTGTCAGACCGGGACGCGAGGATGCCCGCATGACCTGGAGAGCGTCGGAGATCGCCCGGACCCCTGTGCCCTACGTCGGCGACGAGCGCACCATGCTCGAAGGCTGGCTCGCGTACCACCAGCAGACCCTGCTGCTCAAGTGCGCCGGCCTGACCGCCGACCAGCTGCGCGCCGCGACCGTCGAGCCGTCCGGGCTCACCCTGCTCGGGTTGGTGCGGCACCTGGCCGAGGTGGAGGCCTGGTGGTTCCGGGAGAACTTCGCCGGTGAGTCGGTCGACTACCCCTACTTCACGGAGGAGGATCCAGACGCCGACCTCGACGTCAGCGACGCCGACGCCGAGGCCGACTTCACCACCTACCACCGGGAGCTGGCGCTGGCCCGCGCCGCCGTCGCCGGCCGATCGCTCGACGAGACGTTCACCGAGGTCGGGCGCAAGGGGCGGACGTTCAACCTGCGCTGGGTCTACGTCCACATGATCGAGGAGTACGCCCGGCACAACGGGCACGCCGACCTGATTCGCGAACGCCTCGACGGGGCCACCGGCGAATGACCGGCCTCAATACGCCAGTGCCGCCCGCAGGTAGCGAAGGTCGGCGGGGCCGCTCCACCTGTGTGCCGCCAGCCGCGCCACCCGGGCGCCGCTGACGGCCCGGTCCTCGTCGTCGACGAAGAGCACCCGGGAGGGCGCGGCCTCCAGCGCCTCGCAGGCGGCCCGAAAATACTCCGGCGCCGGCTTGTGCACCCCGAGCACCGAGGAGTTGACCACCACGTCCAGCTCGCCGACCAGGTCGAGCGCGGCCAGGTCGGCGTCGAGCAGGTCGGTGGCGTTGGTGCCGAGCCCGACTCGGATGCCCGCAGCCCGTACCTCGCGGATGAACGCCAGCACGTCCGGGTCGACCTCGCCGCGGTAGCGCTGCCACCGCGCGACCGCGGCACGGGCACGCGCGGCGTCGCCCACCGACGGGGTGAGCGCGTCCGCCACGCTGGTCATCCAGTCGACGTGGTTGACCTGGCCGGTCAGCGCCGGTTGCAGGCGGTCCCACTGCATGGCGATCTCGGCGAGCACGCCGCCGGAGAGCCCGTACTCACGCTCCACACCCGCGGCGACCGCCGGATCCCAGCGACGCAGTACGCCGTCGAAGTCCACCAGGAGCGCCGTCGCACGTTCCCGAACCACTAACCGTTCTCCTCGCTGCGGCCCGGCCGCTCTTCGTCCCCGTCGGCCCGGTTGAGCCGTTGACTGATGACCTGGGTCACGCCGCTGCGCATCGTCACGCCGTACAGCGCGTCGGCGATCTCCATGGTCCGCTTCTGGTGCGTGATCACGATCAGTTGGCTCTTCTCCCTCAGCTGCGCGAGCAGGGTGATCAGCCGACCCAGGTTCACGTCGTCGAGTGCCGCCTCGACCTCGTCCATGATGTAGAACGGGCTGGGCCGGGCGCGGAAGATGGCCACCAGCATCGCCACCGCCGTCAATGACCGCTCGCCACCGGAGAGCAGCGACAGCCTCTTGATCTTCTTGCCGGGCGGGCGGGCCTCCACCTCGACGCCGGTGGTCAGCAGATCGTCCGGGTCGGTGAGGATCAGCCGGCCCTCCCCGCCGGGGAAGAGCACGGTGAAGACCTGTTCGAACTCCCGGGCGGTGTCGGCGAAGGCGCTGGCGAAGACCTCCAGGATCCGTTCGTCGACATCCTTGACCACGGTAAGCAGGTCACGCCGGGTCGCTTTGAGGTCCTCCAGCTGCTCGGAGAGGAACTTGTAGCGCTCCTCCAGGGCGGCGAACTCCTCCAGCGCCAGCGGGTTGACCTTGCCCAGCAGGGCCAGTTCCCGCTCGGCCTTGGCGGCCCGCTTCTCCTGCACCGGCCGCTCGTAGCGGACCGGCTCGGGCACCGGCAGGCCGTCGCGTTCCGCGGCGGCCACCTCGGCCCCCGTCGGTGGTACCGGCTGGCCCGGGCCGTACTCGGCGATCAGCATCTCCATGGTCAGGCCGAAGTCCTCGGCCGCCTTCGCCTCCAACTGCTCGATGCGCAGCCGCTGCTCGGCGCGGGCGACCTCGTCCCGGTGCACCTGGCCGGTCAGCCGCTCCAGCTCCGCGCCGAACCGCTTCGCGGCGGCCCGCGCCTCCTGCAGCTCCGCCTCACGGGTGGCCCGCTCGCGCGCCACCGCGTCCCGGTGCTCCTCAGCTTGGGCGATGCTGGCGGAGAGCCGACCCAGCACCTCCCGGGCACCACCGGCGACCGCCCGAGCGATGGCCGCACCTCTGGTCCGGGCGGCCCGCCGTGCCGTGGCCCGCTCCCGCGCCGCCCGCTCCGCGCCGGCCTGCCGACGCAGTGAGTCTGCCCGCCCGGCGATCGAGGCGACCCGCTCCTCCGAGGTGCGCACCGCGAGCCGCACCTCCATTTCGTTCTGCCGGGCCTGCGGGACCATGGCGGCGAGTTGGTCGCGTTCCTCGGTGGAGGGCTCGGCCTCGATGGGGGTGGCCTCCGCCAGCCGCAGCCGCTCCGCCAACTCGGCCAGGGCGGTCAGGTCCCGTTCCCGGACCGCCTCGGCGCGGGACCGGGACTCGCCGAGCCGGTCGGTCTCCGCCTTCGCCGACCGGGCGGCAGCCCCCAGCTCGGCCAGCCGGCGGGCGGCGGCGTTGCGGTGGCTCTCCGCCTCCCGCTTGGCGGCGGCGGCGTGCTGCACCCGTTCCTTGGCCTCGGCCACCACGGTCCGGGCGTCGACCAGCTGGGCACGCAGCTCGGCGCTGGTCCGCTCGGCGGCGAGCCGGTTGGCCCGAGCATCCTCGACGGCCGCCTGCACCTCGATGTAGCTGGGTGCCTTGGCCGACCCGCCGGCCGCCGCGTACGCACCGACCACGTCTCCCTCCCGGGTGACCGCGCGCAACTCCGGGTTGCCGGCCGCCACCTCGGCGGCGGCCGACAGATCGTCCACCAGCACCACGTCGCGCAGCGCACGATGTACCGCAGGGCGAATCTGCGTGTCGCACTCGACCAGGTCAGGCGCCCAGTGCGCGCCGTCGGGAAGTTTCGGCCGCAGTGCGTCGGCCGAGCCGGACATTCCAGCTCCGGCGGGACTACCGACGAGCAGCCCGGCCCGCCCGGCGTCGGAGATCTTCAGCAGGCGCATCGCCTCGACGGCCTCGTCGACACCGGCGACCGCGACCGCGTCGGCCAGCCCGTCCAGCGCGGCGGCGACCGCCGCCTCGTGGCCCGGGGCGATCGTGAGCAGGCCGGCGAGGCCGCCCAGCAGACCAGGTACCTGGTCGGCGCGGGCCAGCAACGCCCCGGCGCCGTCCTTGCGGCGCAGCCCGAGGGCGAGGGCCTCCTCGCGGGCCTGCCAACTGGCGGCGTCCTTCTCCGCTGCCCGTTCCGCGTCGGAGAGGGACCGGGCCACCGCCTGTGCCCGTTCCTGGCCGGCGACGGTCTCGGCGTGCCGGGCGTCCAGGTCGGCGTTGTCGCGGTCCGCCTCGGTCGACTGCTCGGCTACCGCGTCCAGATCGGCCTGGGCCCGATCGGCCCGGACCAGCGCGTCGGTGTGCGCGGCGGCGAGCCGCTCGATCTCCTCGCCGGCGCTGGTGGTCCGCGCTCGGGCGGAGTTCACCTGCCCGGTGAGCCGGGCCAGTCCCTCCCGCCGGTCGGCGATCGCCTTCGCGGCGGTGACCAGCTCCCGCTCGGCGGCGGCGAGCTGACGTTCCAGCTCCTGCCGGTGCTCCACCGCCTCGGCCAGGCGGACCTGGTCGTCGGTGAGCGCCTCGCGCAGCTCCTCCTCCTGCTCGCGGATCCGTTCGGCCTCGGCCTCCAGCTGGTCCGGATCACGACCCGGGCGCTCGTCGTCCGGTGTGGCAGTCAGGTGCCGTAGCCGCTCCACCGCGAGCTGCTCAATCGAGCGGAATCGCTCCTGTAGGGCCGAGAGCTTGTACCAGGTGTCCTGGGCGGCGGCCAACCGCGGCGCGTCGGAGGCTAATGTCTCCTCCAGCTCAGCGAGGCGGGACTGCACCTCGGCGTGCTCGCCCTCCACCTGCTCGCGCCGCTGCCGCAGCGCGGTCTCGTCGGCGATCTCCTTGTCCAGGGTGGCCCGCAGGGTGGCCAGGTCGTCGGCGAGCAGGCGCAGTCGGGCGTCGCGCAGGCTGGCCTGAATGACGGCGGCCCGCCGGGCCACCTCGGCCTGCCGGCCGAGCGGCTTGAGTTGACGGCGCAGCTCGGCGGTCAGGTCGGTGAGCCGGTTCAGATTGGTCTGCATCGCGTCCAGCTTGCGCAGCGCCTTTTCCTTGCGCTTGCGGTGCTTGAGGACGCCGGCCGCCTCCTCGATGAACGACCGCCGGTCCTCCGGTTTCGCGTGCAGCATCCCGTCGAGTCGCCCCTGGCCGACGATGATGTGCATCTCGCGGCCGATGCCGGAGTCGGACAGCAGTTCCTGAATGTCGAGCAGTCGGCAGGAATCACCATTGATCTCGTACTCGCTCTCGCCGGAGCGGAACATCCGGCGAGTGATGGAGACCTCGGTGTACTCGATCGGCAGGGCACCGTCGGTGTTGTCGACGGTGAGGGTCACCTCGGCCCGGCCGAGCGGCGCCCGGCCGGCGGTGCCGGCGAAGATGACGTCCTCCATCTTGCCTCCGCGCAGCGCCTTCGCGCCCTGCTCGCCAAGCACCCAGGCGATGGCGTCGACGACGTTGGACTTGCCGGAGCCGTTCGGGCCCACCACACAGGTGATCCCCGGCTCCAGCTTGAACGTCGTCGCGGAGGCGAAGGACTTGAAGCCCTTCACCGTCAGGCTCTTGAGATGCACCTTCTCGATCCTCGTCCGGTGGCCGCCGTACCGTCGCCCGGCTGCGCGGACCCTGGTAAACCCGCAGACTAACCCGGGGCCGGGCCGGGCGCGCGACACGACCCGCCTGCCGGTCGCCGCGCGCCGTACGGCTCCGGCAGTGGCACCGGACGACCCATGCCGGAAGGGTGTGCACAGAGCTGCGCGCCGGCACATCGTGTCGGCGCGCTTTGTACGGTGGTGCTGTTCAGTTGTCGCGACCAGGTGGTTCGGGTTCAGGTCAGCGCGGGCTCGGCCAGACGAAGCAGGTCGTCCGCCTCCGCCGCAGCCGCCGCGAGCCGATCGTTCTCGGCGCGCAGCCGGGTGACCTCGAACTCCAGAGACTGGACCCTGGAACGCAGTCGGGTGACCTCGTCGAGCAGGCGCCGGTCGGGCGCTGCGCCTACGTGGCCGTAGAGGGCCTTCGCCATTCTTTACTCCTTGATTTGCGCTGCCGGATGGCCGGCCAACGCGCGCCCTGTATACGCGACTACCATTCCCGCGAATTCTGGGCATGGCCGGGCGCGACCGGCGACACCTCCATATTGAGCCGACAGCCCCTGCTTCGTCAAGTTTTCGCAGGCCGTAGATCATCTCGGCGTCGACCTGACCCGTCACCGGGGCGGCTGCCACGAGGCGCGGACACGCTCTGTCCGGACACCCCAACTCTACGCCGACGAACAGGGGAACACCTCACCCAGAGGTACTGACTCGCCTTAACTCTTCCTTAGCCACATTGCTGCTGCTCAAGACCACCACGTAGCGTCACCCCGGCCCACAACCGACCCGTGGAGGCGACAGGCGTGCACGGCTGGAACGATCCGATCGACCCGGACGGCGGCTCCCGCCGACCGGAACCGCCGACCCACGACCCGGCCTGGCTGACCGACCGACCGGCACCACGGTCGCCATACCTGTTCGGCGACGAGCCGCAGAGGCCGTCCGACGGGTGGGACCGCGACCAGCCGACCGAGCAGTGGCGGGCCACCGACCCGGCCGCCTCGTACCAGCAAGACACGGGACGGCACTACCAGGACGGCGGGCGCCACCACGACAACGGGCGCTACCAGGCCACAGAGCCGGCGGGCGGACATTACGAACCGTCCACCGACGGCTGGGCGACGGACCGATTCACCGGCATGGTCGACCACCCGACGGCCCCCCACGCCGTGGACCGGACCGCATACCACAGCACGCCGCAGGCCGGCGCCTACGACCTCGGCGCGTACGAGACCCCGGGTCAGCAGTACACCGGTCAGCTCGGCCGGTACGCCGAACCGGACCCCTGGCCTGGCTTCGGCACACCGGACGCCTCCACGGCAGTGGTCGGGACCGACCATCAGGACACCGAACCGGCCCGGACCCGCGGCCGGTCGCGCCGACTACGGCGCCCACTCGTGATGGGCGGAGCCGCCGCCGCGGCCACCCTCGTGGTGAGCATCGGCGTCGCGGCCCTCGCGCTGCCCGGTGACGACGGTCCGACCGGCACCACTGCCGGCGAGGCTTCCGCCGCCACCACGCCGGCGCTGCCCTCGGAGGACGAGGTGGTCCCCTTCGACTCGCTCGACACCGAGAGCCCGAGCCCCAGTCCGAGCGTCTCCCCGAGCACCGCGTCGCCGTCACCGAGCCGCACCACCAAACCCGAGCCGACGCCCGCGCGCAGCACCGCGGCCTCCCGGGTGGCCGGCGACCGCCAGGGCAGCCCGAGCCGTGGCGCCACCGCCAGCCCGTCCACCGCCAGCCCGTCCACCCCCAGCCCGTCCACCACCAGCGGCGCCACCTCGGAGACGACCCGGGTCGTCGAGCTGGTCAACGCGGAACGGGCGAAGGCCGGCTGCGAGGCGGTGAGCATCGACCAGAAGTTGACGACCGCGGCCCAGCGGCACAGCCAGGACCAGGCAGACCACCAGAACATGTCACACACCGGCAGCGACGGTAGCGAGCCCAGAGAGCGGATCGACCGGGTTGGTTACGTCTGGCGCACCTTCGGCGAGAACGTGGCCTGGAACCAGCAGACGCCGGCGGCGGTGATGGATGCCTGGATGAACAGCGACGGACACCGGGCCAACATCTTGAACTGCAGCTTCACCGAGATCGGTGTCGGCGTGGCGAGCAGCAACGGCCCGTACTGGACGCAGGTGTTCGCCGCGCCGCGCTGACCCGTGGGCCCGCCGGCACTACCGGGTGCCGATCCCGTCCGGCTGCGAGTCCTTGTCGGGTCTGTGCTCGTTTGACCGGGTGAGGTACGCCAGGTTCGGCGTACCGGCTCGGGCGGCCCGGTGCCGACCCGCGACCTGCGGAGCTGGCGATGCGGATCAGGCTGGGCTGGCGGCGGGCACCGTGGCTGGGCCGGGCATTGTCTGCCGGGCTGGCGGCCATGCTGCTCGCCCCGGTCACCGCCTGCCAGCCGGACATCACGCCGTCCGGCTCGCCGACCGACTGGCCGGCCGCCTCGGCTCGACACTGGCAGTGGCAGTGGCAACTGGCCGGGGTGCTGGACCCGGCGGTCGAGGCCGACGTGTTCGTGCTCGACCCGGTCGGTACGACGGCGGCACAGACCGCCGAGCTGCACTCGCGCGGCCGCCGGCTGGTCTGCCAGGTACACGTCGGATCGGTCCACCCCGTCGACCTGGACGCGAGCCGGTATCCGGCTCGGGTCCGCGGCGTCCCGTCGGCCGGTACCGGGCGTAGCTGGCTGGACGTACGCCAGTGGGACACGCTACGCCCGGTGCTGGCCGACCGGTTCCGGCTCTGCCGGGGCAAGGGCTTCGGTGCGGTACTGCTCGCCGACGCCGACGGCTACGACCGGCGCTCCGGCTTCCCGCTGGAGTTCGACGACCAGTTGCGGTTCAATCGCCGGGTGGCCACGCTGGCCCGTTCACTCGCCCTCTCCCCCGGCCTGCTCGGCGCCCTGCCGCAGGTCGCCGCGCTGGCGCCGGACTTCGACTTCGCGGTCAACGAGGAGTGCGTACGCCTGACGCAGTGCGCCAAGCTGCTGCCCTTCGTCGACGCCGGCAAGCCGGTGTTCCACGTCGAGTACGCCGGCGTCCCCACCGATTTCTGCGTGACCAGCGTGGGCTACGGTTTCGCCTCCATCCGCAAGAACCGCACCCTGGACGCCTGGCGCCTGCCCTGCCCACGACCGTGAGACCACCCGTCCGGGTTTCGGGGATCAGCCGCGCAGCGAGCCCCGGGGCCGCGGTTGGCAGCGCGGGCAACTGTACGACGACCGGTTCATGAACGCCTCGCGGCGGATTGGCGTGCCGCACCGGCGGCAGGGCTGCCCCTCACGTCCGTACGCGTTCAACGCCCGGTCGAAGTAGCCGCTCTCCCCGTTGACGTTCACGTAGAGGGCGTCGAAGCTGGTGCCGCCCGCGGTGATCGCCTCGCCGAGCACGTCCCGCACGTGCGCGAGCAGCCGCCGGACGGCCGGGCCGGTCAGTGCGTCGGTGGGGCGGGTGCCGTGCAGTCCGGCCCGCCACAGCGCCTCGTCGGCGTAGATGTTGCCCACGCCGGAGATCAGGCTCTGGTCGAGCAGTGCCCGCTTGACCTCGGTGCGCCGGCGGCGCAGCGCGGTGACGAACTCCGCGTCGGAGAACTCGTCGTCCAGCGGGTCCCGGGCGATGTGCGCGATCTCGGCCGGCACGGTGCCGCCGCCCTCGCTGACCGACAGTCCGCCGAACGTACGCTGGTCGACGAAACGCAGTTCGGGGCCGTCGTCGGCGAAGCGGAACCGAACCCGTAGGTGCGCCTCTTCGGGCGCGACCGCCTGCTGCAGCAGCAGTTGCCCGGACATCCCCAGGTGTCCGACCACCGCGTCACCACTGTCCAGCGGAAGCCAGAGGTACTTGCCGCGGCGTCGGACGTCGAGCACGGTCCGGCCGGTCAGGACGTCGGTGAAGTGGGCACCGCCGGGCAGGTGCCGGCGAACGGCCCGAGGGTGCCGCACCTCGACGGATGAGATCCGGCGGCCGGTGACCCACCGCGCCAGCCCCTGCCGGACCGTCTCCACCTCCGGCAGCTCAGGCACCGCGCGCCTGGAACTCGACCTCGCCGACCAGCTCCCGACCGTCTCCGGCCGCCGCGTTCGCCTGGTCGTCCGCCGGCTCCGCGGTGTCGTCCGCGCCCGTGTCGGGCTGCTCGGTGAGGATCCGCCAGGCGGACGCCGCCGCCCGCTGCTCGGCCTCCTTCTTGCTGCGCCCGTTGGCGCCGCCGTAACGGTTTCCGGCGACCACCACCCAGGCGGTGAAGGTCTTCAGGTGGTCCGGCCCGGCCCCCTCGATCCGGTACTCCGGCACACCGAGACCGAGGGCAGCCGTCAGCTCCTGCAGGCTGGTCTTCCAGTCCAGCGCGGCACCCCGGCCCGCCGACTCGGCCATCAGCGGATCGAACAGTCGATGGATCACCATGGCGGCGGTGTCCAGCCCGTACTGGAGGTAGATCGCACCGAGCAGCGCCTCCAGGGTATCGGCGAGGATGCTCGCCTTGTCCCGGCCGCCGGTGGTCTCCTCACCCTTGCCGAGCAGCATGTACGGGCCGAGCCCATCCGGACCCATCCCGCGCGCCACGTCGGCGAGCGCACGCATGTTGACCACGCTGGCCCGCAACTTGGCGAGCTGGCCCTCCGGCAGGTCGGGGTGGTTCTCGAAGAGCGCGGTCGTGATCACCACTCCCAGCACCGAGTCGCCCAGGAACTCCAGGCGCTCGTTGGTGGGCAGCCCGCCGTTCTCGTAGGCGTACGAGCGGTGGGTGAGGGCCCGCTCCAGTAGTGCCGGGTCCAGTGACACGCCGAAGGCGGCCTCCAGGTGGCCGATCGAGGGCCGCCGGCGCTTGTCATTGTTCATGATGTGCGTACCTCGGTATCGGTCGTGCGGTCGGTGCGGTCTCCGGCGATCAGCGCGGTGACCTGGTCGGTGGCGTCCTGCCGCCAGAGATGGGCGGCCAGGGCGATGCCGGAGGTGATGTCTTCGGCGCGAGCGGCGCCATGGCAGACGACCACCGTCCCGGCGACTCCGAGCAGGGCGGCCGCCCGCGGCGCACCGCCGCCGGGCGGCGAGCCGCCGGCCATGGCAAATGCGCCCTCGACGGCCTTGAGCAGCACGTTACCGGTGAACCCGTCGGTGACCACCACATCGGCGCGGGTGCCGAGGCAGACGTCGTACCCCTCGACCAGCCCGACGTAGCGGGCGTCGCCGGGTAGGCCGGCCGTGCTGAGCATGGGGTCGGCGAGCCGCCTGGCCCGGTCGCCCTTGCCGGATTCGGTGCCGACGGAGAGCAGCCCGACGCGGGGCGCGGGCACGCCGTGGGTGACGGTGGCGTACGCGGCGCCGAGCACGGCGTGCCGGGCCAGCGTCGTCGGGTTCGGCTCCAGCGATCCTCCGACGTCGAGCAGCACCACCGGCCCGGAGACGGCAGGCAGCACGGCGGCGAGGGCCGGGCGCCGGACCTGGGGCCAGCGGCCGAGCCCGAGGGCGGCGGCCGTGACGGTGGCGCCGGTGGCCCCGGCAGAGACCAGCGCGTCGGCGTGACCCGCGCGCACGGCGGCGACGGCAGCCCGAACGGTCGTCTCGGTGCTGGCGACACGGGGACCGTCGGTCATGTCGGCGGCGGTGTCCGCCGGTCGCACCGTGGTGCGGGCGCGTTGCGCCGAGTCGAGGGCGTCGATCAGCGCGCCGGCAACCAGGGTCGGGCCGACGAGAAGTAGGTGCAGGTCCGGGTCGGTACGCAGAGCCCGCAGAGCGCCGTCCACCACCACGTCGGGAGCATCGTCCCCGCCGAGGAGGTCAACGGCGATCCGTGCGGTGCCTGGCCCCCTGGCGACGCCGGCCGGTGAGTGCCGGCCGGCGTCGGCGGGAGCATCAGGCGATCGCCGGGGTGTGCGCGCGACCCGACCTGTGGTCGGAGGCGTCACTCGGCGTCCAGGTCAGACCTCGAGGACCTGGCGGCCGTTGTAGGTGCCGCAGACGGAGCAGGCGGCATGCGGCAGCTTCGCGGACTTGCACTGCGGGCAGGCCACGGTCGCGACCGCCGCGGCCTTCCAGTTCGCCCGGCGGGACCGGGTGTTGCTGCGCGACATTTTGCGCTTGGGGACGGCCACGGTTCTTACTCCTCTGTACGGGTCAGTTTCGACAGGCCCGCCCAACGCGGGTCGACCTGCTGGTGGCTGTGGTCGGCCGGCAGATCGTCCCCGTGCACCCCGCAGTCGGGGCACAGGCCGGGGCAGTCCTGGCGGCAGAGCGGATTCGTCGGCAGCGCGAGCACCACCGCGTCCCGCGACGTCGGTTCCAGGTCGATCAGGTCACCCTGCATGCGACCGACCTCATCTTCCTCGGTGGTGGCGTCCGTGGTGCTGTTCTCGTAGGCGTACAGCTCCTGGATCGTCACCGTCACCGAGTCGTTGATCTCGCGCAGGCAGCGCCCGCACTCGCCCCGGATCGGACCGCTGACGGTCCCCGACACGAGCACGCCCTCGGACACCGACTCCATCCGCAGATCGAGGTCGAGGTCTGCGCCCTCCGGCACGCCGATCAACTCCACGCCGAGGTCCGATGGTGCCGGGACCACCCGTTCGACGGTACGCAAGGCACCAGGCCGGCGCGGGAGCTCCCTCGTGTCGAGGACCAGCGGTGACCTGGGGTCGAGTGAATTGGGTGAATTCTTGGGCATAGTTCAGACTCCGGCCGGTGAGAGGCCGACAAGCGAGGTTACCTGGGCGGACACCCCAGCGTCGAACCGGGGCCGACCAGCAGCCCTTGCCGGCGCTGCGCGGTGACGGTGGCGGTGGTGCCGCTCAGAAGGGCAGCGGCCGCTCCGCCTCGTCGCCAGCGAACGTACCGATCTCGCGCAGCGCGTGCATCTTGTCCCGGCCGCGCTCTATCGAGGCCAGTGCCCGGGTGAGGAACTGCTCGAAGTTGGCCAGCGCCGTGTCGACGTAGTCGTCGACCTCCTCGCGCAGGCGCTGCGCCTCGGCCCGGGCCTCGGAGATGATCCGGGCGCCCTCGTGCTCGGCCGAGACGGTGATCTCGTTCACCGAGACCAGGCGGGCGTGTTCCGCCTCACCTTCACTGATGATCCGGTCGGCCTCCCGCTTGCCGGCCTCCATGATCTTGTCCCGTTCCTCCAGCAACGCGGCGGCCCTGCGCAGGTCGGCGGGGAGTTCGGCACGCATCTCGTCGAGTGCAGCGATCATCTCACCCCGGTCGACCATGCAGTTGTTGCGCGACATCGGGACGGAGCGCGCCTGCTCCACGATGGCGATCAGTTCCTCGATGCGGTCGAGCGGGTCCACCGGTACCTCACTCCTGTCGTTCGTCGGGCCGATCTACATCATGCGGGCCGCGGACGGTTTCCCGCCTCATCCAATGATGTCGTCCTGTGGCCAGCTCGCACCCACCCCTCCCCGGCGCGTCGCCGCGCACCATCCACCTCAGCGACCTCGTACCGATTTTCGCCGCAAAAGCCCTCAATGAGGGCATTAAGCAGCACAAGTGCGAGGAGTGCCGGACTCAGACTGGGGGGACCAGGCGGGCTTTCAGAGCCTCGCGGACCAGGTCGGGGACATGGGAGGTGACGTCGCCGCCCCACTTGGCCACGTCCTTGACAAGGCTTGAGGAAAGAAAGGAGTAGAGCGGATTGGTGGGCATGAACAGCGTCTCGACCCCGGCGAGGCCGATGTTCATCTGCGCCATCTGCAACTCGTAGTCGAAGTCGCTGACCGCCCGCAGCCCTTTGATCAGCACAGTCGCCCGCTGGGCCCGGCAGAAGTCCACCAGCAACCCGCGGAAGGACTCGACCCGGACGTTGCCGTAGGAAGCGGTCACCTCGCGCAGCATGTCGATCCGCTCCTCGACGGTGAACAGGCCGCTTTTCGACTGGTTGACCAACACGCCTACGATCACCTCGTCGAACAGCCGGCTGGCGCGGCCGACGATGTCGAGGTGACCGTTGGTGACCGGGTCGAACGAGCCGGGACACACCGCACGTCTCATGATCGGCGACCGTACCAAAGGGTGGTCTCGCCGTATCGGCGACCGCGCAGGCCAGTGACGCCTTGCACCCACTCGACCGGCCCACTGCGGCTGGACCGTTCCACCACCACCAACGCCTCCTGCGCGAGCCAGCCACCGTCGAGCAGGGCCACGAGCATCGCGGCGACGTCGCCGCCCGGCAGCGTGTACGGCGGGTCGGCGAAGACGACGTCGTACGGGTCGCCGTCCGGTCCCGCGGCCAGCACCGTGGCGACCTTGCCGGCGGCCAGCCGGGCGGCGGAACCCACCCGCAGGGCCGCCATGTTTCCCCGGATCACCCGGGCGGCGCGCGGGTCGGACTCGACAAGCAGCGCGTACGCGGCCCCCCTGGACAGCGCCTCCAGGCCGACCGCGCCAGAGCCCGCGTAGAGGTCGACGAATCGTGCGCCGTCGAGGTCCGTCTCCGCCTGCACGGCACTGAACAGCGCCTCGCGCACCCGATCGGAGGTCGGTCGGGTACCGGCGCCCGGCGGGGCGCTGATCCGCCGGCCGCCGAGGCTGCCGGCGACGATGCGGGTCACCGCTGGCTCCTGCACATGCCCCGACGCTACGCGACGGCCGTTCGAGGTCGGTCGACCGCCGAATGATCGCTCCGTAGCCAGGCCCGAACCTTCCGCAGATGGAAGATCACGGATCCACCACATGTTCCTTAGGTCTCACTGAAGGCTATGGCGCCTCACGCCGGATGGACAGGGTCTGCGCGGTGTCGGGCAGGAGTAGACGTGAACCGTCTGAACCTCCGGCGCGTCACGGCGGCCGCCGCCGGCGCGCTGATCGGCCTAGCTGGCGTCGCCACCGTCGCCGCGCCGGCCAGCGCACACCACCCTGTCATCAAGGGTGTCGGCTGCAAGCTCGACAACGGAGACGTGAAGGTCGAGTGGACCGTCACGAACAGCGAGTCCCGCTGGGTCGCCGAAGTGGCCGCGCGGGCGCGGCCCTGTTCGTGGTGACCCGTCGTCGTCGACTGCGCTTCACCGCCTCAGCTGAGCTGATCAGAGCCTGATCCGAGGGCGCGTCGACCATCCGGCCGACGCGCCCTCGGCACGTCCACGCCACGCCTCGTGCGTCCGAAGTGGAGCTGGACGCGGGACGAGATCGGGTGATCACGTAGCGTAGATCAATGATCTCACCTTCATAACATGATGCTTAAGCCTTCCTGAAGGCTGTCTCAATCCTCACGTCCTCGCTAAGGTCTGCCGGGTGCCGGCCATATCGCCGCCGGCCAACGGCACGGACAGGCACCCCTCTCTGGCGCGGCACATGCCGCCAGCGCCGTCCGTACCACCCGTGCCGACCCTGACGCATCTTCACCCCGGGAGTACGCGTGATCCGACCCAAGCTGTCGCTGCGGCGACCGCTGGCTGTCCTGGCAGCCGCCCTCATCGGCATGACCGGAGCGGCGGTGGTGGCCACCCCGGCCGCCGCCCACCACACCACCATCACCGCCACCGCCGTCTGCGACCAGCTCAGCGGCGAGCGGGTGATCACGTGGAAGGTGGTCAACAGCGAGCGCAACAAGGCCGCGACGATCAAGAAGGTGACCGCCGAGCCGTCGAGCCCGGTCCAGGTGCTCGTCCCAGGTGCCGAGGCCGTCGACCTGAAGGGCGTGGCCATCAACAGGGGCGGCTTCGTCGAGGCCGTCCAGCGGGTGCCGGGTGACACCGCGAGCGCCAAGCTCACCGTCGAGGCCCGGTGGGACAACCGACGGGTACAGACCAACAGCGGCACCATCAATCTCGACCGCGACGCCCCGTGCCAGCCGGCGCCGAAGTGCATCGATGCCAGCCAGGCGAAGTACAGCCACACCTTCGACGGCCCGAACGGCAAGGCGACCGTCAAACTGGACGGCGACCTGCCGCTGTGCGGCGAGGAGCAGCAGTACTTCACCCTGGTGTCGTACTTCGCGCCGCGCCCGCAGTTCGCCACCCCGCAGTATGTCTACGGCGAGCCGGACAGCAACTTCGTCGGTGGTACCCAGACCGAGATCGAGCTCAACGTCGGAGTCCCGGACTGCCACACGCAGGTCGATCTGATCTGGGGCGGCGTCGACGAGGTCATCGACCCGCTGGTCGACAAGGGCCCGCGCTACGGCTCGAAGAAGCTGGGCGAGAAGAAGGCGCCGGGCAACCGCTCGTCGGGCCCGCCCGGCTGGTACAACGGCGGCAGCAAGAACTGCACCACCCCGGCGTCCACCTTCGCCTCCTCCTGCGACGGCACCGTCACCGTCTCTCTGAGCAACGACGGTTCGATCTCCAAGTACCCGGTGGAGTTCGAGGTCCGGGGTGAGAACGGCTGGTCCAAGACCGTCACCGTCGCGCCGGGCGACGCCAACAACGAGACCGTCGTACCCGCCGAGAACGCCGGCAAGGTCGAGGTGCTGGTCGAAGGCAAGGTCATCGACAACGGGACGTACTCCTGGGAGCGTCCCGAGGACTGCCCGCTGCCCACGGTCACCACCGACGCCGACTGCGAGACCTTCGGGCTGACCGCCTCCAACCCGGAGGGTGGCGTACCGGTCAAGGTGGAGTTCACCTACGGCGACAAGACCGAGACCCGTACCGTCGAGCCGGGCTCCTCGGAGAAGGTCACCTTCCCGGCCGGCGAGGAAGAGGCGGCTCTGGTCGTCCTGCCCGAGCTGGGTCTGGAACTTGAGGTCATCTACGCGCCCGAGGGTTGCGGTGGCGGTGGCGGTGGCGAGGAGCCCCCGGGTCTGCCGGTGACCGGTGCCGCGGCCGGCGGCATCGCCGCGGGCGCCGTCGCCCTGCTGGCGCTGGGCGCGGTGCTGTTCGTGTTGGCACGGCGTCGGCGGGTCCACTTCACCGCCTGATTTAACCGTTGAGGTGGGGCCCCTGCTCTACCGCATGCGTTAACAGGGGCCCATCCTTACACAACGTCTGAGGGCGCGCCGGCTGGCGCGCCCTCAGCCTTTCTCGAGGTATTCGGCGCGGTCCTCGTCGACAAACGCGGCGACCGAGGCCGCCAGCGCCGGATGGCGGACCAGCGCCGGATCCTCCTCGACCAGAACGATCGCCTCCGCCCGCGCGTCCCGGATCAGGTCGGCGTCGCGCAGCAGCGACAGCAGGCGCAGGTGTGACCGCCGACCGGACTGGGCGGCGCCCAGCACGTCGCCCTCCCGACGCTGCTCCAGATCCAGCTCGGCGAGCTTGAACCCGTCCGTGGTGGACGCCACCGCGTCCAACCGGTCCCGAGCACTGGTGCCCTCGGCCGCCTCGGTCACCAGCAGGCAGATCCCCGGCGCGCTGCCCCGGCCCACCCGGCCCCGCAACTGGTGCAGCTGGGACACGCCAAACCGGTCGGCGTCGAGCACGATCATCACCGTCGCGTTGGGTACGTCGACGCCGACCTCGACCACCGTCGTGGCGACCAGGACGTCCAGGTCGCCACCGGCGAAGGCCCGCATCACCGTGTCCTTCTCGTCGGCCGGCAGCCGGCCGTGCAGGGCGCCGATACGCAGGCCGTGCAGCGGCCCCTCGGCCAGCAGCGGGGCGACCTCGGTCACCGCCAGCGGCGGTCGCCGTCCGGTGTCGTCGGTCGCCGGCGGCTCCTCGTCGGCCCCGGAACTTTCTTCGCCGATACGCGGACAGACCACGTACGCCTGGTGACCGGCGGTGACCTCCTCGCGCAGCCGCCGCCAGGCGCGGTCGAGGAAGGCCGGTTTCTCGGCGGCCGGTACGACGTGCGAGGCGATCGGCGAACGGCCACGCGGCAACTGGGACAGGGTGGAGATCTCGAGGTCGCCGTAGACCGTCATGGCCACCGTGCGGGGAATCGGAGTGGCGGTCATCACCAGCACGTGCGGCGGCTGCTCCGCCTTGGCGCGGAGCGCGTCCCGCTGCTCCACACCGAAGCGGTGCTGCTCGTCGACCACCACCAGACCGAGATCGGCGAAGTCGACTCCCTCGTAGAGCAGCGCATGGGTGCCGAGCACGATACCGGCACTGCCGTTGGCGACCTCGGCCAGCGCCCGGCGCCGAGCCACCGCGCCCAGTGAGCCGGTGACCAACTCCACCCGGGTGGCCTGGTCGGCGGCGCCCAGCTCGCCGGCCTGAGCGAGCGGGCCGAGCAGGTCGAGCATGCCGCGGTAGTGCTGGGCGGCGAGTACCTCGGTGGGGGCGAGCAGCGCGGCCTGCCCGCCCGCGTCGACCACCTGGAGCATCGCCCGCAGGGCCACCACGGTCTTGCCAGAGCCCACCTCACCCTGCAACAGGCGGTGCATCGGGTGGCCGGTGGCCAGGTCGGCCGCGATCTCGACACCCACGTCGCGCTGCCCGGAGGTCAACTCGTACGGCAACCGGGCGTCGAACGCGTCGAGCAGGCCGCCCTGGCGCGTTGGTCGGGGGCGCGCCGGCGAGGCCGCGGCGTCGCGCTTGCGCCGCACCAGGGTCACCTGCACCGCGAACGCCTCGTCCCACTTCAACCGGCGGCGGGCGCGGTACAGCTCCTCCCGGCTGGACGGCCGGTGGATCTCCCGCAGCGCGGAGTCGAGACCGACCAGGTTCCGGCTGGCCCGCACCGTGGCGGGCAGCGGATCCGCCGGTGGCGTGACGGTGTCCAGCACCACCCGTACGCAGCGCGCGATCACCCAGGTGGGTACCGCCGCGGCGGCCGGGTAAACCGGGATGAGCGCCCCGGCGAACTCCTCGATCTGCTCGCTGGCTGCGGCCTCGGTGTCGGTCTGCTCACCGAGCAGGACGTACTCCGGCCCGTTGAGCTGCCGTTTGCTCCGGAACTCGGTGACCTTGCCGGCGAACAGGCCCCACCGGCCGGGCCGCAGTTCGCGCTCCCGCCACGCCTGGTTGCCGAAGAAGGTGAGGGTCAGTGTGCCGCCAGAGCCGTCGCCGACGGTCACCTCCAGCAGGTTGCCCCGGCGCTGGCGCATCGGGCGGACCGCGGTGCGCTGCACCTGGGCCAGCACGGTGACCTGTTCGCCGACGTCGAGGGCGCGGATGTCGGTGTGCTCGCCGCGCTCGTCGTAGCGGCGCGGAAAATGGTAGATCAGGTCACCCGCGGTATGCAGGTCGAGCTGGCCGGTGAGCGCCTTTGCGGTCTTCTCGCCGACCAGCTTCTTCAGCGGCGTGTCCAGGTCGGTCGGAACGACGGTCATTCGACACCTACCAGCAGGGGGTAGTGCGGCTGCCCACCGGCATAGGCCTGCACCTCGACGAAGGGCCAGCGGCCCGTGATGTGGGTACGCACCGCGTCGGCAAGACCGTCGGGCGCGTCGGCGCCGACCAGCAGGGTGACCAGTTCGCCGCCACCACCGAGCAGCCGGTCGACCAGCGCCGTGCAGGTGTCGACCAGGTCGGTGCCAATCAGGTGCACCTCGCCCTCGACCAGGGCGAGCACGTCACCGGCGCGGCACGGGCCGGCCACGGTCAGCGCCTCCCGGCCGGCCCGGCAGACCTCGGCGTACCGGCAGGCGCCGGCGGCCTCGGCCATCGCGATGACGTCATCGGCGAAGCGGCGTCGCGGATCGCGCACCGCGAGCGCGGCCAGCGCCTGCACCGGCGACCGGGTCGGCACCACGCTGACCTCGATCCCCAGCCGGTACGCCTCCTCAGCGACCTGGTTCGCCACCGCCTGCGCATCCGGGTCGTTGGGCAGCACCACCACGCGGGCCGCGCGGGTGGACCGCACCGCGTCCAGCAGCTCACCGGTCGAGGGATTGCCCGGCGCCACCACCGCGCCCTCGCCGGCGAGCAGCTCGGCGATCCCGGCACCGGCGGCCACCACCACGGCCGCCCGGCCGCCCTGGGCCGCCCGGCCGCCCTGGGCCGCCCGGCCGCCCTGGGCCGCGCGACTGTCCTGGCCCGCGACAGGCTCCGCCGTCACCTGGTCGACGAAGCGGGTCACCGAGATCTGGTACGGGCGACCGGCCACCACCCCTGCCTCGATTGCCGCGCCGACGTCGTTGACGTGCACGTGCACCTGCCAGGTGCCGCCGGTTGTGCCGCCGTCGCCGACCACCACGAGGGAGTCGCCGAACCCGTCGAGTGTGTCACGCATCTGCCGTACCGCCTCGGGCTCGGCGTCGAGGAGGAACTGCACCTCGTAGGCGTACTCCGGGGAGCCTGTCTCCCGGGCGGCGCCGGCTGGCGGCGGCGCCGCCCGGGGCATGGTCGCGGCACGGGCCGGGACCTCTCCGGTGACCACCTCGACCAGCGCGTCCAGCAGCAGGCAGAGCCCTCGCCCACCGGCATCGACCACGCCGGCCCGGGCCAGCGCCGGCAACTGCTCCGGCGTGCGAGCCAGGGCCGTGGCGGCGGCGCCGGCCGCCGCCCTGACCACCACCGGAAGGTCGTCGCTGGTCGTGCGCTCGGCCGACTCGGCCGCCGCGGCGACCACCGTGAGCAGGGTGCCCTCCACCGGTCTGGCGACCGCCGCGTAGGCCGCGCCGGTGGACGCTCGCAGTGCGGCGGCCAACGCCCGGCCGCGCACCTGGGGAACGGTGGCAAGCGTGTCGGCGAGCCCCTGCAGGATCTGCGACAGGATCACCCCGGAGTTGCCCCGCGCGCCGAGCAGGGCACCCCGGGCCATCAGGCGCAACGCGTGCCCGTGCGGTGTCCGGGTGCCGGCCGCGTGGGTGTCGAGATCCATCGCGAGGGCCTGTTGGGCCGAAGTGAGGGTGAGTACCAGGTTGGTGCCGGTGTCGCCGTCGGGCACCGGGTAGACGTTGAGGTCGTCGATCTCCCTTTGGTGCCGCTTGAGCACGGCCAGCCCACTGGCGCACCAGCTGCGCACGGCGGCGGCGTCGAGGGTGTCCAGCACGGTGGAAGCCTACTGGCGTACGCTGACGGGCGTCGGACGCCCGGGCTGTCCCGCGCCGTGCGGGTCCCGGGCCGGCTCGGCCCGCGGCCATCGACGCGCCCGTCCGGCGCGTTGTCGCGGCAGAGCCCGGTTGGGCAGGCGAATCTGGTATCGGGTAACCTGGCCAGGTTGCCCGGGCGGCGCCTGGCGGCGACTTCATGAACGTTCAAATCCCAGGAGTATCCCGTGGCTAGCGTGTGTGACGTCTGTGGCAAGGGGCCGGGCTTCGGCCACAACGTGTCCCACTCGCACCGGCGGACCAACCGCCGCTGGAACCCGAACATCCAGTCGGTGCGCACCTCGGCCGGTGGTGGCACGACCAAGAAGCTGAAGGTCTGCACGTCCTGCATCAAGGCGGGCAAGGTCACCCGCGCCTGACGCGGCAGCACCGCTACTTCGACGCCGACGGTGCCGGCGGGCCACGGGTCCGCCGGCACCGTCGTGTCCGCACCCCTGCTGGACGTCGGGAGGGCGTCTAGAGGGTGCGACCGAACGACAGGCAGCCGGGCTCGTCGGCGTAGTAGCCGAAGTTCGGGATCCGCTCGTAGCCGGCCGCGGTGTACATGGCGATCGCCTCGGGCTGCCGGTCGCCGCACTCTAGGATGATCCGCTTGCGGCCGTGTTCGCCCGCCGAACGCTCGATCGCGGCGAGCACCGCGCGGGCCACGCCGCACCCCCGGGCCTGCGGCGCCGTGTACATCCGCTTCAGCTCGGCGGTGTGGATCTCGGCACCGTGACTGCGCCAACCGCCGCAGCCGATCGGCTGCCCGTCGAGGTGGGCGACCAGGAACGTCCCCGACGGCGGGGTGAACTCGCTGGCGTCTACCGGGGTCTCGTCGCCGCTGCCACCGTACCGGCCGCCCAGGTCGGCCAGCGCGGCGGTGATCAACTGCTGCGCCACCGGCGAGTCGAACGGTACCGGGTGGATCTCGATCTGCTGCACCTGTGCAGGGTACGACGTCGGGCACCTCGCACCGGAAAGCGGCGGGCGGCCGATCAGCGGAAGTGGTCCCAGCCGGCCGGCCCTTCGAACGGGCGGCCGTCCACGGTCACGCCGGAACCCGCGGCGACCCGACCGATCGGCCGCCACTGCGGTGGCAGCGCCGTCGCCGGGGGAAAGGTCGCGGTCAGCGCGTGGTCGTCCCCACCGGCCAGCAGCCAGGCGTACGGATCGACGCCGAGCGCCTGGGCTGCGTCGCGCATCTGCGGCGGCACCTCGAAGGCGTCCCGGGAGAGGTCGACGGCCACCCCGCTGGCCTTCGCCACGTGCCCGAGATCGGCGAGCAGACCGTCCGAGACATCGATCATGGCGGTGGCGCCGAGCCGAGCGGCCAGCGGCCCGGCCGGGTAGGGCACCTCGGGCCGCCGGTACGCCTCGACCAGCAGCCGCGGCGTACGGAAACCACGGGAGAGCACCGTGAACCCGGCCGCCGCGTATCCGGTGCGACCAGCCAGGGCGACCGCGTCGCCGGGACGGGCGCCGGCCCGGGTCACCGGCGCTCGCCCGCCCAGGTCACCGAGCGCGGTCACGGCGATGGTCAGGGTGGGGCTGGCCGACATGTCCCCGCCGACCACGCTGGCGCCGACACCGGCCGCCTCGGTGCCGAGTCCGTCGGCCAGCTCCTCCACCCAGCCGGTCGCGACATCGGCCGGCACGCAGAGCGCCACCAGCAGGGCGGTCGGATCGGCTCCCATCGCCACCACGTCGGCCAGGTTCGCAGCCGCCGCCCGGCGGCCGATGTCGTGCGCGCCGGACCAGTCTCGGCGGAAGTGCCGCCCCTCGACCAGCACGTCCGTCGTGGCGACCACCCGCGCGTCCGGCGCCGCGACCACCGCGGCGTCGTCACCCGGACCGAGCAGCACCGTGGACCCGTACGTCAGGCGGGCGGTCACCCGGTCGATCAGACCGAACTCGCCGACGCCCGCGACGCTCACGACGACACCCCGTCCCGCCTGATGGTTCCCTCGCTCCGCTCGCTCACCGCTTCTCCTTGACCACCGATAGGGATTAGCCCTGGTCCGTAAGGTACTTTCTCCCTTCGGGCCGCCTGGCAGGCGGCGACGGAGGGAGGTCGAGTCGTGGTACAGGCGTACATCCTCATCCAGACAGAGGTCGGCCGGGCACGTGACGTGGCCGGTCTCATCGCGGATCTTGCCGGCGTTGTCCGCGTGGACGCGGTCACCGGGCCGTACGACGTGGTGGTGCTCACCGAGGCGAACACCGTCGACGAACTGGGCAAACTCATCGTCAGCAAGGTGCAGATGGTGCCCGGCATCACCCGTACCCTCACGTGTTCGGTGGTGCGCCTCTAAGTGGGCAGGCTCTCCGAGTCCCCCCTCGCCGAGGCCGACCGGCCGGGCGCCGGGACGGCCACGGGACGCACGAACCGCAGCGCGGCGCTGATCGCCACGGCGGTGGCCCTTCCGGTGACGCTGCTGGTCGGCGCGCTCGCGTTCGCCAACCTCGCGCCGGACGCCCCGGCCGCCGACCCGAACCCGTCGCCGACGACGCCCCAGGCGCGGTCCACGATGCCGGTCGAGATGGCCGCGCCGGCCCTGGCCGAGCGCCCGGCCGTCGTCTGCCGAGCCCTGCTGTCGCAGTTGCCCGCGACCATCCGCGAGCTGCCCCAGCGGCCGGTCACCGCCGGCCCCGAGCAGAACGCCGCATACGGCGACCCGGCGCTGACGGTCGCCTGCGGCGGCACCGAGCCCGAGGTGGCGCCCGACGACCATCTCGTGCTGGTCAACTCGGTGTGCTGGTACGCCGTGGAAGGACCCGACGACACCGAGCTGACCACGGTCGACCGGGAGAGCGCGGTGACCGTGCGGGTGCCGCACTTCTACGGCGAGGCGTTGCAGTGGCTCTCCCCGATCTCCAGGACCGTGGCCGAGTCAATCCGATCAGCCGCCCCGGCACCCTCCGGCTGTACCTCCTGACCGGCCCACCACCCGCCCGTCCCCGCCCGCGAAGGGACGCAGGTGGGGTCAGCGGTGGTCGGGGCCGCGGGTCAGGGCGGTGCGGAGGAGCCGGTCGATCAGCTTCGGGTACTCCAGGCCGGCCGCCGCCCACATGCGGGGGAACATGGACGTCGGCGTGAAACCGGGCATGGTGTTGAGCTCGTTGAGATAGACGTCCATTTCCGGGGTGACGAAGAAGTCGGCCCGGGCCAGCCCGGCGCAGTCAAGTGCGGTGAAGGCACGCACGGCATGGTCGCGTACCTGCCGGGTGACCGGCTCCGGCAGGTCGGCCGGGATGTCGTACTCGCAGGCGGACTCGGCGTCGATGTACTTGGCCTCGAAGTCGTAGAACTCGTAGTCGCCGACCACCCGGACCTCGGCCAGCACCGAGGCTTCCGGCACGCCGCCGGCCTCGCCCTCCAGCACACCGCACTCGATCTCCCGGCCGACGATCGCGGCCTCGACCAGCACTTTGCTGTCGATCGCCCGCGCGGCGGCGACCGCCGCGTCCAGATCGGCCCAGTCGGTGACCTTGCTGACGCCGAAGGAGGACCCGGCCCGCGAGGGCTTGACGAAGACCGGCAGGCCCAACCGCCGCTTGTCCGCCTCGCTCAGCGTCGTTCCGCTTCGCAGCACCGCGTACGGGCCGACGGGGATACCTTCGGCGGCGCAGAGCTTTTTGGTGAATTCCTTGTCCATGGCGGCGGCGGAGGCGAAAACCTTCGCTCCGACGTACGGGATGCCGGCCATCTCCAGCATGCCCTGGATGGTGCCGTCCTCGCCGTAGGCGCCGTGCAGTACCGGAAAGACCACATCCACGTCGGCGAGCGCCCGCGGCCCCCCGGTCGGGTCGAGCACCAGCAGTCCGCTGCCGGTGGGGTCGGCCCGCAGCACGATGTCCGTACCGGACTCGGCGGTGATCTCCGGCAGCTGGCGGGAGTTGATCGCCAACTGGCTGGGATCACCGCTGGTGAGCACCCACTGGCCGGCCCGGGTGATACCCACCGGCACCACCTCGAACTCGTCCGGGTCCAGGGCACCGAGCAGGCTGCCGGCGCTGACGCAGGAGATGCCGTGTTCCGGGCTACGGCCGCCGAAGACGATCGCCACGCGGGTCTTGCCTGGGGTGGTCACTGCGGTCACCTTTCCGGGACGCACTGCTGGCGCTCTCCCGAATGACCTTACTGTGCGTGGCGGGTGCGGGTAGCCCATACCCTGCGGGAACGCGGCACGGCCGCATTCCGTCAACGCATCATATACGGTGCGTTATCGGACGCGCCCTAGCTGGCCAACTCGCCGTACGCGTGCCGCCGGCCGATGGCGATCACCTTGACCCGCTGCCGGCCGGCCCGCACCATGCCCAACGCCATGAACGCCCCGGCGATCCGGTCGGCCGCCTCCCGGCTGCTGGCGCCGACCACCTGGCGGCGGCGCTCGGGGGCGGCCCGCTCGTTGCGACCGTCCATCTCGTTGGGACGAACGTCGGTCAGCACCACCAGGAAACGCGTCATCGCCGGCCGACCCGGCGTTCACCGATACTCCGCTGACCAGTTCGCACGTCGATTCCCTTCCGGCAGCCGACAACTGATGCGGCACACGGCGGTCGGGTACGGGGGAAAACCCGACCGCCGCGTGCCCCATCCCCTCCGGTCGCTCACCACCACCGTCGCCACGACAACCGGCGGTGAGGACGCGCTAACAGACTGACAGCTCCATGGGCATGAATGCAACTCTCACCGACGTTCTCTCATGTACAGGTTCCCAAATACGTGCGACCATCGATACATGGCTCCGAAGACCGCACGCGCCCGTCGGTTGGGCATCGCGCTGCGCCACCACCGTGAGGCCGCCGGCCTCACCCTGGAGGCCGCGGCAGACGAGATCAACAGCACCCGCAGCACGCTCTCTCGCTACGAGAACGCGCAGACCCTGGTCAACCCGGCCACCGTGCGCGCCCTGCTCACCCTCTACGGAGTCGACGCGGACGAGGTCGCGGCTGCCGTCGGACTGGCCAAGGACGCGCGCAAACCGGGCTGGTGGGTGTCCTACTCCTACCTGCTCGACCGGCGCACCATCGACTTCATCGCGCTGGAAGCCGAAGCCACCGGCATCGCCAACTTCGAGCCCTCGGTGGTGCCGGGCCTGCTGCAGACCGCCGACTACATCCGGGGCGTCATGCGCGGCGGCCCGCACACCCTCAGCGACAACGACGTCGAAGAGCGGGTGCACCTGCGGCTCGACCGGCAGCAACGCCTCACCGGTGAGGACCCGCCGATCTTCGACGCGATCCTCGACGAGGCCGCCCTGCTACGCCCGGTCGGTGAGGAGTCGGCGACCGAGGCCCAGCTGAGCCACCTACTCAAGGTGGGCGAGCTGCCGAACATCACCGTCCAGATGATCCCACTGGCCGCCGGCTACCACCGGGGCACCCGAGGTTCACTGCACATCCTCGAGTTCGCCGACCCGGAGGATCCGATCATCGCCTCCGTGGAAACGGTCGCCGGGCAGATGGTGCTCGACCGTCCCGGCGACCTGCGTACCTGCACCAAGATCATGGAGCATCTGCGAACGGTCGCGCTCAGCCCGGCGGCCAGTCGCGAGGCAATCTTCAAACTCCTGAAGGGACGGTAATGCGATGACACCGATGACCGAGGTGGCGGTGGCCGGGTACGGCTGGCGCAAGAGCAGCCACAGCGGCGACGAGGGAGCCTGCGTGGAGGTGGCTGTCGTCCCCGGGACGGTAGCCGTACGCGATTCCAAGGATCCGCACGGCCCGCTGCTGATCTTCCCGCCGGCAGCGTGGTCCGCCTTCGCCCAGTCGCCGCCCATGCACTGAACCACACCAGGAATCACCCCCAGTGCCGCTGACCGGGCCGGTAAGGGCACCGCCGGCCCGGTCAGCCCGACGGTACGTCGCCGACCAACGGCGGCGGCGCCGGCACGGCGCGTACCGTCTCCAGCGCAGCGAGAGCGGCACCCCGGGCACCGGCCATGTCACGCTCCGGCACCAGGGCGAAGGTGGCCAGCGCGGCCTGCTCGGCCCGGAGCACGGTGTGCTCCCGCACGGTCGCCAGGAACCAGTCGCGGAACTCCGGCGCCGTCTCCACCACCCCACCACCCACGAAGTACGCGTGCGGATCGGTGAAGTTGGCCGCCACGGTGAACAACGCGCCCAGCGCCCTCGCCTGCTGGCCGAAAATCTCCCGGCCCAGTTCGTCGCCCCGCTCGCCGTAGCCGCGGACCAGTTTCGCCGCCCGACCCGGCGGCTCGGTGGCCAGCGGGTGCCCGGGAAAGCGGGTCAGCCAGTACGGCAGCAGGTTGCGCTCGATCGCGGTCAGCGAGGCGAGGCTCTCCGCGTCACCGGCGAAGCCGCAGGCGCAGCTCGGAACGGGCTGCCCCGGCGCCAGCACCTCCGTCAGCGGAATGTGCACGTGCCCCAGCTCGCCGGCCATCCCCGCCGCACCAGCGATCACCCGGCCGTTCTCGACCAGTCCGCCGCCGAGCCCGGTGCCGACGATCGCCGACACCGACGATCGCCGCATCGCGTCGGCGCCGAAATAGACGTGGTGGGCGTAGAGCGCGGCGGCGTTGCCGTCGTTGTGGTAGACCACCGGCAGTCCGAGCCGGTGCGCCAGCGCCCCCCGGACGTCGTAGCCCCGCCAGACCGGCTGGGAGAAGTTCGTGGACCCCTTCGACGAGATCACCCCGGTCGCGCTGGCCGGACCGGGCGTGTCCAGACCCACCGCCCGGACCAGCTCGCGGGCCACCCCGGTGCGGGTCAGCACGCGCTCGAAGGCGTCCGCCATCGCCGCCACCGCCGCCACCGGTCCGGCCTGCACCCGGCTCGGCGTCTCGACCAACCGGTCGACCAGGAACCGCCCGTCCAGCGTCAGCACGGTGGTGTTGTTGCTCGTACCGCCGTTGTCGATCCCGACGACCACCGGCACCGTTGCGCTATCCACCCGAAATTCGCCTCCCGCCGTCACGACCTGACGTGAGGCTAGTTCTCGTCCGGCCCGCCCGCCACGGCAGTCCGCCGACAGGCCGTCATCGCGGTGGCGTCCAGGGCTCCGTCGTTGGCCACCGCCGGCACCAGTCCGGCATCGGTCAGCACCGCGCGAAATTCGTCGACCTGCGCCTCGCCGACCTCCACCACCAGGTGTCCGCCCGGCGCCAGCCAATTCGACGCTCCGGCGGCCACCCGACGCAGCACGGCCAGGCCGTCAGGCCCGCCATCCACGGCCACCGAGGGCTCGTAGCCGCGCGACTCCGAGGGCATCAGAGCGATCGCGGCCGTCGGCACGTACGGCGCGTTCGCCACCACCAGGTCCAGGCTGCCGCGCCAGGCAGCCGGCAGCGGACCGAACAGGTCGCCGGCGAAGACCGGCACCGCCAGCGCGGCCAGGTTCCGCCGCGCGCAGGCCACCGCCACCGGGTCCAGGTCGACCGCGGCCCGCAGCCGGGGCGCGACGAGCCGGCGCGCCAATGCCCTGGTCACCGCGCCGGAACCACAGCACAACTCCACCACCGTGGCCGCCGGCCCGGTCACCGCGGCGGCGGCCGAGACCAGCAGGGCGGTGCGCGCCCGGGGCACGAAGACTCCCGGGTCGACGCCGATCCGTTCCCCACAGAACTCCGCCCAGCCGAGCAGGTACTCCAGCGGCTCACCGGAGACCCGCCGGTCGACCAGCCCCGCCAACCTCGCCGGGCTGCCGGCCGCCGCCACCAGCAGCCGCGCCTCGTCCTCGGCCCAGACGCAGCCGGCCCGCCACAGCCGGCCGACCAGGGCGTCGTGCTCGGCCGGGGAGACGGACATCATCAGGCGGCAGCGTCCAACGCGGCCGTGACGTCGGCGACCAGATCGACGGTGTCCTCCACACCGCAGGAGAGCCGGACGAAACCGGGCGCGGTGTCGTCGCCCCACTGTGCCCGCCGGTCAGCGGTGGTGTGCAGGCCACCGAAGGAGGTCGCCGCCGCGACCAGCCGGGCCGCGTCGAGGAACCGGGCGACCCGCTCGGCGCTGCCGAGGTCGAAGGAGAGCACCCCCGGCATCCGCCGCAGCTGCCGCGACGCCACCGGGTACGCCGGGTCGTCCGGCAGGCCGGGCCAGCGCAGCCCGGACACGTCGGCGCGGCCGGACAACAGCCGGGCGAGCGCTTCGGCATTGGCGCTCTGCCGGCCCAGCCGCAGGTCGAGGGTGGCCAGCGACCGGTGGGCCAGCCAGGCGTCGAAGGCACCCGGCACCGCGCCGGTCACGGTCCGCCAGCCGGTGACCTTGTCCAGCAGCTCCGTCGACCGGGTCGCCAGGTAGCCGAGCAACAGGTCGGAGTGGCCGGTCATCGCCTTGGTGCCGGAGGCGACGACCAGGTCGGCACCGAGGTCCAGCGGACGCTGCCCGAGCGGGGTGGCGGTGGTGTTGTCCACGGCCAGCAGGGCACCGGCGGCGTGCACCCGCACGGCCAGCGCCGGCAGGTCGACGACGTCCAGTCCGGGGTTGGCCGGCGTCTCCACCAGCACCAGGCGCGCCCCGTCGAACGCGGGGTAGGGCCCGGCAGTCGGCGCGAACACCACCCGAACGCCATTGCCGGCCAGGGTGTCGGTGGCGAATGCGCGTACCGGGAAGTAGCCGTCGGCCGGCAGCACCACCGTGTCGCCGGCCCGCAGCACCGCGAGCAGCAGCCCGGTGATCGCCGCCTGACCGCTGCCGAAGACCCGGCAGGCACCGCCCTCCAACTCGCCGATCGCGGCCTCCAGCAGCCGCCGGGTCGGGTTGTCGGGGCGCCCGTACCCGTCGGCCGCCGCCGTCGGCCCCTGCCAGGGGTCGAGGTGGTACGGCGCGGCGAAGACCGGGCCGGGCAGGAAGGGCGCGCCGGGTGTGGGCTCGGGCAGGCCGGCGCGTACGCACCGGGTGCCGTCGCCAGTCACGGGATTCAGCAGCTCGTGCTGCTCTGGTGCGCCGTACTGGTTCTCGCTCATGGTGCTGTTCACTCCGGCTTCGTGGTGCGGCTCATCAGGGCCTGGACGGCACGCCGTGGGTCGACACCCTCGTGGCAGACCAGTTCGACCTGCTCGGTTATCGGCATTTCCACGCCGCGCGCGCGGGCCAGGTCCCGGATCGCCAGCGCGCTCTTCACCCCCTCGGCGGTCTGCCGGGTGGCCACCCGCGCCTCCTCCAGGGTGGCGCCCCGACCCAGGTGCTCCCCGAAGGTGCGGTTGCGTGCCGACGGCGACGAGCAGGAGGCGACCAGGTCGCCCATGCCGGCCAGGCCGGCGAAGGTGAGCGGGTCCGCGCCGAGAGCGACCCCGAGCCGGGCGGTCTCGGCCAGCCCGCGGGTCACCAGCATCGCCCGGGTGTTGTGGCCGAAGCCCATCGCGGTGGCGATCCCGTACGCCAGGGCGATCACGTTCTTCACCGCCCCGCCCAGCTCGCAGCCGATCACGTCGTCGTTGGTGTAGGGACGGAAGTACGGCGTGGTGATCGACCGCTGCACCAGCGTGGCGCGCTCCGAGTCGGTGCAGGCCACCACCGTGGCGGCCGGCTGCTCGGCGGCGATCTCCGGCGCCAGGTTCGGGCCGGAAACCACGACCACCCGGTCCGCCGCCACCCCGGCGGTCTCGACGATCACCTCGCTCATCCGCTTGGTGGTGCCGAGTTCGATGCCCTTCATCAGGGAGACCAGGGTGGCGTCGGGGTGCAGGTGCCCGACCCATTCGGCGAGGTTGCCGCGCAGCGTCTGCGAGGGCACGGCCAGCACCACCATCTCGGCACCCTTGATCGCCTCCACGGCGTCGATGGTGCCGGTGACCCGCCGTGGCAGCACCGCCCCCGGCAGGTACTCCGGGTTACGCCGCTCGGCCCTGATCACCTCGGCGATCGGCCGCCGCCGCGCCCAGATCGTCACGTCCCGGCCGGCGTCGGCCAGCACCTTCGCGAAAGCCGTCCCCCACGACCCCGCCCCGAGCACCGCCACCTGGCCGCTCACGCCGCCGCCTCCGGATCGGTCCTCGCCCGGGTGGCCCGCTGCCACAGCGGTGGCGGTGTGCCGCCCCGAATCTCGGCGAGCATGTCCCGCAACCGCAACATGATCACCTCGGTCATCTCCTCAAGCACCTGCCGGCTCGGTCTGGCCCCGGCCCAGCGACTCAGGTCGATCGGCGGCCCGGCCACCACGGTCACCGGAATCCGGGGTCGGGGGTTGATCCGGGCGCGACGCGGATCAAAGATCTGTTCCGGCCCCCACATCGCCAGCGGCACCACCGGGACACCGGTGGCCAGCGCCAACCGGGCGGCTCCGGTCTTGCCCTTCATCGGCCAGAGATCCGGCTCACGGCTGGTGGTGCCCTCCGGATAAATGATCACCGCGCCGCCTTCGTCGAGCGCCTTCACCAGGGCATCCAGCGACTTCACCGCGTCGACCGAGCCCCGCTCGACGGGAATCTGCCGGCACCGGTGCAGGATCCAGCCGATCACCGGCACCTTGAACACACTCGCCTTGCCGAGGAACTGCGGCCACCGCCCAGCGTCGTAGACGAAGTGCGCCGAGACCAGCGGATCGGCGTGCGAGATGTGGTTCGGCACGATGATCACCGGACCGTCCCGGCGCAGATGCTCCATGCCCAGCCAGGTACGCCGGGTCCATACGGTCATCACCGGCTTGATCAGCACCACGGCGAACCGTTGCCAGAACCCCAGCCTCCGCCGAACCACCGTGCCTCCTCGTGCCCGCCCCACCCGCCACCGGAGAAGTCCGGTGAGGTCCGCAGCCGAAATCATGCCTGCTCGCCCCGGGTACGGCCAGTGAGGGTACCGCCGTCGGGCTGGCAGGATGACAGGTGTGACTCAGCCGTGGACCGTGGTGCTGCCGGTCAAACGCCTGGCGAACGCGAAGACCCGGCTGCGTGGCGGGCTGCCGGGCGTACCGCACGAGGAGCTGGCGCTCGCCCTGGTCGCCGACACCATGGACGCGGTGCTGGCCTGCCCGGGAGTGGCAGAGGTGTTGGTGGTCAGCGACGAAACCCGGCTGGGTCGGCTGGCCCGGCGCCCTGGTGTCCGGCTGCTGCCGGACGTCGCGGACGCCGACCTCAACGCCGCGTTCCGGCACGGCGCGGCCGGCATCACCGGGTGGGTGGCGGGGCTCACCGCCGACCTGCCCGCGCTGCGCCCGGTCGAGCTGGCGGCGGCGCTGTCGACGACACTGGCCGGCCCGCCCGGCGTACGCCGGTTCGTGGCCGACGCGCCCGGTACCGGCACCGTGCTGCTGACCGCCCCGCCGGGTGTGCCGCTGGATCCCCGGTTCGGCCCGTATTCGGCTGTCGCGCACGCGGCGAGTGGAGCCGAGCCGCTCACCGGCGACTGGCCGAGTCTGCGGCGCGACGTGGACACCGCCGAGGACCTGGCGGTGGCGGCGCGCCTGGGGCTCGGGCCGCGCACCACGGCGCTGGCCGCCGGCTGCCTGACGGGCTGAAACCGCCGGTGTACGGTGCTGGCATGCAGGGCACGGTGGCGACCTTCGACGCGGCGACCCGCAGCGGACTGCTGCTGCTCGACGACGGGACGGAGCTGTCCTACCCGGCGCGGGCGTTCGACGCCTCCGGGCTGCGAATGCTCCGCCTCGGCCAGCGGGTTCGGGTGGAAACTGACACCACCGGGGCCGTCGTACGCGTGACACTCCCGACGATGACCTGACAAACCGCTGCAAGTTCATTTTGCGTTAACCGTGATCGGGTGATTATGAGCAGGTGAGCACCCCTCGCGAACACCTCGCCCGCCCCGCCACCGACGACCCCACCCGCCGTGACGGAGGCCGCCCTCGGGGGGCCGACGGGCGATTCCTCACCCGCCCACCCGTTTCCGACGAGATGTCGGACACCGAATCGGCAGCCGCCTCGGCGGGTGTGGAGGAGGTGCTGGACCCGGGGGCCGAACCGGGCCCGCCGCAGCCCACCGACGAGCCGCGGTCCGCCCCCGTCCTGCCGGAGGACCGCTTCCTCAACCGGGAGCTGTCCTGGCTCGACTTCAACGCCCGGGTGCTCGCCCTGGCCGAGGACCAGCGCAACCCGCTGCTGGAGCGGGCCAAGTTCCTGGCCATCTTCGCCAGCAACCTCGACGAGTTCTACATGGTGCGGGTGGCCGGGCTGAAGCGCCGACTCTCCGCCGGCCTCCCGGTCCGCGGCGGCGACGGGCTGCCGCTGCGTACCCAACTGGCGCTGATCGCCGAGAAGGCCGCCGCCCTGGTGACCCGGCAGGCTGCCTGCTACGTCGACGACCTGCTGCCGAAGCTCGCCGTCGAGGACATCCGGGTGCTGCGCTGGTCCGACCTCGGCGACCCCGAGCGGGAACGGCTACGCACCTACTTCCGGGAGCACATCTTCCCGGTGCTCACCCCACTCGCGGTCGACCCGGCACACCCGTTCCCGTACATCTCGGGCCGATCGCTCAACCTGGCCGTGTCGGTGCGCGACCCGGACGGCGGACCCGAACTGTTCGCCCGGGTGAAGGTGCCCAACAACGTGCCCCGCTTCGTCCGGGTCGACCGGGACCAGCCCGGCGTCCGCATGCTGCCGGTGGAGGATCTCATCTCGGTGCACCTCGGCCAGCTCTTCTCCGGCATGCAGGTGGTCGAGTGCCACCTGTTCCGGGTCACCCGTAACGCCGAGGTTGAGGTCGACGAGGACCGCGACGAGGATCTGCTCCAGGCCCTGGAGCGGGAGCTGGCCCGGCGCCGGTTCGGCCCGCCGGTACGGCTGGAGGTGGCCGCCTCGATCTCCGACCACATGCTGGAACTGCTCGTCCGGGAACTGGACATGGACACGCAGGACGTGCTGCGGGTCCGTGGCCTGGTCGACCTCTCCGCGCTGTGGCAGGTGTACGGCGAGGCCGACCGGCCGGACCTCAAGGAGCCGCCGTTCGTGCCGGCCACCCATCCCCGGCTCGCCGAGGGCGAGGTGCCGCGCAGCGTCTTCGCCACCCTGCGCGACGGCGACGTGCTGGTGCACCACCCCTACCACTCCTTCGCCACCAGCGTGCAACGCTTCGTCGAGCAGGCCGCCGCCGACCCGAACGTGCTGGCCATCAAGCAGACGCTCTACCGCACCAGCGGCGATTCGCCGATCGTGGACGCGCTGGTCGAGGCCGCCGCCGCAGGCAAGCAGGTGGTGGTGCTGGTCGAACTGAAGGCGCGCTTCGACGAGGTGGCCAACATCGGCTGGGCCCGCACCCTGGAGCGGGCCGGCTGCCATGTGGTCTACGGCCTGGTCGGTCTGAAGACGCACTGCAAGACCGCCCTGGTGGTACGTCAGGAGGGCAACCAGATCCGGCGCTACTGCCACATCGGCACCGGCAACTACCATCCGAAGACCGCGCGTCTCTACGAGGACTTCGGCATGCTCACCGCCGACCCGGAGATCGGCGCCGACCTGACGGACCTGTTCAACGTGCTCACCGGATACAGCCGGCAGACCGCGTACCGGCGGCTGCTGGTGGCGCCGCAGGGCATCCGCAGCGGACTGATCGAACGCATCGAACGGGAGATCACCCACGTCCGACTCGGCATGCCGGGGCTGGTGCAGTTCAAGGTGAACTCGCTGGTCGACGAGGAGCTCACCGACGCGCTGTACCGGGCTTCTCAGGCCGGTGTGCACGTCGATCTGATCATTCGTGGGATGTGCACCCTGCGGCCCGGGGTGCCCGGGCTCTCGGAGAACATCCGGGTCCGCTCGATCCTCGGCCGCTTCCTGGAGCACTCCCGGGTGTTCCGCTTCGGCAACAACGGCGATGCCGAGTTCTGGATCGGCTCGGCGGATCTGATGCACCGCAACCTGGACCGGCGGGTGGAGGCCCTGGTCCAGGTCAGCGACCCGGTGGCCCGGGCAGAACTGGATCACGTCTTCGGCGCCGCGATGAGTCCTGACGTCGACGCGTTCGAGCTGTCCGGCGACGGTGCCTGGACGCGGCGCGGCGGCCCGCCGGAAACACCCCTGACCCACCTGCAGGTTCTGCTGCTGCGCCGCGTCGGCAGCGCGGCCGGCTGAGCGCCCGGGCATAGGCTGAGCAGATGGTCGAGGAGGAACGGAAGTTCACGGTGGAGCCCGAGTGGCTCATGCCAGACCTCTCTCCCGCCGCCCCGGCCGGCGGGAGCCTTCGTGGGCTGCCGCCGGCCACCCTGGTTGCCACCTACCACGACGCCGTGGACCTGCGGCTGGCCCGGGCGGGTGTCTCGCTGCGCCGCCGGGAGGGTGACGAGCTGCCGTGGACGGTGAAGCTGCCCACCGGCAGCCCCGGTGTCCGGCACGAGATCTCCCGGGCCGGCGCGGCCCACGCGGTACCGGCGGAGCTGGTCGAGCCGGTCACCGTCGTGCACCGGGGCGCCCGACTCGCCCCGGTGGCGATGGTACGCACCGTCAGGCACGGTCACGAGATCCTCGACCGCGCCAGCACCGTACTGGCCGAGGTGGTGGACGACCAGGTCACCGTGCTCGACGCCGAGGGCGCCGGCACCGGCGGGTTCCGTGAGGTGGAGGCGAAACGCAAGGCGGGCGACGTCGACCTGCTCGACCGGCTCACCCTGGCCGACGTCGACGAGGCGCTTCGGTCACCGAGGTATCCGGCCCTGGTGGACGCGCTGGTGCTGGCCGCCCGGGCGCCGCGCTTCACGCCCCGGGCGGAGTTGCCGGCCAACCGGGTGCTGCCCCGGCTGGTGGCCCGCCCGTGGCGACGACTGGCCGGCACGGCGAGAAAGCCGGGCGGCGTGGCGCTGCTCGATCCCGCCGGGCCAGACGAGCAGTGGCACACCGTACGCAAACAGGGCAAGCAGGCCCGCTCGGCGGTGACCGCGGTCGCCCCGGTGCTCGGCGGGGACGCGACGAAGCTGGCCCGGGCGCTGGCGAAGGTGCAGAAGCTGTTGGGCGAGCACCAGGACGCGGCCGTGGCGGCGCAGACCTGGCGGGCGGTGGCCGAGGCCCGACCCGCCGACCATGAACTGGCCGTGACCGCCGGCCGGCTGCTGGAACGCGAACGCGCCGCTGTTCGCCGGGCCCGGGCCGACTTCCCGTACGCCTGGCGGCGGGCCAGCCGGCGGCGACGGACCCGGTGGCTGGCGTGGTGAACACCATCCGGGCCGCCGGCGGCGTGGTGTGGCGACCCGGGCCGAGCACGAGGAGCCAGGTGTGCCTGGTGCACCGCCCCCGGTACGGCGACTGGTCCCTGCCGAAGGGCAAGCTGGAGCCGGGAGAACATCCGCTGGTCGCCGCCGCCCGCGAGGTCGCCGAGGAGGCCGACGCCCAGGCGGTACCCGAACTGCGGCTGCCGTCCGCGCGGTATGTCAGCGAGGGCCGGGCCAAGGTGGTCGACTACTGGTCGATGAGGGCGGTGGGCACCGGTGGTTTCCAGCCGGACACCGAGGTCGACGACGTGCGCTGGCTGGACGTCGACGAGGCGGTGGCCCTGGTCAGCTATCCGCACGACGCTGAGGTCCTCGCCGCGTTCGCGGCGCTGCCGCGGGTCACCGCGACGCTGCTACTGGTCCGGCACGGGCATGCCGGCAAGCGGCTGGCCTGGACCGGGCCGGACACGGCTCGGCCACTGGATGCTCGTGGCTGGTCCGAGGCGTACGCGCTGGCGCCGCTGATCGGGCTGATCCGCCCGGCCCGGCTGCTCTCCGCCTCGCCACGCCGCTGTGTGCAGACCCTGGATCCGGCGGCAGCCTCGCTGGACCTGCCGATCGAGGTGTGCGGGGACCTCGACGAGCCGCTCGCCGGCCAGCAGCCTGACGAGTGCGTGCTCGCCGCCGCTGCCCGCCTGGCCGCACTGGCTGGCGTCGGCGAGTCGGCGACGGTGTGCAGCCAGGGCAAGGTGATCCCGGGTGCCCTGGAGCGGCTCGCCGGGCAGTGCGGCGACTACACCACGGACAAGGGCGGCGGCTGGCTGCTCGCCTTCACCGGCGACCGGCTCGTCGCCACCGACCGTCTCTGACAAGGGCAGGGCGGGTGCTCGCCGGGTCTCGCGCCCCGGCCGGCCCCCATCGGAGCACGGCAGCCGGCCTCGACGGCCACGGAACTCCACCTCTTCACGCGGTCCGCGCCGACAGCAGCCGAGCAGGCCGAGACACCAGCGCGGCCGTGCCGAAGCACCACTGTCCACCAAGCTGCCCGCACACCACGGCGCGGCCCACGTGCGCCGCGCCGTGGTGGCTCAGCTGGTCGGCAGCGTGAGGGTGACGGCGACCGGCAGGTGGTCGCTGGCGGTGCTCCGCACCGCGACGGGGCTGGTGGCGACCAGGTCGGGCGAGACGAAGATGTGGTCGAGCTGCTCTCGCGGGTCGTCGGCGGGGCTGGTCGGCAGCGGACGGGCGGGTCCGAAGGCGTCGACCAGTCCGGCACTGGTGAGGGCGGTGAACGCCGGGTCGCCCGGCTCGGTGTTGAGGTCACCGGCGACCACCAGCGGCAGCCCGTCCGCGTACCCGGTGGCGAAGTCGGCGACCGCCCCGGCCTGGACCACCGGATCCGCGCCGGGCGGCGGCTGCAGGTGGGTGCTCACCACGGCCAGGCGTACGCCCTCACTGAAATCAACGGTGACGCCGAGCGCCTGCGCCCCGATGGGCGCGCCCACTGCGGGAAGCTGGCGGGTCCGCGCACGCTGCACCGGCCAGCGGCTGAGCACGGCGTCTCCCCAGAACGGGCCGGCGGCCGGCGCGAAGACGTAGGGCATCTCCAGCCGGGCGGCGAGCAGGTTCAGTGTGTCGTGCCCACCGTTGAGCAGCCAGCCCCGATCGACCTCGCTGAGCACCACCACGTCGGCCTCTTCGACCGCCCGGTCGAGGCCGGCCAGGTCAAGGCGACCGTCGAGGCCGAAGCCCATCCTGATGTTGTACGCCACCAGCCGCACCTGTTCCGGCGGACCGTCCCGGTTGCTCGCCACCAGCCACGGCCCGTGCATCCAGGCCGCGAGAAAGCCGATGAGCGCGGCCAGGGCCGCCAGCCGCAGCGGGACCCGGGCCGGCGCGGCGGGTTGCGGCCCGGCGGACGGCACCCGGGCGCCGTCCGCCTTGCCAGCGGCCCGCAGGGCGACCACCCCGATCAGGGCTGCCACCACCGCCGGCAGCCACCCGTTGGGGTAGCCGATGTCGTAGGCGGCGTAGAACAGCACCACGGCGACGGCGAAGACGAGCATCCCGCCGACCGCCGCGTACCCGCGTCGGACCGGGTTCCGGTCGGTGGCGCGCCCCGCCGCCGGCGCCTCACCGGCAAGGGCGAGGCAGCCACCCAGGCCGGCCGCGGTGAGCAGCACGGCGAAGGTGAGCAGCGCCGGCGGTCCGTACCCGAACAGCACGGCCCCGGCAACGAGCAGCGACGGCGGCAGGGGACGCCACCGGCGGCCGAGCGGAATCAGCGCGGCCAGCACGAACAGCGCCGCCGCGGCCCCCAGGGGTGCCAGTGCGAACGGTGGCGGCCCGGCAGTGCCGGCCTCCCCGTACCAGAACGACATCGCGGTGCTGGCGACCGCCGGCGACAGTGCGACCATGCCGGCGAGCAGCAACGCGGGGCCGGCGAGCAGCCAGGCCGGGCCGCCGGAATTGGGATGGGCACCGACCGGCACAGCCGATCCGTGGCGACGCGCGAGGGTCCCCTCGGCGACGACCAGTGACACCACCAGCACGATGCTGGCCACCCACGCCGCCCAGTGTTCCCTCCAGAGAAGGTCGTACGTGCCGAGCAGGGCATGACCGAGCGCGCCGGCGGTCAGCCCCAGCGCCAGTCCGGGCACCGGACGTTCGACCCGGACGGCGGTGGCGGCCAGCCACGCCAGACCGGCGAGCAGTCCGGCGGTGGCCAGCCAGAGTTGGGCGCGACCGCCGGGTGCGGCGGTGAGGGCGAGGCGGGCGGCACCGAGCAGCGCTGCCGCCGCGACACCGACGAGGTGGGGGCCGATCCGCGCGACGAGGGCGGGTACGGCGAGCGCGAGTACGAACCAGCCGAGCGTGAACGCACCGAGCAGTTCGGCCGGCGTCGACGCGGCCTGGCCGAAGATGGTGATGACCGAGGGCAGAAAGACCCGCAGCATGTCGGTCAGGACGACGAGGCCGAGCGCCAGGGTGACGGTGTTGAGGCGACGAAGGCTTGGCACGGTTCTCTTTTCTCCGAGGGGTCGTGCTGCAATTCTGAGCTGAGTGCCGGGCCCGCCACCGTCAACCATGGCGGCGACACGCCGATGTGCCGGGAACGGCGAGGGCGCCCGCCATCACGGCGGGCGCCCTCTCGTACGACCGGCTCAGCGCCGGGTGGCTGTCTTTCTGGCCGGCGCCTTCTTCGCCGGAGCCTTCTTGGCTGTCGCGGTCTTCTTCGCCGTGGCGGTCTTCTTTGCCGCCGTCGACTTGGTCGCCGTGGCGGTCTTCTTCGCCGGTGCGGTCTTCTTCGCCGGTGCCGCCTTCTTCGTGGCGGTCTTCTTGGCCGCCGCCGTCGACTTGGCCGGCGCGGTCTTGCTGGTGGTGGTCTTCTTGGCCGCCGTGGTCCTGCTGGCGGTGGTCTTCTTTGCTGCGGTGCTCTTCGCCGCGGTCGTCTTCTTCGCGGTGGTCGCCTTGGCACCGGTCGCCTTCGCGCCGGTGGTCCGGGTGCTGGCCGTGGCGGTCTTCTTCGCCGCAGCCGTGGCCTTCGGCACCTTGCCGCTGGCCACCATCTCCTTGAACCCTGCGCCCGGGCGGAAGGTCGGCACCGAGGTCTTCTTGACCTTCACCGCCTCCCCCGTACGCGGGTTCCGGGCTGTTCGCGCGCCCCGTACGCGCTTCTCGAACGCCCCGAAACCGGTGATCGCCACTTTCTCGCCCTTGGTGACCGCCGCCTGGACCTCAGCGAGTACCGCGTCGAGCGCGGCCGTCGCCGTTTTCCGGTCCCCCAGGCGAACGGCGAGGGCCTCGATGAGCTCGGCCTTGTTCACGACTTCCTCCTGATTGTGCAACTGACTCGACGCGAGCCATTCTGCGCGCACCGTATGCCCTGTGCTGCCGGGACACAAACATTCGGTGGAAAAAAGCCCTTGTGTCGTAACGGTTTCGCCCCCACCGGTGGCACCGGTGGGGGCGAAATCGAGTACGGGGGGCGGCGAACGGCTACCCGACCCGGGGCAGGAAGGCCGGCCGACTGGCCTCGAAGACGCTGATCTGCGCCTCGTGCCGGAGGGTGAGTCCAATGTCGTCCAAGCCCTCGATCAGCCGCCACCGGCTGAAGTCGTCGAGCGGGAACGACCAGGCGGCGTCGCCGGCCCGGACCTCCCGGGCGGTCAGGTCGACGGTGACCCGGGTGGTCGGATCCGACTCGACCAGGTCCCAGATTTCCTCGACGGCTTTCAATTCCAGCTCGACCGGAAGTAGCCCTTCCTTGAGGGCGTTGCCGCGGAAGATGTCACCGAAGCGCGGCGAGATCACGGCCCGGAAGCCGAAGTCGCGCAACGCCCACACGGCGTGCTCACGCGACGACCCGGTGCCGAACTCGGGACCGGCTACCAGAATCGACGCACCCCTATACGCTTGATCGTTGAGTACGAATCGGGGATCCTCGCGCCACGCGCTGAACAGTCCGTCGGCAAATCCGGTGCGGGTCACCCGCTTGAGGTACACGGCGGGGATGATCTGATCGGTGTCCACGTCGGACCGACGCAGCGGCAGCGCGGTGCCGGCGTGCACGGTGAACTTGTCCATCTGTCGCAGCCCTTCTACAGGTCGGCTGGTGCGGCCAGCCGGCCGACGACGGCGGTGGCGGCGGCCACCGGCGGGCTGACCAGGTGGGTGCGCCCACCCCGGCCCTGGCGGCCCTCGAAGTTGCGGTTGGAGGTGGAGGCGGCGCGCTGCCCCGGTGAGAGAGTGTCCGGGTTCATGCCCAGGCACATCGAGCACCCCGCGAAGCGCCACTCGGCACCGGCATCGACGAACACCTTGTCGAGACCTTCAGCCTCGGCGGCCTCGCGAACGGCGGCCGAGCCGGGCACCACCAACATGCGCACCCCGTCGGCGACCGTGTGGCCGCGCAGCACGTCGGCGGCGGCGCGCAGGTCTTCGAGGCGCCCGTTGGTGCACGAGCCGACGAAGACCACGTCGACGGCGAGGTCGCGCAGTGCCGTTCCAGGGTGCAGGTCCATGTACTCCAGTGCCCGCCGGGCGGCGGCCCGCTCCGGTTCGGTGACGAACTCGTCCGGATCCGGTACGGCCGCACCCAGCGGCGCACCCTGGCCCGGGTTTGTGCCCCAGGTGACGAACGGCGTGATCTCGGCGGCGTCCAGGGTCACCTCGGCGTCGAAGGTCGCGCCCTCGTCGGTGGGCAGCGTTCGCCAGTACGCCACCGCCGCCTCCCAGTCGGCCCCCGCCGGAGCGTTCGGCCGCCCCCTGAGGTACGCGAAGGTGGTCTCGTCCGGCGCGATCATGCCGGCCTTGGCACCCCACTCGATGGACATGTTGGCGATGGTCATCCGGCCTTCCATGGACAGCGCCCGGATCGCCTCGCCTCGGTACTCCACGATGTGCCCACGGCCTCCGCCGGTGCCGACCTTGGCGATCAGGGCGAGCACCAGATCCTTCGCGGTCACCCCGGGGCGCAGTTGGCCGTCGGCGGTGACCGCCATGGTCTTCGGCCGGCCCTGTGGCAAGGTCTGGGTGGCGAGGACGTGCTCGACCTCACTGGTGCCGATGCCGAAGGCCAGGGCGCCGAACGCGCCGTGGGTGGCGGTATGCGAGTCGCCGCAGACGATCGTCATGCCGGGCTGGGTGAGGCCGAGCTGCGGCCCGATGACGTGCACGATCCCCTGGTTGGCGTCGCCTAGTGGGTGCAGCTTCACGCCGAACTCGGCGCAGTTGCGCCGCAGCGTCTCGATCTGGGTCCGGGAGGTCGGATCGGCGATGGTGAGCAGGTCGCCACGGCGCTGCTGGAACGAGACGTCCGCGTACCCGGTCGGGGTGTTGTGATCCTCGGTCGCGAGCGTGAGATCGTTGCGGCGCACCCGGCGGCCGGCCACCCGCAGCCCGTCGAACGCCTGCGGGCTGGTCACCTCGTGCAGCAGATGCAGGTCGATGAAGAGCAGGTCGGGCTCACCATCGGCGGACCGGACGACGTGCGCGTCCCAGACCTTCTCGGCCAGGGTCCTCGGCTCAGGCGTGACTCCCACCATCTGGACATCCTAAATTCTGGGAGGTAAGTTTCGGCTTGTGGGACACAGTATGAGCGGTGTCGGCGTTCTCGACAAGGCGGTGGTCATCCTGGCCGCCTGTGTCGACGGCGCCAGCCTGGCCGAACTCGTTGAACGCACCAAGCTGCCCCGAGCCACCGCGCACCGGTTGGCGCAGGCGCTGGAGATCCACCGGATGCTTGTCCGGGACACCCAGGGTCGCTGGCGTCCGGGCCCACGCATGGGTGAGCTGGCGAACGCGGCGCCGGACGTGCTGCTGACCGCGGCCGAGCCACTGCTGGCGGCGTTGCGGGACGCCACCGGCGAGAGCGCCCAGCTCTACCTGCGGCGGGCGGACGAACGGATCTGCGTGGCCGCCGCCGAGCGGGCCAGTGGGCTGCGGGACACCGTGCCGGTGGGTTCGGTGCTGCCGATGATCGCCGGCTCGGCGGCGCAGATCCTGCTCGCCTGGGAGCCACCCGAGGCGGTGATGCCGCTGCTGCCCCGGTCCAAGTTCACCGGCCGGACCCTCGCCGAGGTACGTCGCCGTGGCTGGGCGCAGAGCGTCGCCGAACGCGAAGCCGGCGTGGCGAGCGTCTCGGCTCCGATCCGCGACCGGACCGGCCGCGTCATCGCCGCGATCAGCATTTCCGGCCCGATCGAGCGCCTCGGCCGCCGCCCCGGCGAACGCCACGCCATGGCCGTGGTCCGCGCCGGCCAACGCCTCTCCGGCCTCTGACCAGGCACGAAATCCCGATCAACGGAGGTTGGGAGGAAAGGTCGGAAGGCTGGCGGAGGCGCTCAGGTGAAAGGAAACGACTCGTCCCGCCTGAGCGGAACGAGCCGTACCTCAATTTGTAGCCCCGACCGGATTCGAACCGGCGCTACCGCCTTGAGAGGGCGGCGTCCTGGGCCACTAGACGACGGGGCCAGAACTTTTGCGGCACCGCCCTGTCAGGCGGTGCCGCTGAACCCTACCAGATCTTTCGCGACCGAGCCCCTCGCGGTGCATCGGTGACGAACTCCACCAGAATCCAGCGACCTCGATTCTTGACGAATCTCGGCTGCGCTGGGGTACCAGGACTCGAACCTAGACTAACTGAACCAGAATCAGTTGGGCTGCCAATTACCCCATACCCCAATGGCGCCTCGCGGCACCGAGGTCGAACTTTACCCTCCCCGGCACCGACAGGCCAAATCGACTTCCCAAAACGCACATGAGCTGCGAAAACAGGGATCAGGTCGCAGACACCACCGGGTTGGTCAGCTCGCCGATCCCCTCGATCCGGACGCTCACCGTATCCCCCTCGACGAGCGGGCTAACCCCCGCCGGAGTACCGGTCAACACGATGTCGCCGGGCAACAACGTCATCACGTGCGAGACGTACGACACAAGTGCCGGCACGTCGAAGACCATGTCCCCGGTACGGCCCAGCTGACGGACCTCCATCTCCTCCGGATCGCGCCCCACCTCGCAGCGGACCTCCAGGTCGGTGACGTCGAGTCCGGTGGTGATCCACGGACCGATCGGACAGAACGAGTCGAACCCCTTGGCCCGGGTCCACTGACTGTCGGAACGTTGCAGGTCGCGAGCGGTGACGTCGTTGGCGCAGGTGTAACCGAAGATCGCCCGCTCCGCGGCGACCCGGTCCGCCCGACGGGCACCCGGCGCACCGATCACCACCGCCAGTTCGGCCTCGTGCTCGACCTGCTTGCTGAACTCCGGCAGCCGGATCGCGTCCCAAGGGCCGATGACGGAGGTGGAAGGCTTGAGGAAGAGCAGCGGCTCCTTCGGCACCTCGTGGCCGTGCTCGACGGCGTGCTCGGCGTAGTTGCGGCCGACGCAGACCACCTTGCTGGGCAGGATCGGCGAGAGCAGCCGGACGTCGGACAACGCCCAGCGGACACCGCTGAACGTGATCTGGCCGAACGGGTGGCCGGAGATCTCCGCGACGGTGAGTCCTTGGGGGCTCGCCTCCGGTTCCCCCTCGACGACGCCGAACGACATTCCCTTGGCATGAGCGAAACGAGCGATACGCACCAGGCCAATCTAGTCCCGCCGGCAGCCGGGCTGGGCGCACCTTACAGGTGACGGTCACCTCCCAGGCTGGATTCACCGCTTCGTACCCGCACGGCGGGCGGCCGCACCTAGCGTCGGCGGCGGAGGTTCGTTGGTATGCCTGCATCGAGACGACACCACAGGACCCTCGCGGCGATCGTGCACTGCGTCGGTCTGCTCACCGCCCTGCCGATCCTGCCGGCGGCCACCACACCGGCGGCCGAACGGCCCCGGGCATCCACCGTCGCGGCGGCAGGACGGCCCGGGGCGGCGGCCACGCCCGATCCCAGTATGCCGGCGGCGCCGCCGGCGGTGCCCACGCCGACGCGGGTCGCCTCGCCGGTCGCCAAACCGGAGATCAGCGTTGCGGTCACGCCCGACAACACCGCCGAACCCGGGTACCGGATCAAGGTCCACAACCGGGGCGACGCACCGGTCGACACCACCGTGCGCCAGGAACTGCCGCAAGGGCTGCACGCCAGCACGATCAGCGACGGAGGCCGGGAGACGCGCCCCGGGGCGTCGGCGACGACCGAGGTGACCTGGCGCCTGAAGCTGCCGCCGCGCAGCACCACCACGCTGGGCACCACGCTCACCACCACGGCGACCCGGCAGCCGGTGACCGCACCGGCGTGCGCCTTCTCCAGCGACGGCCGGCGGCCGTACGACTGCTCGACCGCCACCTGGACCGCGCCGGGCGCGGTCGCGGACGAGGCGCAGGAACCGGCGGGATGGCGTCGCCAGCTGCCCGCACTGCTCGCTGGCGTGGTCGCGGTGCTGGTGCTCGGCATCGCGGGACTGCTCACCTGGCGGCGCCGCCGCCCGGTGGCCGCCGCGCTCGCCACGGACGGGCCGGGCACGATCTATCCCCGCCCGGCCACTCCCCGCCCGCCGGCCCGGCGGCGCAAGCCACCGGTCTGGGTGGTGGTGCCGATCGCCGCCGCGGTGCTCGCCGGCACGGTCGGTGCGGCCACCTGGTCCGCTACCCAGCGGGTCACCGCGATCGACACCGACAGCCGGCCGACCAGCGGGGCGTGGAAGGGCACCGGCGCCAGTGGCGAGCTGGGCATGCCGCTGCGCGAGGATGCGTTCGAGTTCACCGTCTACCGGATGACCTGCGAACCGGGCCGGACCGCCCGGCAGTGCCATACCACCCTCGGGGTTCGTAACCTGACCCGGGAGAACCAGGTCTGGCACGGCAAGCTGCAGCGGGCGTACCTGGCGAACGGGAACTGGGTCACCACCGACGAGCAGGCCACCCGCCGGGCGAACCAGGGACGGGACGTCTTCGCCCAGCCGATGGCGGCGGGCAGCCGCATGGTGCTGCCGCTGGTCTTCACGATCAACGGGCGCGAGACGCCGCAACGGCTGGAACTGCGCAGCGGTGTCTTCTCCGCCGGGGTGCGGGTGGCCGTGCCCTGACCGGCGGCGGGGCCGGCGGCCGTACCCTGGGCTGGTGACCGCTGTCCTCGCCCCCACCACAGCCGACCGGCAGGGCCACCCGGCGGGGGCGGACCGGTGACCAGCCTTCCCGCGACAACCTGGCGCCGCCTGCTGGAGGCCCACCAGCAGCGCGCCGACTTCCTCACCGCGGACCACCGTGCCCGCAGGGCCGCACGGGAACATCACGCCATCGACGATTTTCTGTACGAGTACTACGGCACCAGGCCCGCGGTGCTGCGCCGTTGGCACCCGGGCGTCGGCGTCGGCCTTGAGCCCGGGCCCGACGGCTCAGCGCCGCAACGGCAGTGGCGCTGGTACGCGACCGAGCCGGATGGGTCGACACAGCTCGACAGCACGGCGTTCCTCACCGACCGGGCCGACTCGGTGCGCTTCATCCACCGCCTGCTGTCCGCGATCGCCTCGCGGCCGGCCTTCACCGGCTGCTTCGGCCTGCACGAGTGGGCGATGGTGTACCGCCAACGTGAGCACCGGCATCCGCTGCCCCTACGCCTCGGACAGGCGGGCACCGACGCGGTGGTCGACTCGCACCACATGCGCTGCACGCACTTCGACGCGTTCCGGTTCTTCACTCCCGCCGCCGTGGACCTCAACCGCCTGCGTCCCACCCGGGCGAGCCAGGTGCAGCTTGACCAACCGGGCTGCCTGCACGCCTCGATGGACTGCCACAAGTGGGCTACCAAGCTGGGCCCCGCCGTCCCCGGAGACCTGGCCCTCGACTGCTTCGAACTGGCTCGGGACATCCGGCTGCTCGACATGCGGGCCTCCCCGTACGATCTCTCCTCCTACGGTGAACCGGCGGTGCCGATCGAGACTCCGGAGGGCAAGGCCGAGTATGTGGCCCGTCAGCGCGAGTTCGCACAGCGTGCCGGCGAACTGCGAGCCCGGCTGATCGAGGTCTGTGCGGCATTGCTCGACCAGCCGGAGCCGGCAGCTCGGGCGGTACGGTAGGCCCGGCGGAACCGCAGTGCCCGCGAAACCGCAGGGCCGCGGCTACTCGCCGTCCACTCGCCGGTCGCGCTTGCGCTGGGCGCGACGCTTCTTCTCGGCCAGCCGTCGTTCCTTGGCTCCCCGCGACGGTCGGGTCGGGCGGCGGGGCGGAGGCGGCGGGGCCACCGCGGCTCGCAGCAGTGAGAGCAGCCGCTGCCGGGCCGCCTCACGGTTCGCCAGTTGCGCCCGGTGCTCACTCGCGGCGACGGTCAGCACCCCGTCGACCAGGCGCCCGGCGAGCCGGTCCAGTAGCCGGGCGCGGAGCGACTCAGGAATGCTCGACGAGCCGGCCACGTCGAAGCTCAGCTCGACCCGGGAGTCGGTGGTGTTGACTCCCTGGCCACCCGGCCCGGACGACCGGGAGAAGCGCTCCCGCAACTCGGCGTCGGGCAGCACCCACCGGTCGGTCACCCGCAGTCCCTCGTCCACGCCCTGAGGTTAGCTTGCGGGCCGTTCGTCCGGAGAGGTGCTCGGGTTCGGCGTCACCGGCGCCGGATCCTCGTCTCCACCGGCGGCGGCGTAAGCGACCGCGCCGATCAGCAACAGGGCGATCACGCCGACTTTCGTGGTGACCACCTTGATCAGTAGCCACGCGGCGTGACGCGCGCCCGGCACGGTCTTCTTCGCCGCCTGGTAGTCGTTCCAACCCCGTCGGGCACGCGCGTACGACGAGCCGACGCCACTTCCGATAATGAGGCCCACCAGCAGGAGGACCGCGATGAGAGGACGCTCCACCCACGCCAGTATCCATACCCAGCGTCATATTTCCATGCCCCGATCACCGGCCGCCGATATCCGACAGATCGCCCCATCTCTCAGTAATCGGACAGTGGCTCTGTGTGACTTATCCACCCTTGCCGATGATCGTGTCGGCGGTCTGCTGCACCTGCTCGATCGGGATGGCGAAGCCGATCCCGATCGAGCCGTTGCCGTCGATAGTGGCGATCGCGGTGTTCACTCCGACCACCTCACCCCGCGCGTTGACCAGCGGTCCGCCCGAGTTGCCCGGGTTGATGGAGGCATCTGTCTGCACCGCCCGATGCCGGTTGTCGCCGAGCCGTACCTGCCGATCCAGCGCGCTGACGATGCCGGCGGTGACCGTGCCGGGAAGCCCCAGCGGCGAGCCGACGGCCAGCACCGGTTCACCCACCCGGGTCGACCCTTGCCGGGCCAGCGGCAACGGCGCCAGGCCCGCCGACGACGGCACCTTGAGCACCGCGAGATCGCTGCCAGGTTCCCTACCCACCACCTCCGCCGCGAACCGCCGGCCGTCCGGTAGCTCCACCGTCACCGGCCCGGCCCGCCCCTTGGCCAAGATGTGGTCGTTGGTGATGATGTGCTGCTCGGCGTCCACCGCGAAGCCGGAACCGCTCGCCGAACCGCCACCGGCCCCGCCGACCAGCACCGACACCACACCGGGCACGGTCTTCTCGGCGGCCGTCACCAGCTCGGCCGGCACCGGTGCGGCCGACGCCGCGGCCGGCCCCGCGACGCCGTCGCGGCCGGCCACCCAGCCGCCGGCCAGCCCCCCCGACCCGGTGGACAGCGCCACCACGGCCAACCCCGCCAGCAGCCGACGGCGCCAACCCCAGGCCGCCCGGTCCCCTGAACCCGACCCGCCGTCCGGCCCGTCCCGTCCGTCCGGGCCCAGGTCCGGCGAGACGAACCAGGGACCGCGCGGCTCACCCAGTCCGGTCTGTACAGCCATCTAGGTACGCTCCTCACGTGCGCGGCCACCCGCCGGCCGCTGCTGAGAATCGGTTGTGCCGGTCCCGACGAGGTCAGGGCAGGCGGGAGAACCACCGCATCGAGCCGTACGCCGCACCCATCGCGAACACCAGCCCGATCCCGATGAACCGCGCCGAGACGTCCTGCCGCACCTTCCGCCACCCCACCGAGCTACCGATGTCGTCGTAGACGGCACGCAGCTCGTCGCTCGTACCCGCCTCGTGGAAGCCGCCCCCGGTCTCCTCGGCGACGGCCTGCAACGTCTCACCGTCCACCGGCACTCGGATCGGCCGCCCGCCACGGTCGACGAAACCGCCCGGCGTACCGAACGAAATGGTGTGCACCGGCACCTCGACGGCGACGGCGTCGGCGGCGGCCTCCATCGGGTCCATGCCCGAGGTGTTCGCCCCGTCGGAGAGCAGGATGATGCGGGCCGGCGGCGGCTGGGTCGCGGCCATCTCGTCCAGCGCCTTCACCGCGCCCAGCGAGGTGTTGATGGCCTCGCCGATCGCGGTACCCTGCACACCGGTCACCCCCTCGGCGAGGCGTTCGATCCCGTCGTGCAACGCCTCCCGGTCGGTGCTCGGTGGCACCAGCACCGCGGCGCTGCCCGCGAATGCCACCAGCCCGACGTTGAACTCTCCGGGCAGTCCGTCGACGAACCGCCCCGCGGCCCGCTTGGCCGCGCTGAGCCGGTCCGGGTCGACGTCGGTGGCGAGCATCGAGGTGGAGACGTCCACCGCCACCATCACGGTGGCCCGTTCCCTGGGCACCCGCACCTCGGCGGTGGGCCGGGCGAAGCCGACGACCAGCAGGGCCAGCATGGCCAGGAAGAGGCCGGCCGGCAGATGCCGACGCCAGGTCGGGCGCTGGGGCGCCACCCGGTCGAGCAACCGCAGATTGGTGAACCGGAGGGCGTAGCGGCTGCGGCGGCGCTGCGCCACGAGGTACGCCACGGCCAGGGCCGCCACGCCGATGAGCAGCCAGAGCCGGACGGGCGACTCCCAGATCACGCGACACCGCCCCGCCGCGGCGCGCCCGAGGCGGTGGCCAGCCGCCGCTGCGCGTGCACGTGCCGCACGATGTCGACCGCCCAGTCCCGGTCGGTGCGGAGCCCCAGGTGGGTCGCGCCGGATCGGCGCAGCGAGTGCCGCACCTGGTCACGCTGGGCCGCCGCAGCCTCCGCGTACCGTTCGCGCAGGCGGCGGTCACCGGTCCACACCTCGCGACACCTGCCGGTCTCAGGATCGGTGAGCGTGATCAGGCCGACGTCCGGCAGTTCCAGCTCGCGCGGATCGGTGATCTCGACCGCGAGCACCTGGTGCCGCACGACCAGCCGACGCAGCGGGCGTTCCCAGCGGGCCGGGAACCCCGGCTCGTCGGGCAGGCCGTCGAGGAAGTCGGAGACCACCACCACCAGGCCACGCCGGTTCGCCACCCGGTGCACCGCCGCGAGTGCCTCGGCCAGATCCGCCCCAGAGTGGGCGAACCGCGACGTGGTGTTCGAGCCGGCAGCGCTGCGCGGCCCGGCCAGCAGCGCGCGCAGCAGCCCGAACAGGTGATTGCGTCCGCCCCGGGCCGGTACCCGGTGCAGCCCGTACGGGGTGAGGACCTGCGCGCCGAGCCGGTTGCCCGGCCCGGCGGTGAGGAAGCCGATGGTGGCGACCGCCGCCACCGTCAGCTCACGCTTGTCCAGCTCCGCGGTTCCGAACTCCATGCTGGGGCTGGCGTCGACCAGCAGCCAGGTGGTCAGCTCCCGGTCGGCGTCCACCTCCCGCACGTGTGCCACAGCGGTACGGGCGGTGACCGACCAGTCCATCCGGCGTACCTCGTCCTCACCGGGCCGGTACTCGCGGCTGCCCGCAGGTTCGCTGCCCGGGCCGGGCAGCAGGCCGCGGCGCTCGCCGTGCAGCAGGCCGTCGAGGCGTCGGGTCACGGTCAGCTCCAGCTGGCGTAGCCGCTGGTCGGGGGTGAGGTCCGTCATCGCCGGTTCCGGTGCCATGGGTGCCGGCGCGCTGCGACGTCCCATCAGGCGACCACCAGCTCGGGCGCGTATCCGGCATGCCCGGTCGCCGCCACCCGGGGCGGCGGAACCGCCTCGACCAGCCGTCGGACGACCCACTCGGCGCTCACACCGTCGGCGATCGCGTCGAAGGAGAGCACCAACCGGTGCGCCAGCACGTCCACCGACAGCTCCCGGACGTCGTCGGGCAGGACGTACTCCCGGCCTCGCAGTAGGGCCTGGGCGCGAGCGGCGGCAACGAGGCCGAGGGTGGCGCGCGGACTGGCACCGTAGGCGAGCAGCGGCGCGATCTCCGGTACGCCGAACCGGCCCGGTTCGCGGGTCGCGAGGATGAGCCGGACCACGTACTCGGCGATGGCGTGGTGCACGAAGACCTGCCGGGCCCGGCGCTGTAGCTCGCGCAACCGGTCCGGGTCGAGCACCGGGTGGGCCGTGGGACGCTCGGCGCTCATCCGGTAGAGGATGGCCAGCTCGTCCTCACCGCCGGGATAGCCCACGACGATCCTCATGAGGAAACGGTCCCGTTGGGCTTCGGGCAGCTGGTAGACCCCTTCGGACTCGATGGGGTTCTGGGTGGCCAGCACGAGGAACGGCTCTGGTACCCGGTGACTTCGCCCGCCGATCGACACCTGCCGCTCGGCCATCGCCTCCAGCAGCGCCGACTGCACTTTCGCCGGCGCCCGGTTGATCTCGTCTGCCAGCACCAGGTTCGCCATGATCGGGCCCAGCTCGACGTCGAAGCTCTCCTTCGAGGCGCGGTAGATCCGGGTGCCGACGATGTCGGAGGGAACGAGGTCGGGGGTGAACTGGATGCGGGAGAAGGTGCCGCCGACCACCGTCGCGAGGGTCTGCGCGGCGAGGGTCTTCGCCACCCCGGGTACGCCCTCCAGCAGGCAGTGTCCGTCGGCGACCAGCGCGGTGAGGAGGCGTTCGACGAGCCGATCCTGCCCGACGATCACGCGTTTGACCTCGTAGAGCGTCTGGTCCAGCTCAGCCGCGGTCGCGTAGGGATCGACCGGGCCGGCCATGGTGTCCGAGATGTCCGTCACGGTGCTTGCTTCCCGTGGGGGCCCTCGGACAAACGTCGGAATTTCCGGCCCTCGGCACCCCAGACCCCGTGACGACACCGTTAGCGCCTGGATCGCCGCTTACCGGACAGACGGCGCCTGGCGAAGCCGGCGACGGAAGCGAACGGCGACGGCCCCCGTCGAGGACAGGGGCCGTCGGCGGTTCGCGGATCAGCGGTGGACGAGCAGATGGAAGGGCAGGTCGGCGGCGACGCCCACGGAGTTGCGGGTCTGGATGAAGACCGCGCTCGGGGTGAGCAGGCGCGGGGCCACCGAGACCTCGCCGGCCGGCGGCACGCAGCACGAGCCGGCGTCGCCGATCGTCGCCACGTAGACGGCGGTGGTGACGTTGCTGCCGAACTGCACCTCGTACTGCCCAACGCCGTACTTGATGACGACCCCGGCACCACGGGCCTTGGTGCCGTTGGCGTTGACCACCGTGGCGTAGAAGCCGGCGGCCTGGGTGCCGATCGAGTCGCCCTTGGCGAGGGTGGCCTTCGCGCTGTTCAGCGAAGCCGCGCTGACCGCCGGCTGCTGGGCGGTGCGGGCGGCGGGCTGGGCGGACTCGGCCGTGGGCTTTGCGACGGCGATCCCGCCGCCGGCCAGAGCCAGCGCCAGAGCCGCGATTGCCACCGCAGCCGTCCTACGTCGGAAAAATCTGGTCATGACAGGTCTCCCTTGGTGACCGTGGGGGTACGGCCGACCCGCGACACGCGGGACGGTGGTTACTTTTCCTGGTCGGACGAAAATGCGCATGAGCCGTCGACATATTTCGTTTCGGAATACATTTCAAAACTGGCTGCACCCTGCGACATGTATGCACCCTGAGCTGGTGATACTTCCTCCGGATAGCGGCCCGCCGACCAGCTGGAACGTAGCACTGAAAAACACCTCAGGTCAATAGTCGACCCCTTTTCTAGGACCTGTCGGATCAGCGCCACAATCAGGGATAAGTGAACCTGAATAATCCTTCGCAAACGGCGTTCGACAATTTTTGGCACGAACCGTGAGTCGACGGCGGCCGGTACCACCAACTCGGCGGGACCCCCTGGTCCAGGCGTTGGCGTCCACACTCCCTGTAGCGGCGCTGGACAGCCTGGCACCGCTGGACCTCGCCGCGACACCGCCTACGTTCCAGGAACCGCACTAGACCCGGTGCCGAAGCCCCCGGTCGAGGCCGAAGGTGAGCGCGTCGACCAACGCGTGCCAGCTCGCCTCCACCACGTTGGGATGAACGCCGACCGTGGTCCAGCCGCCGCCCCGGCCGTCGGCCGTCTCGACCAGCACCCGGGTCACCGCGCCGGTGCCGTGGCTGCCCTCCAGGATTCGTACCTTGTAGTCGGCCAACTCGAAGTCGCGCAGCTCCGGATAGTGCCGGCCGAGGCCGACCCGAAGCGCCTCGTCCAAGGCATTGACCGGCCCGTTGCCCTCCGCGGTGGCGATCACCCGTTCACCACGTACCCGGATCTTCACGGTGGCCTCGGAGACGACAGCGCCGTCCTCGCGGTGCTCGACCATCACCCGGTACGACTCCAACGCGAACGGCCGCACCGGCGCGGCGTCCGGCAGTTCACCGCGGACGAGCAGCTCGAACGAGGCGTCCGCCGCCTCGAACGACCAGCCGCCGGCCTCCAACTCCTTGACCCGGTTGGTGACCCGGGACAGCGTCTCCGGATGGCCGGACAGGTCCAGCCCGAGTTCACGACTCTTGAGCTCGATGCTGGCCCGACCGGCCATCTCGGTGACCAGGATCCGCATGTCGTTGCCCACCACCGCCGGTTCGACGTGGTTGTAGAGCAGCGGATCCACCTTGATCGCACTCGCGTGCAGCCCCGCCTTGTGGGCGAAGGCAGCGGCCCCGGCGTACGCCTGGTGGGTGTCGGGGGCAATGTTGGCGATCTCGGCGATGGCGTGGGAGACCCGCACCATCTGCTCCAGGCAGCCCTCCGGTAGGACCGGCAGCCCGAGCTTGAGCTGGAGGTTCGCCACGACGGCGAAGATGTCGGCGTTCCCTGGCCGCTCCCCGTACCCGTTGGCGGTACCCTGCACGTGCTTGACGCCGGCCTCGACGGCTGCGATGGTGTTGGCCACCGCGCAGGCGGTGTCGTTCTGGGCGTGCATACCGAGCAGCTCGGGCACGACGCCGATCCGGTCGCCAAGGTCGGCGATCGTCCGGGTCACCTGGGACGGCAGCATTCCACCGTTGGTGTCGCAGAGCACGAAGCGCTCGGCACCGGCCGCCAGCGCGACCTCCACCACCGACGCGGTGTACGCCGGGTCGTAGCGGTAGCCGTCGAAGGTGTGCTCACCATCGACGAAAACCCGCCGCCCCTCGGCCACGAGATGAGTCACCGTGTCGTGGATCATCGCCAGGTTCTCCTTGGCGGTGGTGCGCAGCGCCCGCTCCACGTGGCGCAGATCTGCCTTGGCCACCAGGGCGACCGCCGAGGTGTGCGCGTCGAGCAGGCCGCGCACCTGCGGGTCGTCGGCGGCGACCGCGCCAGCCCGGCGGGTGGCGCCGAAGGCGACCAGCACCGCGTACCTGAGATCGAGTTCGGTACGCGCCCGGCGGAAGAACTCGGTGTCCTTGGGCACCGCGCCCGGCCACCCACCCTCGATGAACCCGACGCCGAACTCGTCGAGCAGCCGCGCCACGGCGAGCTTGTCGACCACCGAGTAGCTGAGCCCCTCGCGCTGAGCGCCGTCGCGCAGGGTCGTGTCGTAGACCTGGAACGTCATGGGGATCCCTTCGTCAGGCACCGGCCAGCGCAACAAAAAGACCCCCCGCGGCTGCGGGAGGTCTGCGCGCTCGGCAGAGGGGGAGGCCGGCGCGCTAGTTGCCAATAATGCGGGCGGTGCTGGTCACGCTCGGTACTCTGCCACCCTACGGCAGCTGTTGGGAGGCACAATCCACATTCCGGGACGTCCGCCCGGGTCTGGTGTGGTCGCCGGGTCTGGTGTGGTCGCCGGGTCTCCTGTTGGTCGAGTGTAGGGCGGTGGGCAGCTTCCCACCGGCCGCCTACCGTGTCAGGGGTGGACTCCAACGAGCTCAACCGAAGTACCCCGTTCACCACCACCTTCAACTTTCGGGACGTGGGCGGCTACCGCGGTCAGGACGACCGCACCGTACGCACCGGCCGGCTCTACCGTTCCGACTCGCTGCACCGCATCGGCGACGCCGACCGGGACGCCTTCGCGGCGCTCGGCGTGCGGACCGTCATCGATCTGCGCCGCCCGCACGAGGTCGAGCGCGACGGCCGGGTGCCCGACTTCGACGGGCTCACCTACCGGCACATCCACCCCGAGCACGCGCAGTGGGAGGAGCAGCCGTACCAGCCCGGAGGCGACCTGGCCCGCTACCTGGCCGACCGGTACGCCGACCTGGCCCGCACCGGCACCGCCGGGCTCGCCGAGGCGATCGGCCTGATAGCCGAAGGCGCCAACTCGCCGGTGGTGGTGCACTGCGTGGCGGGTAAGGACCGGACCGGCATCGTCTGCGGCCTGACCCTTGCCGTCCTCGGCGTGGACGACACCGAGATCGCGGCGGACTACTCGCTGAGCACCGGGGCGTCAGAGCGGTTCAGTGCCTGGGTCGCCGCGACCTTTCCCGACTCAGCGCCACTACCACCACCGTTCCTGTCGTCGCCGGCCGAGGCGATGCTGCTGTTCCTCGCCGAGATCCGCGAGGGCCACGGCTCCGTGGACGACTACCTGCGCCGCGCCGGCGTCACCGGCGAGCAACTCGCCGCCCTGCGTACCCACCTGCTCGACTGACGCCGCACCGCGCGGTCGCCGCGCACGGTGTCGCGCCGCGTGTTGAGAAGGTGCCCTTCCTTACAGCTCATAGCACGTGGTGGACCCAGTCGTGTGGGTCGGCGGCCTCGCCGCGCTGGAGATCCACCAGCCGCTGACGCAGCGCCATCGTCACCGTTCCGGGCTCACCGCCGGCGACGGCGAACTCCCCGCCGGGGAAGCGCACCCGCCCGATCGGGGTGATCACCGCCGCAGTGCCGCACGCGAAGACCTCGCGGAGCCGCCCGCTCGCGGCGTCCGCCTGCCAGTCGTCGAAGGTCACCGGCCGCTCCTCGACCCGGTGACCGGCCGCCGACGCCAACGTGAGCACCGACTCGCGGGTGATGCCGGGCAGGATCGTGCCGGTCAGCGGCGGCGTGGCGATCGAACCGTCGTCGTAGACGAAGAAGACGTTCATGCCGCCCAGTTCGTCGACGAAGCTGCGCTCGACGGCGTCCAGAAAGACCACCTGCTCGCAGCCGTGCTCGAAGGCTTCGGCCTGGGCGGCCAGCGAGGCGGCGTAGTTGCCGCCACACTTGGCCGCGCCGGTGCCGCCGGGCGCCGCCCGGGTGTAGTCGGGTGAAACCCAGACCGTCACCGGCTTGACCCCACCGGAGAAGTAGGCGCCGACCGGCGACGCGATCACCGAGTAGAGGTACTCGTTGGCTGGACGGACACCGAGGAAGACCTCGCTGGCGAACATGAACGGTCGCAGGTAGAGGCTGCCGTCCGCACCGCCGGGGATCCAGTCCCGGTCGATCTCGATCAGCCGGTGCAGTGAGTCGACGAAGGTTTCCTCCGGCAGCGACGGCATGGCCATCCGGGCGGCGGAGGTGTTGAACCGGGCCGCGTTGGCGTACGGGCGGAACATCGTCACCCCGCCGCCTGCCGTGCGGTACGCCTTCATCCCCTCGAAGATTTCCTGCGCGTAGTGCAGGACGGCGCTGGCGGGATCCATCGGGATCGGCCCGCGTGCCTCGACGCGGGCGTCGTACCAGCCCTTGCCCTCGGCGTAGCGGATGATGACCATGTGGTCGGTGAAGACCCGGCCGAACCCGGGGTTGGCCAGCAGCGCAGCCCGGTCGGTGGCGGATACCGGCGCGGGGTTCGGACGGATCTCGAAGTCGATCTTGTCACCACCGCTCATCGCGCTGACCTCCCTGAGGGACCACGGCATGCGCCGACCGCACGCCGGAAACGTTTTGTGCCAGAAAACCTACCCCGAACGGTCGTTCAGCGGATAGGTCCACCCACGCACAGGTGGCACCGTACCCCGCGGACGCCGCCGGTCGGTGTGTTGCCACCGTGCCGCCGGAGGGCCGGGCAGGAGTGGCCGTGCGACCCGCAGGAACGGGAGGCGATCAGGCGGCTACCTGGGCCGCGATCCGATTACCCACGTCGGCGGTGCGCAGGGCTACGTCCGGGCCCCGCGTGGCCAACTCCGCACCGACCGCGACGGTGATCCGGGCGGCGGCGTCGGCGTGCCCGAGCTGGTCGAGCAGCAGGGCCGCCGAGAGCACGGCGGCGACCGGGTCGGCCACGCCACGCCCGGCGATGTCCGGTGCGGAGCCGTGCACCGGCTCGAACATCGACGGAAACGCCCCTTCGGGGTTGATGCTGCCGCTGGCGGCGAGGCCGATTCCTCCGGTCACCGCCGCCGCGATGTCGGTGAGGATGTCACCGAAAAGGTTGTCGGTGACCACGACGTCGTACCGCTGCGGCTGGGTCACGAGGAACATCGCGGCGGCATCGACGTGCTGATACTCGGTGGACACGTCGGGATGCTCGGCGGCGACCGCCTCGAAGGTGCGGGCCCACAGGGAGCCGGCGTGGGTGAGTACGTTCGTCTTGTGCACCAGTGTCACCTTGCGCCTCTCGCGCCGGGCGGCGCGGGCGAAAGCGTCCCGGACCACCCGCTCGACACCGTGCCGGGTGTTCAGGCTCTCCTCGGTGGCGACCTCGGCCGGGGTGCCCCGGTGCAGGTTGCCACCGGCGCCGGCGTAGAGGCCCTCGGTGCCCTCACGGACGACAACCAGGTCGACCTCGCCGGGCTTGACCGCGGCCAGCGGGCTGGCCACCCCCGCCCAGAGCCGGGACGGGCGCAGGTTGACGTACTGGTCGAAGGCGAAGCGCAGCTTCAACAGCAGGCCCCGCTCCAGCACGCCCGGCGGGACGGTCGGGTCGCCGACCGCGCCGAGCAGGATCGCGTCGTGCCCGGCCAGCTCGCCGAGCACCGAGTCGGGCAGCACCTCACCAGTGCGGTGGTAACGTGCCGCACCGAGGTCGTACTCCGTCGCCTCGACGCCGGGCAGTACCGCGTCGATGACCTTGCGGGCCTCCGCGACCACCTCGGGTCCGATCCCGTCCCCGGCCACCACCGCGATCCGTGCCACGTCCGTCAGCTCCTTCGCTCGTGTGGCTCGACGGTACGCCGCCGTCCCGCTTCCCGGTACGAAAGTTCCACTTCTCGGGAAAGCGTTACGCACAGCAGCTTCCCAGGGTGCATTCATGGGGCAGTCATCTCCGCTGCCTAGCGTGAAGTGACGGGCTACGGGTCCGGGCGTCCGCCGCGACGGCGCGACGGGCGCCGAGGAGGGGACGGATGCGATGTGGACCGACGAGCAACCACGAACCAGCTGGGTGGACCCGGCAAGCTTCCGTTTCCGCCGACCCGACCTGCGACTGGGTGCCCGTGAGCAACGGCCCGACCGGGCTGGCGTGGTCGCCGGGGACCGGATCGCCGTCCGACACACCGTGCGCACCTCGACGGCGGCGTACACCCTGCTGCTGAACGCACCCGAGTGGCTCGGCCGGCGGGGAGTCGGCGAGGCGCTGCGTGACGCGGTGGCCGAACTGCGGGCAATCGACCTCACCTACGGCCCGAACCGCCCGGAGAGCCTGGTGTCCAGGCTGCGCCGGGACGAGATCAGCCCCGAGTCGTACCCGCCGCTCGCCGATTTGGTGGCCCGGTGCGCCACGATGCGCGCCGCGACGGACGGCTGGTTCGACGCCTGGGCGGTGCCCGGCGGCTTCGACCCGGGCGGCCTGCTCGGCGGGTGGGCGGTGGAACGGGCGGCGGGCCGGTTGCGCAGCGCCGGCATCCACGACTACGCCGTGCTCAGCGGCGCCGACCTGGTGGTCCGCGGCCACGCTGGGCACGGCGGCCCGTGGCGGGTCGCGCTGCACCACCCGACCGACCGGCACCGGGCTCCCCTGGTGCTGGCGATGACGGCGGGCGCGGTCGGCACCTCCGGAGTCACCGGACGGCAGGGGCACGTGGTGGATCCGCACACCGGTGAGCCGGCCGAACAGTTGGTCGCCGCGACGGTGGTCGGTCCCGACCTCGCGGTGGCCGACGCCTACGCCACCGCGCTGTACGCGGCAGGACCGGTCGGGCTGGCCTGGTTCCGCGCCGGATCGGACTACCGGGTGCTTTTCGCCGCCCGTCGCTGACGCGGCGAGCCCGGTGGGTGACGCAGCGAGCTGGCGGGTTGACGCAGCGACCGGCCTCCACGGTCGCGGCAACGGCCGTGGAGGCCGGTCGACGACGAGTGCGCGTGGCTCGCGCAATCGAGGGGTGCGGGCCGGTCGGTCGGACGCCAACCTCGCCACCCGAAGACGGGTCGGCGCGCCAACTCGGCAGGTAACCGCATCGGTACGCTATCGAATTGATGCGTTTCGCGGCAAGAGCTCCACAGGGGATGATCCAGGCGATCCTTGCGGCTCAACCACTGGCCTGCGGCAGGGGCGTTTTCGACAAGGTGAAGCGCAGATGGCACGCTGTCCGCCGTGAGCTTCGATCTGAGCGTGTGGGCCCTGTCGGACGGGGCGACGCCCGAGGACGTGCGAGCGGCGGTGCAGCAGTGCCGCAACGGGCGGCACGTCGAGCGACAACCTGACCCGCGGTGTGTGTCCTTCTATCGGGCTATCACCGCCAGCTACCCGGAACGACCAACCGGCCCGAACACCCCCTGGGCGGTCGCGCAGTTGCACAAGGCAGCCGACCACATCGAGCTGAACCTGGACCCGGCCTGCCCCGACCAGGTGCTCCTCGACATCGAGCGGCTGGCCGGGGAGTGCCGTCTGATTCTCTTCGACGCCCAGGACGGCTCGGTCTACCCGCCGCCGGCGGCCCGGATGCCCGGCCCCCGCTGACACGTGCCGGCCACGACAAGGGGCCCGGCCGCCGGCCGGGCCCCGACGGCTCGTGCGGACTACTCGTCGCGCAGGTCCGCGGCGCTGGCCGAGGTGGCGCCAATCGAGTCGGCGGCCGAGGTGAGCAGGTCGGCCCCGAGTGCCTGGTCGACGGTGAGAGTCATCAGCGTCTCACCGCCGGCCTCCCGCCGGGCCACCTGCATCGCCGCGATGTTGATGCCGGCCGCGCCGAGCAGGGTGCCGACGGTGCCGACCACGCCCGGACGGTCGACGTAGCGCAGGAAGAGCAGAATGCCCTCGGCACCGATCTCCACGTCAAACCCGTCGACCTCGGTCAGCTTTATGATGTCGCGGGTACCGGCCTGGGCCACCGTGCCGGAGACGCTGACGGTGCGGCCGTCGGGCAGCGCACCGCGCACGGTGACCAGAACCGGGTGGTCGGCGGTCTCGGTCTGGGTGGCAAGCGACACCTCCACGCCGCGCTGGGCGGCCAGGTGCGGCGCGTTGACGTAGGTCACCTGCTCCTCGACCACCGAGCTGAACAGGCCCTTGGTGGCGGCCAGCTTGAGCACCGAGACGTCGTGGCCGACGATCTCACCGCGTACCTCGACGGTGACGCTGGCGGCGACCCCGCCGGCGACGGCGGTGAAGGCGCGGCCGAGCTTCTCGGCCAGCGGCAGCAGCGGCCGGACGTCCTCGGCGACGACTCCGCCGGCCTGCACGTTGACCGCGTCCGGCACGAACTCGCCCTGCAGGGCCAGCTTCACACTCTTGGCCACCGCCAGGCCGGCCTTGTCCTGCGCTTCACCGGTGGAGGCGCCCAGGTGCGGGGTGGCCACCACGTTGTCGAAGGCGAACAGCGGCGAGGAGGTGCAGGGCTCCTTGGCGTACACGTCGATCCCGGCCCCGCCGACCCGGCCCTCGGCCAGCGCGTCGGCCAGGGCCTGCTCGTCGATCAGCCCGCCCCGGGCGGCGTTGACGATCCGCACACCCGGCTTGACGATCGACAGCTCCTTCTCGCCGATCAGCCCCAGGGTCTCCGGGGTCTTCGGCAAGTGGATCGAGATGAAGTCGCTCTCCCGCAGCAGTTCATCGAGGCCGACCAGACGCACGCCGAGCTGCGCGGCCCGCGCCGGCTGGATGTACGGGTCGTAGGCGATCAGCCGGGTGCCGAAGGCCGCGATCCGAGACGCGAAGAGGACACCGATGCGGCCGAGGCCGACGACGCCGACGGTCTTGCCCTGGATCTCCACACCGGTGTACTTCGAACGCTTCCACTCCCCCGCCTTGAGCGCGGAGCTGGCGCTGGCGGTGTTCCGGGCGACCGCGAGCAGCAGCGCGACGGCCTGCTCCGCGGCGGAGACGATGTTCGAGGTGGGCGCGTTGACGACCATGACGCCCCGCGCGGTGGCCGCCGACACCTCGACGTTGTCCAGGCCGACGCCGGCACGGGCCACGACCTTGAGCCGAGGTGCGGCGGCGATCGCCTCGGCGTCGATCTGGGTGGCGCTGCGGACGATGACGGCGTCGGCCCCGGTGAGCGCCGAGAGCAGGGCCGGGCGGTCAGTGCCGTCCACATGCCGGACGTCGAAGTCGTGGGCGAGTACCTCGATGGCGGCGGGGGCGAGTTCTTCGGCGATCAGTACGACAGGAGTCATTGGTCCTCGTAGAGGTCGTCAGAGCGGTCGGCCGGGGGACGGGACGCTGCACTGCGCCCGGCACGGACCGGCCATGGCCGTCAGGTGCCGGCAACGCACCTATCCGCGATCGTAGGGCGCAGGCCGCCCGGCGTGCTCCGGACTGCGGGGTGAGTGCCCTCACAAACCGGACGTGACGTGCGGGTTAACGTTCGTTAGCCGACTGGGGGCGGCGCACGGCACCCGGGCTCGGCGTCGGGGAGAACGCCGGCCCGGGTGCCGTTGGTGCGAGTACGCCTCAGGCGGTCTCGGTGATCGGGCGATCCACCCAGCTCATCATGCCGCGCAGCTTGCGCCCGGTCTCCTCGATCGGGTGCGCCGCGCCCTCGGCCCGCCACTTGTTGTAGTTCGGCCGGCCAGCCTCGTCCTCGGCCACCCACTCGCGGGCGAACCCGCCGGACTGGATCTCACCGAGGATTTTGCGCATCTCCTCCTTGACCCGGCCGTCGATCACCCGTGGGCCCCGGGAGAGGTCCCCGTACTCGGCGGTGTCGGAGACGCTGTAGCGCATCCGGGCGATGCCGCCCTCGTACATCAGGTCCACGATGAGCTTCAGCTCGTGCAGGCACTCGAAGTAGGCCACCTCAGGCGCGTAGCCGGCCTCGGTGAGCACCTCGAAACCGGTCTGCACCAGCGCCGCCGCGCCACCGCAGAGCACCGCCTGCTCGCCGAAGAGATCGGTCTCGGTCTCCTCGGTGAAGGTGGTCCGGATCGCGCCGGCCCGGGTTCCACCGATCCCCTTCGCGTACGCGAGGGCGAGCGCGAAGGCGTCGCCGGTGGCGTCCTGCTCGACCGCCACCAGGCAGGGCACGCCCTTGCCGTCGGTGTACTGCCGGCGGACCAGGTGACCGGGGCCCTTCGGAGCGACCATCGCCACGTCGACCTCGGCCGGCGGCTTGATCAGGCCGTAGCGGATGTTGAAACCGTGCCCGAAGAACAGCGCCTTGCCCGCACTGAGGTTCGGCGCGATCGACTCCGCGTAGATCTTGCGCTGGGCGGTGTCCGGCGCCAGCACCATGATCACGTCAGCTTCAGCGGACGCCTCCGCCGGGGTGAGTACCCGCAGGCCCTGCTCCTCGGCTTTGGCCCGGCTCTTCGAGCCTTCGGGCAGCCCGATCACGACGTCGACACCCGAGTCGCGCAGCGACAGCGCGTGGGCGTGGCCCTGGCTGCCGTAGCCGATCACGGCGACCCTCTTCGCCTGGACAAGGCCCAGGTCGGCGTCGTCGTCGTAGTACACCTCAACGCTCATGACTTCCCTTTCGTACGGCCGCCGTGGCGGCCCGTGGTGGCTCTGTGCCCGGAGCGGCCCGCAGGGCCGGCCCAGTCGGATCAGGCGGCCCGCAGGGCCGGCCCGCAGCGGATCAGGCGGCCCGCAGGCCCGGGCCGGCGGTGATGGCACGCGGTCCGCGCCCGATCGCCACCAGGCCCGACTGGACCATCTCCTTGATGCCGAAGGGCTCAAGGTCGCGCAGTAGCGCGTCGAGCTTGTCGGGAGTGCCGGTCGCCTCGATGGTGAGGGTGTCGGCGGCCACGTCGACCACCCGGGCGCGGAACAGGCTCACCGTCTCCAGCACCTGGGCGCGGGCGGTACGATCAGCACGCACCTTGACCAGGAGCAGCTCGCGTGCTACCGACATCGACGGATCCAGCTCGACGATCTTCAGTACGTTGACCAGCTTGTTGAGTTGCTTGGTGACCTGTTCCAGTGGGGAGGACTCCGCGTTGACCACGATAGTGATCCGCGAGACGTCCGGATTCTCGGTCTCGCCGACGGCGAGGCTGTCGATGTTGAACCCGCGCCGGGAGAAGAGTCCGGATACCCGGGCCAGTACGCCTGGCTTGTTCTCCACCAGGACGGACAGGGTGTGCATCGTCATGGCAGTGCCTTCCTCGTCATGTCCTCATGGCCCTCGCTGCGCTCGGTGCAATTGGCCATGACCTAGATATCGTCCTCGTCAAAGGCCGGGCGGACGCCGCGGGCGAACATGATCTCGTCGTTGCTGGTACCGGCGGCGACCATCGGCCAGACCATCGCGTCCTTGCCGACCACGAAGTCGACGACGACCGGCGCGTCGTTGATGGACATCGCCGCCTCGATGGTCCGGTCCACGTCCTCGGCGGTCTCGCAGCGCAGCCCGACGCAGCCGAGGGCCTCGGCGAGCTTTACGAAGTCCGGGATGCGGTGCTTGTGGGTGCCCAACTCCGTGTTGGAGTAGCGCTCGTTGTAGAACAGCGTCTGCCACTGGCGGACCATGCCGAGGTTGCCGTTGTTGATCACGGCGATCTTGACCGGGATACCCTCCAGCGCGCAGGTTGCCAACTCCTGGTTGGTCATCTGGAAGCAGCCGTCGCCGTCGACGGCCCAGACCACCGTGTCGGGCCGCCCCACCTTGGCGCCCATCGCCGCCGGCACCGCGTAGCCCATGGTGCCCAGACCGCCGGAGTTCAGCCAGGTCTGCGGCTGCTCGTACGAGATGAACTGTGAGGCCCACATCTGGTGCTGGCCAACGCCGGCGACGTAGATCGCGTCCGGTCCGGCGATCTCACCCAGCCGCTTGATCACGTACTGCGGGGAGAGCGTGCCGTCCTCAGGCTCGTCGTAGCCCAGCGGGTAACGCTCGCGCAGGTCGTTCAACTGCACCCACCAGTCGGCAATGTCGGTGGTGCGCCCCGCCGCCCGCTCGGTGGTGACCGCCCCGAGCAACTCGTCGATCACGTGCCGGGCGTCGCCGACGATCGGCACGTCCGCGTGCCGGTTCTTACCGATCTCGGCCGGGTCGATGTCGGCGTGCACCACCGTGGCGTCCGGGGCGAAGGAGTCCAGCTTGCCGGTGACCCGGTCGTCGAACCGGGCGCCGAGCGCCACGATCAGGTCGGCCTTCTGCAGCCCGTAAACCGCGGCGACGGTGCCGTGCATGCCGGGCATGCCCAGGTGCTGCCGGTGTGAGTCGGGGAACGCCCCCAACGCCATCAGCGTGGTGACCACCGGGATGCCGGTCAGCTCGGCCAACCGGCGCAGCCCGTCGGTGGCGCCGGCCTTGAGCACTCCGCCGCCGACGTAGAGCACCGGCCGGCGGGCGTTGCTCATCAGCCGCGCCGCCTCCCGGATCTGCTTGCCGTGCGGGTGCAGGGTGGGCCGGTAGCCGGGCAGGTCCAGGGTGGGCGGCCAGGCGAAGGTGGTCGATGCCTGGAGGACGTCCTTGGGGATGTCCACCAGGACCGGGCCGGGCCGACCGGTCGACGCCAGGTGGAACGCCTCGGCCAGCACCCGCGGGATCTCGCTGGGCTCCTGCACCAGGAAGTTGTGCTTGGTGATCGGCAGCGTGATGCCCTGGATGTCCGCCTCCTGAAAGGCGTCCGTCCCGATCGACGGGCGGGCCACCTGGCCGGTGATGGCCACCACCGGCACCGAGTCCATGTACGCGTCGGCGATCGGGGTGACCAGATTCGTCGCGCCCGGACCGGAGGTGGCGATGCACACCCCGACCCTCCCGGTGGCCTGGGCGTAGCCGGTGGCTGCGTGGCCCGCGCCCTGCTCGTGCCGGACCAGGATGTGCCGGACCGTCGAGTCGTAGAGCGGGTCGTACGCCGGCAGGATCGCGCCGCCCGGGATGCCGAAGACGACGTCGACGTCGAGCGCCTCCAGGGAGCGCACCAGCGAGCCGGCACCGGAGACCTGGGCCTGCGCGGAGCGTACCGCTGCGACGGCCGGCGTGGCGGCGACGCTGGCGTGGTCGGCGTCGCCGGTGGACTCGGCGGCGGTGCGGGCCCGCCGGGCGGTGTTGGCGAGGGTCTCGGGCGTGGGTCTCGTCATGGCGGTTGGCCTTCGGCTGGAGTGGGTGGGGCTGCTCACACTGTGAAACGCGGGCGGGGCCGGCGTCCGGTGGATTTGACGGCAAGAAAAAGGCCCTCGTGCCAGATGCACGGGGCCAGCGCACTCTCAGGTGGGGAGAGTGCGCTCAGGTAAGTACTCGCAGCGACCGGTACGACATGGGCTCAGCCTGACGCATCTCACGCGATGAGTCAACTGATCCCACATTTTGGTTCACGGACGTGGTGGGTCGCCTACTGGCAGGCCAGCCGCACCCGGCCTGACGTGCCCGGAGAGTCCTTCGCCGAGGCGCGGGGCGGGCGGCCGGCGGGCAGCCGGCGGCGGGGCGCTCGAAGGTGCGGGCCGGGCTGGTCGGGCACCGGGAGACGTGGCGGCGTCGAGCATCGCCTCCAGGTGCTCGGCCGGCACGCCCCACCCGAACAACGCGCCCTGGCCGAACCGGCAGCCCGCGGCCACCACCGCAGCCAACTCGGGCGGCGTGGTGACCCCCTCGGCGATCACCTCCAGGCCGAACTGGTGGCCCAGCCGCATCACGATGTCGACCATCGGGGCGAAGGCCGGACCGTCGCGCCCGACCGGCCGGACCGGTTCGTGCTCCGCCACCAACCCATGGTCGATCTTGAGAATGTCGATCGGCAGGCGACGCAGCTGACCCAGCGAGGAGTAGCCGGCGCCGAAGTCGTCCAGCGCGATCCGCACGCCGGTCAGCCGCAGCGCGGTCAGCCGGCGGATCAGCTCGTCGAGGTCGGTGGCGACGGCGTGCTCGGTGACCTCCAGCACCAGCCGCTGCGGCGGGACGTGGTGAGCCCGCAGCGCCTCGGCGACCTGTACCACGTACTCGGGGGCGTGCAGCTCCCGCGGCGACACGTTCACCGACACCCAGACGTCGTGCCCCTCGGCCAACCAACGGGACAGCTGGTAGCAGGCCTGGTGCAGCACCCAGGCGCCGAGTTTGGCGATCATCCCGCACTCCTCGGCAAGGGGGATGAACTCGTCCGGCCGGACGTTGCCCAGCTCGGGATGACGCCAGCGCAGCAGGGCCTCCGCACCGACCGGGCGCACCGACGGCAGGGAGGCCACCGGCTGGAAGACCAGCCGCAACTCGTCGCGCTCGATCGCGCCACGCAGCTCGTGCTCCAGCGTGGTGCGCCGGCGCAGCAACTGGTCGTACGCGCCGTCGTAGCGCTCGATCCGACTTTTGCCGCGCTGCTTGGCGTAGCGCAACGCGAGATCCGCGTGGCGCTGCAACAGCTCGACATCCGGTTCGTCCGCCCAGCCCGCGAGACCGATGCTGACCGAGAGGAAGACCGGCGCCTCGGGCTGCCCGTAGGAGCCGCCGAGCACCCGTAGCAGCCGCTCGGCGACCACGCCAGCCTCGGCCGGGCCACCGTGCATGAGCACCGCGAACTCGTCCCCGCCGAGCCGGGCGGCGAGGTCGCCGGGGCGCAGGTTGCCCCGCAGCCGCTGCCCCACCTCGGCCAGCACGACGTCGCCCACGTCGTGGCCGCGCATGTCGTTGACGTTCTTGAAGCCGTCCAGATCCAGACCGAGAAGGACACATGGCACCCGCGCCTCGGCGCACCGGCGCAGCGCCTGTAGCAGTCCCCGTCGGTTGGCCAGGCCGGTGAGCGCGTCGGTGTGCGCGAGTTGACGGAAGTGCGCCTCCCGCTCGGTGAGCCGCCGGGCGTACGCCCGGACGTCGTGCAGGGTGAGGTACTGCCGGGCCACCAGCGCGAACCCCTCGACGATGCCGGCGGCGATGGCCAGCCCGTCGAAGCGGCCGTCCTGCGTGAGGTGGTAGATCGCCGAGGTGGCCATGGCGACCATCGGCACGAAGGCGTACTCGCCGTCGCGCCGGATCACATCAATGTCGAGCTGGCCCGGCGGGTCGATCCGGTAGGCCGCCAACGCGGCCACCAGCAGCCCTACGGCGAGCACCGCCGCGCCGGCCATCGCCAGGGGCGACCCCGACTGGCAGAGCCCCGCCGCGACACCCAGCCCGCCGAACGACGAGGCGGTGATCCCGGTGCCCAGCACGGCGAGGCAGCGTCGGGGCGCGGGAGCGCGAAGGACCATGATGGCGGCGATACCGGCGCTCAACGTCGCGCTGACCGAGGCGAGAAGGATCGACGGGCAGGCCGTCGGGGTCGCGTCACCGAGCAGCCGGGTCGGCTCGGAGACCAGCATCCAGCCGACGAACCAGAGCGCCGCACCGACGATCACCCCGTCGAGGGCGAGCCGTGCGGCCGAGGGCACCGAGCCGGTCACCCCCGGCACGCGAAGCAGACCGAAGCAGAAGAGCAGGCCGCTGGTTGCCGTGCCGAGCGCGACCAGGGTGGCCCACCCGGTGCGCTGCTGCTGCTCGTGTGCCCAGTGCGCGTTCACGCTGACCGAGGCGGCCACCCCGGCCAGCATCGTCACCAGCGCGACGGCACCGGCCACGGCCAGCACCGCGTACGCCTCGCGGTGGGTGGCGGCCCGGCGGCGGACGGCGGCGGCCAGCAGCACGCCGGCCGTGAGGGCGATCAGCGCGCTCAGCACCGCAACGCCGATCATGGCGGGGGGTGTGTGCACCCCTCAACTCTGCCGGATCGGTGCCCGACGCGGGGATCGGGTGTGCATCTGTTGGGACACGGGTGCGTGCGCCTGTCCGGTGCCCGGCCCCCGGTGACAGACTGGGTGGCATGCCTGAGCTGCGGTCGAAGACCTCCACGCACGGTCGGACGATGGCCGGCGCCCGGGCCCTCTGGCGGGCCACCGGGATGACCGACGACGATTTCGGCAAGCCGATCGTCGCCATCGCGAACAGTTTCACCCAGTTCGTTCCGGGGCACGTACATCTCAAGGACATGGGCGGACTGGTCGCCGACGCGGTGGCCGACGCCGGCGGGGTGGGCCGGGAGTTCAACACGATCGCGGTGGACGACGGCATCGCCATGGGCCACGGCGGCATGCTCTACTCCCTGCCCAGCCGCGAGCTGATCGCCGACGCGGTCGAGTACATGGTCAACGCGCACTGCGCGGACGCCCTGGTCTGCATCTCCAACTGCGACAAGATCACGCCGGGGATGCTGCTGGCAGCGCTGCGACTGGACATCCCGACCGTGTTCGTCTCCGGCGGCCCGATGGAGGCCGGCAAGACGGTGGCGATCGAGGGCATCGTCCACTCCAAGATCGATCTGATCGACGCGATGATCGCCTCCTCGAACGAGGCGGTCACCGACGACCAGCTCGGCGAGATCGAGCGCTCCGCCTGCCCCACCTGCGGCTCGTGCTCGGGCATGTTCACCGCGAACTCGATGAACTGCCTAACCGAGGCGATCGGGCTGGCGCTGCCGGGCAACGGGTCGACGCTGGCCACCCACGCCGCACGGCGGTCGCTCTTCGTCGAGGCCGGCCGCACCGTCGTGCAGATCGCCAAGCGGTGGTACGACGGCGACGACGCCTCGGTGCTGCCACGTGCGTTGGCCTCGCGGGCCGCGTTCGAGAACGCCGTCGCCCTCGACGTGGCGATGGGCGGGTCGACGAACACGATCCTGCACCTGCTGGCCGCTGCCCGTGAGGCCGAGCTGGACTTCACCGTCGCCGACATCGACGCGATCTCACGCCGGGTGCCGTGCCTGGCCAAGGTCGCCCCGAACTCGCCGCAATACCACATGGAGGACGTGCACCGGGCCGGCGGCATCCCGGCCATCCTCGGCGAACTGGACCGCGCCGGCCTGCTGCACCGGAACGTGCGCGCGGTGCACTCCCCGTCGCTGGAGCGCTGGCTGGCCGACTGGGACGTGCGCGGCGGCTCGGCCACCGCCGAGGCGATCGAGTTGTTCCACGCCGCCCCGGGTGGGGTGCGTACCGTCGAGCCCTTCTCCACCACCAACCGCTGGTCGTCGCTGGACACCGACGCGGCCGGTGGCTGCATCCGCGACGGCGAGCACGCGTACACCGTCGACGGCGGACTGGCCATCCTGCACGGCAATCTCGCGCCGGACGGCTGCGTGGTGAAGACCGCCGGGGTGCCCGAGGAGTGCCTGACCTTCCGCGGCCCGGCCAAGGTCTACCAGTCGCAGGACGACGCGGTCACCGCCATCCTGACCAAGGAGATCGTCGCCGGGGACGTGGTGGTGATCCGCTACGAGGGGCCGAAGGGCGGCCCGGGCATGCAGGAGATGCTCTACCCCACCTCGTTCCTCAAGGGCCGCGGGCTGGGCCGGGCCTGTGCGTTGCTCACCGACGGCCGGTTCTCCGGCGGCACCTCCGGGCTCTCCATCGGGCACGTCTCCCCCGAGGCCGCCTCGGGTGGGCTGATCGCGCTGGTGGAGCCGGGAGACGAGATCGTCATCGACATTCCGGCGCGCTCCATCGAGCTGAACGTGCCGGCCGACGTGCTGGACGCCCGTCGGGTCGCGCAGGAGAAGCGGGACCGCCCGTACACGCCAGTGGACCGGCAGCGTCCGGTGTCGGCGGCCCTGCGCGCGTACGCCTCAATGGCCACCTCGGCCAGCGACGGCGCCTACCGCCGCGTCCCGGAGTGACCGGCCGGATGGCCCGGCCTCGGCTGGCGGGCCATCCGGGGACCACGGCCACTGGCCTCGTCGGGTAGCTTCATCTCAGCGTCGCGTGCCGGTGGCAGACCGTGTCAGGCATGGAGGCGCCGGACCGAAGGACCACGATGATGACACTGTCGTTACCTTCGCCCTCCTGTGACTGAGGGCCAGAAGACCAGGCTCGTCGCCTGGAGTCGCGAAGTCCGCAGCGTGCACGACCGGCTGCGCAAAGCCCTGCACCTGACCCGCGGCGCACTGGCCAGTGGCGAGGCGGCGGAACCCGCCAGCCGTGATCTGCTGCTGTTCTGTCACGGCTTCTGTGCCGCGCTGACCGGGCACCACGAGGGCGAGGACCGCGAACTCTTCCCCGCGATCGCCGCCGCCCATCCGGAGCTACGCGACACCCTGCGATACCTGCAACAGGATCACTCGATGATCGCGCATCTGCTCGCGGGATTGCAGGCTGCCGTGGATCGGGCCGCCTCCCCGGCCGAACTCGACCGCCACATCGAGGGAATCGCCGCGATCATGGAGAGCCACTTCCGTTACGAGGAACGGCAACTACTGGCGGTACTCGACACGCTCGCCCTGGACGCGGACCCCCACCACGTGCTGGGACCGCTGTGAGCCGTTCCGCCGCTGGCGGCCGACCCGGCCCGCACCGTCGCCGCCACGCTGCGCTCACCGCGACCAGACCGAACGCACACGCCCAGGCACAACAGTTGATCGTCGACCACGGTTCATCCGGGCGCCATGGCGGTCCCGGTAGCGTGGCGATCGGTGACCGTGAATCGGGAGGGTGTCGATGGGTGCGAAGCGAACGGTCTGCGCTGGAATCATGACGGCGCTTGTCGCCGCGACGACGACGGTCGCGGTGGCGACGCCGGCCGCCGCGGGAGGTCAGCAGCCCGGCGGGCAGCGGACCGGCGCGCCGCGGATGGCGACCTTCAACGCCTCGCTGAACCGGGGCGCCGCCGGTGGCCTGGTCGCCGACCTCTCCCGCCGGGACGACGCCCAGGCCGGCAACGTCGCCGAGGTGATCCAACGGGTACGCCCGGACGTGCTGCTGATCAACGAGTTCGACCACGACCCGGGTGGGCGGGCACTCACACTCTTCCAGGACAACTACCTTTCCGTACCGCGCAACGGCACCCGGGCGATCCGCTACCCGTACCGCTACGCGGGCCCGTCGAACACCGGCGTCCCCTCCAGGCACGACCTCAACAACGACGGGACCGTCGGTGGGCCGGACGACGCCTACGGCTTCGGGCTCTTCGCCGGCCAGTACGGCATGGCGGTCTACTCGAAGTACCCGATCGACCTGGCCAAGGTCCGCACCTTCCAGCTGTTCCGCTGGCAGGACATGCCCGGGGCGCTACTGCCCGACGACCCGGCCACCCCCGAGCCGGGCGAGTGGTACTCCCCGGCGGAGCTGGCCGACCTGCGGCTGTCCTCCAAGAGCCACTGGGATCTCCCGGTCCGGCTGCCCGGCCGGACGGTGCACCTGCTGGCCAGCCACCCGACGCCGCCGGTCTTCGACGGGCCGGAGGACCGCAACGGCCGCCGCAACCACGACGAGATCCGCTTCTGGGCCGACTACGTCTCTCCCGACCGCGCCGGCTACATCTACGACGACGCCGGTCGACGTGGCGGGCTGCGGCCCGGCGCGGCCTTCGTGATCGCCGGTGACCTCAACGCCGACCCGCATGACGGTGACAGCGTGCCCGGCGCGGCCCAGCAGCTACTGGAGAACCCTCGCGTCAACGCCCGGGTGGTGCCGGCCAGCGCGGGCGGTGTCGCCGCGGCGCAGCGGCAGGGCGGCGCGAACCTGGACCATCACAGCCGTCCCCACTTCGACACCGCCGACTTCGCCGACACCAACCCCGGCAACCTGCGAGTCGACTACCTGCTGCCGAGTCGGGGCCTGCCGGTCCGCTCCACCGGGATCTTCTGGCCGGTGCCGGGTGACCCGTTGTTCCGGCTGGTCGGCGACTACGACCCGACGCTGCCGGGCGGCTTCCCCACCTCCGACCACCGGCTGGTCTGGCTCGACCTGAGGCGATAGCCGCGACACCGCCGAGCGGACGCGATCATGCGTCGAACATCTGCCCGATCCGGATTCGGTTGCCGAACGGGTCGCGGATGCCGAAGTCGATGCCGTACGGCCGATCCATCGGCTCGTCGGTGATGTCGACGCCCTTGGCAACCAGATCCTCGTACGTCTTGTGGGCGTCGTCAGTGATCATGAAGAGGGAGCCACCCGCGGCGCCCTTGGTGAGCAGTTCCCGGATCTGCTCGGCGGTGCTCGGGTCGAGGTTGGGCGGGCCCGGCCTCTCCAGCAGGATCTCGCGCTGGCGGTCACCGGGCACGTTCACCGTGAGCCAGCGCATGAAGCCGAGATCCTGGTCGGTGTTGAGTTCCAGGCCGAGTTTGCCGATGTAGAAGGCGAGCGCCTCGTCCTGGTCCAGGACGTAGATCTGGGAGCGGCTGATCGCGTTCATCGTCATGCCCAGGACGCTAGTGCAACGCCGTCACCTGCTGCTTATCCAAAACTGCTGGGGCGTGTCCAGGCTTTGGTGTAGCAGCTCGGCACCGGCGCGGCGGGCATCGTCCGCCGCCTGCGATAGTCGGTGGGCGACTCGCCGACGATCTGCCGAAAGGTACGGCTGAACGTGCCGAGACTGCCGAACCCGACCGCCGTGCAGATCTCCGTCACGTCCTGATCGGCGTGCGACAGCAGGTACATTGCGCGCTCCACCCGACGGCGTTGCAGGTACCGGTGCGGGGTCTCACCGAAGGTCGCCCGGAACGTGCGGATGAAGTGAGCCTCGGAGACGTACGCGATCCGGGCCAGGGTCGGGATGTCGAGGGGCCGCGCGTACTCCCGGTCCATCGCGTCGCGGGCCCGCAGCATCGCCCGGTTCGTCTCCTCGACCGCCCTGCTCACGCTGAGTACGGTGCCACAACCGGTCGCTGGGATCGGCGGCCGGGTACCTGCGGCTCCCGCCACCGCACGCACGGCCAGGTTGGCGTTTCTCGACGTCGGCGAGCGGCACAGGCACACCTCAGGGTTCGATCCACCTGATCGGCAAGGTGATCGATGCCTGTGCGGCGCGGCCGGCTGCGCCGCACAGGCATCGTGGACAGATTCTGTCCTGTTGGCTAGAAGCGGGCTCCGACTTCCGCGCCGTTGGCCGGCCGCAGGAAGTTCGACGACGGGATCGATCCGGCGGCGGTACGCGGGCCGATGATGGTGGCCGGGTTGGTGCTGGCCAGCGGCCAACTGCCTCCGATGTCCCAGGAGTTGCCGCCGCCCTGGGAGTTGCTGCCCAACGACACGTTCGTGCCGTTGCTGGCCGCCAGGTTGCCGGTCAGGGTGCTGGCGGAACGATTGACGTTGAACCCGGTGCCCGGGTTGTTCCACGCGGTGCTGCGCTCGATCCGGTGCCGGCCGGGGTTGTTGTTGTCGACGAAGCCGCTGACCGCGTTGCTCCAGGTCATGCTGTTGCGAACGGTGTGGTCGGCGGAGATTCCGTTGCCACCGAGTTTGAAGCCGTTGCCGTCACCGGTGTAGCTCGGCAGGTTCCACCGGTTGAATCCGTTGCCCCACGCCAGAGTGTCCTCGGTCAGGATCGGCGAGCTGAACATCCAGTAGTCCAGGCCGTCGTCGGAGTTGTTCCAGAGCCGGGCGCCGCGTACCACGTTGCCACTTCCAGAGCCCTCCTTGATGGCCAGGCCGTCTGCGCTCTCGCCGTTCTTGCGCGGGTCCCGGTTGCCGTACGCGTCCAGGTTCAGTATCTGGTTGTTGCTCGACGCCCCCTGGATATGGAAGCCCGACTCGTAGTTGTCCCGGGTCACCAACCGATCGAAGACACCGTTGTTGACGTCCAACCCGAAGACACCGTATGGGCCGTTGATGATCTCCAGCCCGGCCAGCCGCCACCAGTCGCCCTCGATGTGGACCGCCCCCCGTTCCGGGCGGGGGATGCTGCCGCCCACCGGAGCCGGCGTGTGCGGCATGTTCTCCCCGTCGATGACGACCCGCTCGTTGGCGTGGTTGCGCATCGTGATGGGCTGGCTCGCCGTACCGTTCGTCAGAAGTTGGATGTTGCTGCCCGGCGCGTACGTCCCGCCCCGGATGACGATGGTGTGGCCGGGTCGCGCAAGATCGACGGCCCGTTGGATGGTGGCCAGCGGCGCGCTCATCGTGCCGGGGTTGCTGTCTCTGCCGGTGGTGGCGACGTGGAGCGTAGCTGCCGGTGGCGGCGGTGGCTCGTCGCCGGCGTCCAGGTCGAGGTAGTCAACGTTCGGCAGGCCGTTGGACGAGCTGGGGTCGAGCCTGATGGTGTTGGTGCCGGCGCGCAGGTTCGCCGACAGGGTCTTGGTACGCCAGGAGTCCCAGGCGCCGGTGCCCTCGAACGAGGCGGTCGACACGCTCGCCCCGTTCACAATCAGGTTGACCGGCCGGGAACTGCTCGTGCCGTTGGCGAACCGGACGTACAGCGCGGCCGTCGCGGCGGTCGTAGCGGACACGGCGAATTCGGCATACGCGCCAGTGGCGTTGGTGCCGTTGCAGAATCCGGCGCCAGAGTAGCCGGACCAGTTGGCATCGATAGTGCCGCTACATCTTGCGGGACTGTTCTCGGCCTCGTAGCGGACGGGGGCTGCCATCGCCGGTGCGGCGATCGACAGCGTGGCAGCACAGGCCACGAGCACGATGCTGGTGGCGAGCGGCTTGAGATTCATGATTCTCCATGGATAGCTGAGCCTGCGGCAAGGTGACCGACAGGTGCGGTCCCTGGAATGACCCTGCCGGCCGCGCCGTGGTTGCCACGGTCGGCGCGCCTGCGCCGCCCCGCCCGAGGGCTCCGCAGCGGTCAGCGGGATCTCGTGGCGCCCGGACCAGCCACGAAGAAAGCGCTTTCCAGCAGCGGCGATACTAGCAACCCACCACGCCATCGTCAATGCGTGTAAATTTGCTCGATAATTGGCCAAAGCGCCTAACAGCGGATTCTGCGACAGATCGGGCCGATGCGAATTTCGTTAAGGACCGGAGGCCGAATTTTTAATGCGGCCGGTAAGATCCTAGACACTCACGATCGACAGGAGCGTTATACGCTCGCCCTGCGGGTGAGAGCATTTTCGCCCACAGAATGAGGGGAGCATTGACATGCCAGATGTCGATCTGGGATTGGCCACCGACTGGGACGAGGGCGACACCCACGCCCGGGTCCGGCTGCGACAGAACCAGTTCTACCCGGACTCACCGAAGAAGGACGTGCTGATCAGCTCGCCGGTGAGCATCGAGCTGTCCGTGAATACCAACTACAGCACCAGCCAGGAAGCCGACAAGATCTTCTTCACCACCCACCACGGTAGCCAGAAGCGAATCATCGCGATCCTGGACTCGGAGGGCAACTTGCAGATCGCCGGTCGCCTCATGGAAATGCAGAACGACCTCAGGTACAGGTGACGTGATCGTTCGCCGGCCGACGGTGTGAACAATTCCAACCACCGCCGGCCGGTCGGTCATCCGCAGCAGCAAAATGCAGCCTATGACATCGGAGAGCGCAATTCCAGGCTGGTGACCGACCTGATCCGGCCAATCCGGATCGGCCGGCCGCGTCAGGGCACCGGGCGGACCTGGGTGGCACCGCGCCAGCAGCCCGTCCGGCCCACGGCCGACCGCCAGCCCGATCCAGAGAGCTCCACCTGCGCGAAGACGCAGGTACGGGTACTGGACAGCAGGTTGCCGTAGGCGGAAATGCCAGCGTAGTCCATGCTGAACTCGGCGGTACGCGCCGGATCATCACCATCAACCACCGTCAGCCCAACCAGCGCCGGGCTGGGTACCCGCACGGCCGGAGCCGGCGCGGGCACGAAACGAGGCCAGCTCGCGCCGCACCCGGGCGCGTAGCGTAGCTCGACCGTGCCGACCACCCGATCGTCGAGCAGCACCGCGTTGCTGTCCAGGGTGGTCACGGCGGGATCGGCGGCGCAGCCGGCATCCTTCGGGTCGACACCATCCCGGATCATCGCGCTGTCGCGCGTGGCCGGCGGATGAGACGCCTCGGCAGCCGGATCTACGGACACGGTCGGCGGCGGCGGCCGGAAGGCTCCGACAAGCCAGGGCACGATGACCACCCCGGCCAGCACGGCGGCGGCGAGCCCGACGGAGGAGCCGGTTCGCCTCGCCGTCCGCAGCGCCGAGCCGACGGGACCGCCTCGGAGATGGCCGCTGTCGGCAAGGTGGCCGGACACGACCGCTGGACCGACGGTGCCGGCGCTACCCGCAACGGTGCCGACCGCAGTACCGGCAGGCCGATCGGCACCGGGACCGCGTTCGACGGGTAGCGGGCCGGGGGTCACGTCACCGACGGCCCTTGCGTCGACAGTGGCCCGCAGCGCGTGCCACCGCCCGGCCCATTCCCGCTCGTCGCCGCCGAGCGCGCGGACATAGGCCAGTGTGGTGTCCAGCGTGGGCAGTCGCCGACCGCCGGCCGCCTCCGACAACGAACTCGACGACCGGTGGGCCCGTCGAGCCAGGGCTTGATACGTGGGACGGCCCGCCGCCTCTCTGAGCTGGCGCAACCCGGCGGCGAACGCCTGGAGAGGATCGGCGCCGGGGTTCACGGGCCGTTCCGCCCGAGCCATGGGCCCTCCCGAGGGATTGATTAACCGTCACCGTGGTTGATTGTCCGACGCGACACAGCGTAGATACCACTCTCGACAGCCGGTAGAGATGAGGAGCCGAATCTTCCGACTTCCATACGCCCTACCGGAGGGAACCATGACACCCCGCATCTTGGGCCGCCTCACCGCAGGTGCCGCCGGCGCCATCCTGGGCGCCACCATGCTCGTCGTCTCGCCCGCCAGCGCCGCCTGCCCGTCGTCGGGCTGCGACGGCACCGACCCGATCGACACCGGCTGCTCCACCGGCGCGCAGAACGCGACCAGCAACCCGAGGAACATCACGCAGGGCGCCACCACACTTGCCGTGGTGGAACTGCGGTGGAGCCCGAGCTGTAAGACCAACTGGGGCAAGATCTCCAACCGGGTGAGCCCGAACAACACCGTCCGCGTGTGGGTCTACCGAAACAACCCGTACGGCATCACGACCAAGTACGGCGGCACCGGTCGGCAGTACTACGGCGACCAGCTCGACGGCAACAACAAGACCGTTTGTGCGGTCGGCGAGGTCGTCCTACCCAACGGCAGCACGCTGACCAGCACCCCACTCTGCGCGTAACCCGTCCTCCCGGCCGACCGGCCGGAGGAGCTGGCAGCAAACCCCGGCAGCCAGGTCCGGGCCGGCGCGTCACAGGACCCCGCGCCGGCCCGGCACACTAGTCGACCAACTTCCGGCCCGGCACACCGTCGTTCACACAGCGCAGCACCGGACGGGTGGTCAGTGCGACCGGGTCGAGCGGGTCGCCGGCATGCACCGTGAACGTCACCGACTCACCGGGCAGCAGGGTCACCAGCGCCTCGTCAACCTCGGCGGACGGATCGAGCCGATCCGGATACAGCGTCAGGTCACGCAGGATCGTGTGGGCGGTCACCCGCACCCGCTGGCCGCCGGCCGTCGGCTCCACCACCGCGTCGAAGCCGGCCGCCGGCCACCGCACGTCGCGATCCTCGGCGAAGAACCACAACGCCCGCCCGCCCGCGACGCCGTCCTCAGCAGCCACTAGCACTTCGTCTCGGCCGTCGTCGGGCCGTACTTGATCCGCTGGCAGCGGCACCGTCACCGCCGAGTACGCGGGCACCTGCAGCTCCAACGTGCACTTGGCTTTCGGCTCACCGGCCAGGGTGAGGCGAGTGGCGGTAATCGTTGTCCGCCACGGCCGTCCGCCGTCGTTGACCGCGACCAGCGCCAGCCCAGCCTCCCGGGGCTGCACGGTGAGCAGCCGGTCGGCGTACGCCCGGCGCAACGCGTACCACAGGGGTTTACGGCGACCGTCACCGTCGATGGCGGCCCAGGAGGTGACCGGCCAGCAGTCGTTCAGCTGCCAGACGATGGCGCCCATGCACCGGCCCCGGTGGGAGCGGAAGTGCTCCACCCCGAGGGAGACGGCGCGGGCCTGGTTGAGCTGGGTCAGGTAGTGCCAGTCGTCGAAGTCGCGCGGTACGGGCAGGTGAGCGACCAGCCCTCGGCGCAGTTTCAGGTCGCCGTCGGCGGCCTTCTGGTGGTGCGCCATGCCGGGTGAGTCGTGAGCGAGCGGTTCGTCGGAGAGCGCCCGGCGCAGCGTCGCGTACGTCGGCGGCCCCTGGTAGCCGAACTCGGCCACGAACCGGGGCACATAGTCCCGGTACCTGACGTAGTCGTCGGTGTTCCAGACGTCCCAGATGTGCGTGGTGCCGTACGCCGGATCGTTGGGGTGGAGTTCCTCGCTGCCGGAGTACGGGCTGCTGGGCCAGTACGGGCGGGTGGGGTCCAGCTCGGCGACGAGGCGTGGCAGCAGCTCCAGGTAGTAGCCGCGCCCCCAACTACGCCCGGCCAGTGGCTCCTGCCAGTCCCAGTCGTGCCAGCCCCAGATGTTCTCGTTGTTGCCCGTCCAGAGCACCAGCGACGGGTGGCCGGCGAGCCGGGTCACCTGCTCGGCGGCCTCGGCGGCCACCTCGGTGGTGAACGGTTCCTCCTCCGGGTACGCGGCGCAGGCGAAGAGGAAGTCCTGCTGCACCAGCAGGCCACGCTCGTCGGCCAGGTCGTAGAAGTCGGCCGACTCGTACCGGCCGCCGCCCCAGACCCGCAGCAGATTGATGTTCGCGGCCTGCGCCTGGTCGAAGCGCCGCGCCAGCCGGTCGGCGGTGACCCGGTTGGGGAAGGCGTCGTCGGGGATCCAGTTGGCTCCCCGGACGAAGACCGGCACCTCGTTGACGTGCAGGGCGAACGGAGCACCGTGCGCGTCGGGTGTGGTGTCCAGGCGCACCGAACGGAAGCCGATCCGCCGATCCCAGGTGTCGAGCAGGTGACCGCCGGGCCCGTGCAGAGTCACCGTCAGCTCGTAGCGGCGCTGCCCGCCGTAGCCCCGGGGCCACCACAGCTCGGGCCGGTCGACGGTCAGGGTCAGCACCGCCGCCCGCTCCCCCACCGGGATCGCCACCTCGGCGCTCTGCCCGGCCACCCGGGCCCGGACGGTCACCGGCACATCCGTGGCGCGTTCCACCTCGACGTGCAGCTCGACCCGCCCGTCGCCGCCGTCGACGGTGACCAGTGGCCGAACGGTCGCCAGTCGGGCGGCGGACCAACCGTGCAGGCCGATGGCCTGCCAGATGCCGGCGGTGACCAGGGTGGGGCCCCAGTCCCAACCGAAGTTGCAGGCCATCTTACGGATGAACTGGAACGGCTCCGGGTACGCGTTGGGCCGGTCACCGAGCCGGTCCCGGTGTGCCTGCGCGTACCGGTAGGCGGAGTCGAAGCGTACGGCCAGGGTGTTGCCCTCGGCCCGCAGCAGCGACGTGACGTCGAAGCGGTAGCCGCGGTGCATGTTCTCGGTGTGGCCGACCGCGACGTCGTTGACGGTGACGGTGGCCACCGTGTCCAGCCCGGCGCAGACCAGGTCGAGGCGCTGCGGGTCGCCGGCCGACCGATCGAAGGTGGTCTCGTAGACCCAGTCGGTGCGCCCGATCCACGCCAGGTCGGTCTCGTTGTCGTCCAGGTAGGGGTCGGGGATGAGCCCGGCCGCGAGCAGGTCGGTGTGCACGCAGCCCGGCACGGTGGCCGGTATGGCCCGGCCGCCGATCCCGGCCGGCACCAGCGGATCGGGCACCGCCCGCAGGGTCCAGCCGTCGTGCAGCGCCTGCCGGTATGGACCGGTTCCCCGAGCGTCGCTCAAGACTTCACCGCGCCTTCCATGATTCCCCGGACGATCCGGCGACCGCCGATGACGAGTACGACCAACAGTGGCAGCGTCGCCACGAAGGCACCGGCCAGCACCCGGCGGTAGATGACGTAGTTGCCGCTGGCCAGGTCGGAGATGGCCACCATGGAGGTGGGGTAGTCCGAGCCGTTCAGGGTGATCAGTGGCCACTGGAAGTCGTTCCAGGTGGCTACGAAGGTGAGCAGGCCGAGTACCACCATCGCCGGGCGTACCGCCGGCAGGACGATGTTCCAGTAGATCCGCATGGTGGTGGCGCCGTCCACCCGACCCGACTCGACCAACTCGTCCGGCACGGTGTTGACGATGAACTGCCGCATGTAGAACACCCCGAACGCGGTGACCAGGCCCGGCACGATCACCGCCAGCAGGGTGCCGTTCCAACCCAGTTCGCCCATCACGATGTACAGCGCCACCACACCGAGCTGGTTGGGCACGGTCAGGGTGAGGATCACGAAGAGCATCAACGGCTTGCTACCCCGGAAGCGCAGCTTGGCGAAGGCGAAGCCGGCCAGCGAGCAGAAGAACAGCACCGAGGCGGTCACCACGCTGGCGACGATCACGCTGTTCACCAGGGATGCGGCGAAGTACACGTCCTGGAGGGAGAAGACCTCGTCCAGGTTCGCCAGGAACCGGCCGCCGGGGAGCACCACCGGCGGCAGCTGGGAGGTCGCCTCGTCGGTGCTGGTGGAGATGACGAACATCCAGTACAGCGGAAACGCCGCGAGCAGGGCGGAGCTCGCCAGGAACAGGTAGGTCCAGAGCCCGGCCGGGGTGTCCTGCGGGGCCCGACCGGGCGGCACGGTCCGCTTGCGTCCGCCGCGCGAAGCGTGGGGGCGTTCCAGCAGGCTCATCTGCGTCCCCCGGAGATTCGGTTGGTCATCAGGGTGTTCAGTGCGGCGACCACCAGGATGATGAGGAACAGTGCCCAGGACATCGCGGCGGCGTAGCCGAGGTTGAGGTCCTTCCAGCCCACCTTGTAGATGAGTTGCGCGACGGTCTGCCACTCGCCGCCCGCGCCGCCCCGGGCGGTCTGGGCGTTGAGGTCGAAGAGCATCGGTTCGGTGAACAACTGAAGCCCGCCGATGGTGGACAGCACCACGGTGAAGATGACCACCGGGCGGATCATCGGCACGGTGATCCGCCAGAGCTGCCGCCACGGTCCGGCGCCGTCGAGCGCCGACGCCTCGTAGACGTCGCGCGGAATCGACTGCATCGCGGCCAGGTAGAGCAGGGCGTTGTAGCCGATCCACTTCCAGTTGACCATGGTGGCGATGGCGATCCAGGAGTGCAGCTTGTCCGCCCGCCAGTCGATCGGGTTCTCGGTACCGATGCCGAAGAGGCCGAGTCCCCAGTTCGCCATGCCGAAGTCGCGGGAGAAGAAGACGTTGAAGACGAGCGTGGAGGCGGCGATCGGGGTGATGTAGGGCAGCAGAGCGCTGACCCGCCACCAGGTCTGCGCCCGCAGCCGCCGGTTGAGCATCGACGCCATGATCAACGCGAGCAGCAACTGCGGGACGGTGGAGAGCAGGAAGATGCCGAACGTGTTGTAGAGGGCGTTGCCGAAGTCACCGTCGGTGAACAGCCGACTGAAGTTTGCGAAACCGGCCCAGCCGGTCAGGTCCGGTTCGTCCAGGCGCCAGTGACGCAGCGCCACCACCCCGTTGAAAATCATCGGGAAGAGCCCGAAGACGAGGAAGAGCAGGAAGAACGGCGCGATCATCGGGTACGGCATGTACCGCGCGTCGAAGCGGTGCAGACGGTCACGCCAGGTCAACGCTCGGTTGGATACAGTCCGTGGGCGGCGGGTTGCCGGTTCGGGGGTCGCGCGCGTGGACATTACTGGCTGGCCTTCTCGGCTTCCCTGATCGCCTCGGTCCAGGCCGCGGCCGACTCCAACGTGCCGTTCTGCACCCGGTTGATCACGTTCTCCACCGCTACTCGGGTCGGACCGTTCTTCCTTCCCAGGTACTGCGGCGTCAGACCCTCCGCCATCTTGGGGAAGATCTGGCCGACCGGCGCGGAGCTGAAGAACTCGTTCTTGAAGTCCGCGATCGCGGGATCGGTGTAGAGGGCAGGCTGCGAGGGCAGGTTGCCGACCGTCTTGAAGACCTCGATCTGCTGCTCCGGTTGGATCAGCCAGTCCACGAACTTGTACGCCTCGTCAACGTTGCGGCCCTGCTTGGGGATCGTCAGGAAGGAGCCGCCCCAGTTGCCGCCGCGGCCGGGTACCGCGGCGATGTCCCACTTGCCCTTGGTGCCGGGCGCGGTGTTCTGGATGTGCCCCAGCATCCATGCCGGGCAGGGCAGCACCGCGAAGGCACCGCTGGTGAAGCCCTTGTCCCAGTCGGCCTGGAAGGTGGTGAGGTTCGCCGAGAGACCGGCGTCGACGGCCCGGACCGCGTAGTCGAAGGCGACCTTCGGGCCGCCCTCCATCCGCAACTGCTCGCTCTCGTCGTAGAAGCCCGCCTGCTGCTGGCCGAGGATCGGGTTGAAGAGGTTGGTCGCGTTGTCGACGAACTTCTTCTTCATCGTGGCGGTGTATCCCTGGCCGACCTCCAGGAACCGGTCCCAGGTGGGCCAGAGTGCGGAGACCTGGTCCCGTTCGGTGGGCAGGCCGGCCGCCTCGAACAGGTCGGTGCGGTAGCACATGGCCAGGCCACCGACGTCGGTGCCGAGGCCGATCTGGGTGGCGCCGTCGGCCGACAGCGACTGCTTCCACTTCCACGGCAGGTAGCGGTCCTCGTACTTGCCGGCACCCTTGTCGAGCAGGTTGACGAACTGGTCGGCCTGGCTGCGGAACTGCACGACGAAACCCTCGTCGACGGCCGCGATGTCGGGCGCGCCCGAGCCGGCGATCAGCTTCTTCTGCAGGTCTTCGTGCTGGGCGTTGTACTCGCCGGAGTTGAGGGCGATCTTGACATTGACGTTCTCCGCCTCGTACTTCGCCTTGAGCTCCTGTAGGCCGAAGTCGCCCCAGAAGTTGATCGTCAGGGTGACGTCGCCGCCGGAGCCACCTGTGGTGCTGCGCCCGCTGCACGCCACGACGAGCGAACCGACCGCAAGACCAACGGCTGCGACCCGCAGCCAACGAGGCGTCGACCGTCTCATGACCCGTCCTCCGAAACCTTGTGACGAACGCTCCAGACATCGAGGAACGTTGACTGAACCGGATAAGTTACGCCACCGTACGGGCGCGTCTCCGCAGTGTCAACGGCGGATCAACAACGTGGCAGGGCCGTAACGTGGCACTGCAGCCCGGGAACCGAACCGAACAAGTTCCGGCGCCTGTCCGCCAGCGACCGCCCCACCCGGACCCGGACCGGGCCACCGGCTCGGACGACCAGTAACGTGTCCACCGCCTGCCCGCGCCACACGGCGTGGACGGAGCAGGAAACTGGTTCAGGAGGAAGTACGCCGGTGAAGCGGCCCACGATCGCGGATGTCGCCCGGCGGGCGGGGGTTTCCAAGGGCGCAGTGTCGTACGCGCTGAACGGGCAGCCGGGAGTCTCCGAGGCGACCCGGCAGCGCATCATGGCCATCGCCACCGAGATCGGGTTCAGCCCGAGCAGCGCCGCCCGGGCCCTCTCCGGCGCGACCGCCCGCGCCATCGGGTTGATCCTCGCCCGACCGGCCCGCACGCTCGGCATCGAGCCCTTCTTCATGGAGCTGATCAGCGGTGTCGAGGCGGAACTGTCCGCCCGCTCGTACGCGCTGACCCTTCAGGTGGTGACCGACCAACACGCCGAGGTCGCGGTCTACCGACGGTGGTGGGGGGAGCGCCGGGTCGACGGCGTGCTCGTCTGCGACCTGCGCACCGACGACGTGCGGGTGCCGGTGCTGGAGCAGCTCGGTCTGCCGGCCGTGGTGATCGGCGGGCCGACGGGCACCGGCGGGCTGCCCAGTGTCTGGTCGAACGACGCGGCGGCGCTGGTGGAGACGGTGGAGTACCTCAACGCCCTGGGGCACCGGCGGATCGCCCGGGTCGGCGGACTGCCCGAACTCCTGCACACCGCGATCCGCACCCGGGCCTTCGCCGAGGTGTGCCAGCGCCTCGGCCTCGCCGAGGCGGTCACCGCCCCCGCCGACTACACGGGTGAGGAGGGCGCACGGGCGACCCGGCGGCTGCTCAGTTCCCGGGTACGCCCAACGGCAGTGATCTTCGACAACGACGTGATGGCGATCGCCGGGTTGTCGGTCGCCCAGGAGATGGGGCTCGCGGTACCCGCCGACCTGTCCATCGTGGCCTGGGACGACTCGCCGCTGTGCCGGCTGGTGCACCCACCGCTGACCGCGCTCGGCCGGGACATCCCGGCCTACGGCGCGCACGCCGCGCGGCAGTTGTTGCAGGTCATCGAGGGCGGCCCGGCGGTCGGGCTACAGGACGAGACCGCCCACCTGACCCCGCGCGGCAGCACCGGTCCACCGGCGAGCGACATGTGAACCGGTTCAGCCAATGCCGCGATCAGCGCGACGTGGAGGGGAACTCCTCGAAGAACGCCTCCACGCGTTCCGCCGTCGCCGGACGGGCCAGCTCGAACCCCTGCCCGTAACGACATCCGGCGCGCAGCGCTCCCTCGACCTGGTGGGCGGATTCCAGCTCCTCGGCGACCACCTCAAGACCCAACCGGTCGGCCACGGCGACCACCACGTCCAGCAGCGGATGGTGCCGATCGCCGGCCGCACCGACCGCCTCCGGCCCCACCTTGAGCAGGTCGATCGGCAGCCGCCGGAGCTGGGTGAGCGACGCCTGTTCGACCCGGAAGTCGTCCAGCGCGGTACGGATGCCCATCGAGCGCAGGCCGGCCAGCCGGGCCGTCACCGTGGACAGGTCCGCGGCCACCCTCGGCTCGGCGACCTCGACCACCAGTTGGTCCGGCCCGACCCCGTACGCCTCCAGCACTGCCGCGGTGCGAGGCACGAAATCCGGTGAAGTGAGCTCGCGGGTCGTGACGTTCACCGCCATCCACAGCCGTCTTCCGCCGGCGGACCAGCCGGCCAGCTGCCGGCAGGCCCGATCCAACACCCAGGCACCCAGTTCGCCCATCATGTCGAGATCCTCGGCCACCGGCAGCAGCTCCGTCGGGAACACCGTGCCCAGCACCGGACTGCGCCAGCGCAGCAACGCCTCAGTGCCGACCGGTGACCGGTCGGCCAGCCCGAGCACCGGCTGGTAGACCAGGTCCAGCTCACCCCGGGCGACCGCGCCCGGCAGCTCCCTTTCCAGGTCCAGCCGGCGAACCAGCTGCTCCTCCAGGTAGGCGTCGTACCACTCGACCCGGTCCCGACCGAGCTGGGCCGCGCGCCGCCGGGCCAGGTCCGCCTGGCGGAGCAGATCCTCCGGGCGGCCGGTGACGAGTTCGGCGAGCCCGACACTGGGCCGCGACCGCAGCACCGCGCCGGCCACCTCGTACGGCCGGGCCAACTCGGCGAGCAGCCGGGTACCCAGCGCGTAGGCCAGCACCGGGCCGGCCCTAGTCAGAACCGCGAGTCCGCTGCCGGTGAGGTCGAACACCTCATCGTCGGCGGTGGCCACCGCTCGGGCCCGGTGGACCGCTTCGGCGGCCACGTCGTCGCGCGCGACGGGCCCGGGCAGCTCGGTCAGGTGCAAGTCGACCACGAGCAGCGCGCCGGAGGCCGGTTCGGTTCGCGCCCCCAACGCCCGTAGCAGGGCGAAGCGCCCAGCCGGACCTCCGTTGCCGGCGAACGCACCCACCGCCACCGTCGGTACCGCCGCAGCCGGCGCGGGTGCCGCCGTCGCAGCCGGCGCGGCTTCGGGTGCGGGATGCCCCGCCCCACCCAGCAGCTCGCGGGCCACCAGCGCCGGCAACGCGCTCAGCGCGATCAACACAGCGGTGCGGTCCGGCAGCAGACCGGCCTGCAACTGGTGGACGACGGCCAGCAGCGCCGCGACCGCCGGCAGCACGGCCCGGGGCCAGATCCACGGCGTCGACCGGTCCGCGGCAGCGTCGGTCCGCGCCACCCGGCGTACTCCGGCCGCCACCAGCAGCACACCGGTCACCAACGGGGGTACGGCCAGCAGCGCCGGCCGCCCCGCGTCAGGACCGGCCGGCAACGCGGCCAGCAGCACCAGGGCGAGCAGGGTCAGCGCGGCCCCGGCGCGGCAGCGGGCGAAGCCGGAGCCCCGCCGCGACCCGGTCAGCGCGGTCAACACGTCGACCGCGAGCACACCCAGGACCACCGCGACGACCAGCCGCACCGGTGCCGGGACATCGGCGTACGGCAGCAGCAGCCAGGCGACGAGCACCAGGCCGGCGCTGGGCGCGGCGCCGTCGAGCAGGTGACGCAGCCGGCTGCGGACCGACGGGCGCGGTCGGCGCGGCAGGCTGACCAGGCCGCCACCGAGCAGCGCGGTGGTGCCGGCAAGCCCCGCCAGGGCCGCCGCCGGCCGATAGCCGGCGGAGGCCACCGGTAGCACCGCCGCGGTCAGTCCAGCGGTCACCACCGCGGCGTGCAGGAGGGCCGCGGCCCGGCGAGGACGGGCCGCCCGACGGCGGGCCAGCCGGCCGCCGGCCGGGTCGGCTGCCGGCGCGTCGACGCCGACGGCCAGCCGGGACAGGCGTACGCCGGCCAGCGTGGAGCCGGCCGCACCGGCGAGCGCCACCGCGGCGAGGGCCGGCACCGGCCCGGTCACACCGAGCACGACCAGCACGGCGACCAACGCGAGGACACAGGCTTCCGGTAGAAGCGGACGGTGCGCCGCGACACGGCACACAGCGACACGGAACACAGGCGGGACGGGCACGACGTTCGCCTTCGTGAGGGGGCACGGGGCGGTGCGGCGGTGCACGGGCGCCGGACAGATGGTCCGACGCCCACCACCGGTGAACGAGTCGACCCGCAAGAAGTAACGGCCGATCGACAGTGAGGCCGAGCACTGCCGCCGTCCCGTCGCAGCGAGTTGGACAACGGGGCGGGTCCCGTGCCGCTCCGGCCCGCTCGTCCGCTCCTCGCCGCCCGGGTGGGATCATCTGGGCATGGCTCGCTCCGACACCGTGCGCTTCCGGCACCACCAGGCCATCCTGGTCGCGGCGATCGTCGCCTTCATCGGCGCGCTGCCGCTGGCCAGCGCCCGCGCGTACCTGCTGCCGGTGCTGCTGGTGCCGGTGTCCGTGGCCGTCTGGGCCTGGCGCGCCGGCACCGACGCCGACGACCGCGGACTGCGGCTGCGGGCGCTGGCCGGACAGCGTCGGATTCCCTGGGAGCAGGTGGTCGAGCTGGGGTCCGACCCGCGCGGCCGGGCGGTCGCCCAGCTCGGCGACGGCCAGCGGCTGGTGCTGCCGGCCGTCCGCCGCCAGGACCTGCCACGGCTGGTGGCCGCGGCCGGGCGCGGCGAGCCCGAGTCGGCTCAGTAGCCGTGCACTACCACCTTCCGCGGTGGCTCGCCGGCCGCCAAGCGCCGGATCTGTCGTCCGACCAGGCGGTACGCCCGCGGCAGCAGGCCTCCGCACCGAGCCGGCCACGTGCGGAGTCATCAGCACGTTCGGCATCGCCCAGAGCGGGTGGTCGGCGGGCAGTGGCTCCGGGTCCGTGACGTCCAGGGCAGCGGAGATCCGGCCGGTGGCCAGCTCGGCGACCAGCGCGTCCGTCCGGGCCACCGGTCCCCGGGCGGCGTTCACCAGCAGAGCGCGGCCAGCTCGTCGGTGGGCGCCACCTCGTCGTACGCCCACCGTCACTGCGCCTGCGCACGGGCGAGCGCCGGAAAGGAGCGCAGCTGGGAGAGGATCGCGGCGACCACCCATTCGGCCGTGGAGGGGTCGTGCACCCCTCGGGCGTCGCAGAGGGTCACCCCCGGCGGGATCCGGCCCGCCCAGATGTCCGCGCCGGCCGAGAGCAACTGCACCAGCGCCAGATCCGGCAGCTCGTGCAGCAGTGCCGTGGCGTCCGCGCCCGCCAGGAAGGGCGGCACCCAGCACCGGACGCCGGTGACCCGCGAGGGCAGCTTCGCCGGATCGTCCATCGTCTCGACGGTGACCTCCGGCGGCAGCTCTCCGAGCAGGGCATGACCGGTCTCGTGCGGAATCCAAACCTTCACGTTCGCCGACGATAGGCCCCGCCGGCGCACCAGCCGATTGAGGTCCGCCCGCGCCGAGCGCCGCGGTCCCCGCCCCGGCGGGCTACCCTGGGCCGCGTGAGCGCTACCCCGCACCTCCGCGCCCGTCAAATCCGCACCGCCCTCGCGGCGTGCTGCGCGGCGCTGTTGCTCGCCGCCACAGGTTGCAGCCTCGGCGACCCGGAACCGGATCCGGCCGGCGAGCCACCGAACCTGCCCACCCCCTCGGCCAACGCCGGCACCGGCGACCAGGAGGCCGTCACCACCGTGCTCGCCCAGGGGCTGCGGGTGCCCTGGGGCATCGCGTTCCTGCCCGACGGCGGTGCCCTGGTGACCGAGCGCGACAGCGGCCGGATTGTCCAGGTCGGCCCGGAGTCGAGCCCGGACGGTTTGAAGATCACCGAGGTGCAGACCATCGACGACGTGGTGGCCTCGGGCGAGGGCGGTCTGATGGGTATCGCGGTGTCACCGGACTTCGCCCAGGACGAGACGGTCTTCGTCTACTACACCGCCGAACGGGACAACCGGATCGCCCGGCTTCGGCTCGGCGAGCAGCCCACGCCGATCCTCACCGGGATCCCGAAGGCGGGCATCCACAACGGCGGCGGGCTGGCGTTCGGCCCCGACGGGCAGCTCTACGCCAGCACCGGCGACGCCGGGGACACCGACCAGTCGCAGGACCTCGAACAGCTCGGCGGCAAGATCCTTCGGATCACCCCCGAGGGGAAGCCGGCGCCCGACAACCCCTTTGCGAACTCGCCGGTCTGGTCGCTGGGCCACCGCAACGTGCAGGGCATCGCCTGGGAGGGCGACCGGATGTACGCCGTCGAGTTCGGCCAGAACACCTGGGACGAGATCAACCAGATCACCAAGGGCAAGAACTACGGCTGGCCCGAGGTCGAGGGTCGTGGCGACGACAAGAAGTACGTCGACCCGATCGTGCAGTGGTCGACCGACGAGGCGTCCTGCTCCGGCCTGGCCGCGGTGGAGCGGATGCTCGCCACGGCGTGCCTGCGTGGCCAGCGGCTCTGGCTGGTCGAGCTGACCGAGACCGGCACGGTGCTCGGGCAGCCCCAGGCGATGCTGACGGAGAGGTACGGTCGGTTGCGGGCGATCGCCGCCGCACCGGACGGCTCGCTCTGGGTCGCCACGTCCAACCACGACGGGCGGGGCCGGCCAACGCCGGAGGACGACCGGCTGCTCCGGCTCGTCTTCGCCGGGGGTGGCGCGGGACGCAGCTGAGGCGCGAACGTCGCATCACGCAGGTTTGCCAAGATCCTTCAGCGGGCAGGTCAGAATCTCAGCATGGATGGTCAACAGAACGACGAGCCGCGCCGCGACCGGAACGGGGACGCCCCGGCCGGCCGCCCGCGCCGCTTCCCTCCGCTGCGGCGCGCCGCAGCGGACTCCGGTACGCCGCGGCGCCACACCGGTCTACGCCGGATCGCCGTCACCCTGGCCGTCCTGGTGGTCAGTTTCGCCGGGGTGCTGCTCGGGGTGCTCGCCGGCGGGCAGGTGGGCACCGACATCGGCCCCTTCCACGCCAAGCTGTCGGTTTCGCCGACGGTCGACGGCAGCACCACCGTCGGCATCCCACCGCTGGGCGCACTGCTGCTCGACAGTCACGACGGCCCGACCCACCTGAAGGTGGAGTTGGGCGCCCTGGACCAGGGCCGCACCGAAGCGCTGCTGGGCGACCCGGCGGGCCTCAACCGAGCCACCCAGTCGGCGGTCGACGAGGTCCAGGTGGGCGTGCTGCGGCTCGGGCTACGTACCCTCGGCTCCGTCGTGCTGGCGACCCTGGCGCTGGCCCTGCTGGTCTTCCGGGACACCCGGCGGGCGGCCTGGGCCGGAGTTCTGGCCTTTCTGATCACCGCGGGCAGCCTGGGCACCGCCGCGGCGACCATGCGTCCGCAGGCCATCGAGGAGCCCCGGTACGAAGGGTTGCTCGTCAACGCCCCGGCGATCGTGGGTGACGTACGCAAGATCGCTGACGACTACACCCGGTACGCCGAGCAGCTCCAGCGACTCATCGGCAACGTCACCCAGCTCTACACCACCGTGTCGGCGCTGCCGGTCTACGAGCCGGATCCGAACACCACCCGGGTGCTGCACATCTCCGACCTGCACCTCAACCCGTCCACCTGGCAGCTCGTCCGGACCGTGACGGAGCAGTTCGCCATCGACGTGGTGATCGACACCGGCGACATCACCGACTGGGGCAGCGAACCCGAGGCCTCCTACGTCGGCTCGATCAGCCTGCTGGAGAAGCCGTACGTCTACATCCGCGGCAACCACGACTCCGGGCGTACGGCGGCGGCGGTGGCCCGCCAGCCCAACGCGGTCGTACTGGACAACACGACGGCCACCGTCGCCGGAATCACCATCGCCGGCATCGGTGACCCCCGTTTCACCCCGGACAAGAGCACCTCACCGGCCAGTGGTGGGCTCAACCAGCCCACCGCCGACGAGCTGATCACCAACGGCGAGACGCTCGCCGACACGATCCGCAGCTCGCCCCGCCCGGTGGACATCGCGCTGGTGCACGACCCGGCCGCCGCCGGGCCGCTCTCCGGGACCTGCCCGTTGGTGCTCGCCGGGCACACCCACAACCGGCAGATCAACACGCTGCCCGAGGTGCCGGGCCAGCAGCCCACCACGCTGATGGTGCAGGGCTCCACCGGTGGAGCGGGGCTGCGCGGGCTGGAGGGCGAGGAGCCGACCCCGCTGGCGATGACCGTGCTCTACTTCGACGAGGAGAAGCAGCTCCAGGCGTACGACGACATCACGGTCGGCGGCACCGGTCAGGCCCAGGTGAACCTCGAACGCACCGTGATCATCCCGCCCGCCACCGCCACTCCCCTGGACAGCACCACCCCCACGCCGGCCATCACCCCCACCCCCACGCCGACCCGCTGACGGGCTGCCGATCCAGACGAGAAGGCGCTTCAATCCCGGCGGATGGCGCACAGGTAGGGCCCTCGGCGTCGCGCCGAGGGCTCTGCCAGGGCGAGGTCAGCCCACGGGACCGATCTGCTTCGCCAGGTTGACGAAGCCCTGCCAGGCCACCGGGTTGAACTGAAGGGTGCCGCCCTCACGGTCCTTGGTGTCCCGGACGCCCACGACGCCGGACACGTTGTCGGCAACCTCGACGCAGTTGCCGCCGTTGCCGCTGCTGCGGCTGCTCTTACGCCAGGTGGCGCCGCTCAGGTCCATGTCTCCGCCACTTCCCTCAGGAAATCGATCGACTGCCGGTGGGACATCGCCTCAACCCGGACGTTCTCCCAGGCTGCCAGTATGGCCGCTACGTCGTCTGGGTCGCTAACCACTTGTCCCTGTAGCTGAGTGTCCAGGTAGGCGGAACCACACAAGGTCACGGATTCGGCGTCTCGAAGTGTCCGGCCATATGTCCGACGTCTCCTTGCCGAGAACGGCGGCTGCGCTGGCGCGGTGCCCCGGGTGCGGGAGGCGGCCCTGGCGGAGCCACCGGTCGGTCGTCTTCGGGTCCACACCTATCTGTGCCGCCAACGAATCCGTTGTGTGGCCTGCCTCGTGGAGCGCTACCCGGAGTGCGTCGTTCATCGAACCTCCATCGGACACCGCAGATTTCCGTCCACCATATACACACGCGGTGTTGCCGTCCCGTCACAGATTGGCAGAGTCGCTGGCATGGCGGCACTGCCTGGTGGAGGTGAAAGAGCCCGGCAGGAGTGTTCGCCCCCGGGGCCGCCCGTGCACATCCCCCGTGCAGGGGCGGCCCCGATCCATCGCCGACTCAAGGAGGCCGACGTGCGTACCAGAACCGCGTACACCTGCCCGCGACAGTTCTCCTGCCGGTCCTGCCGCAGCGCCAGCGCGGCACGCACCTGCCCGAGTGGATGCGCCAGCCGACCCAGCCGCTCCCCCCGCCAGGGCCCCGGCCGCCCCGGCTGGCTGACACCGGGCCAGCAGTGGCGGGCGGGCGGAGGTCGGCCGTGCTGACCACCCAGCTCGCGAAGCCGGGTCGCGGCCCGCACCCCGACCGACCAAACGGCTCGGGCGGGAACACCCCACACACCCCGGCACGCCCCAGCTGGCACTGCCGCGTCGACGGACAGCCCTGGCCCTGCGGGGAGGCCCGACTCCCGCTGCCCGTGGAGTTCAGGGACAACGTCCCCGGCCTCACGATCTACCTCGCCGGCCTGATGTACGAGGCCATGCGGGACCTCTACCAGCTCAACCCGCACGACGGACCGGAGCCCGAGGAGCTGTTCACCAGATTCGTCGGCTGGGCCGCTCGCCGCACGGCTGCCTGCCCGCCCACCACCCGGAGCCTGCCTACACGCCTACAACACCTATCCGCTGCCGGCACCCTCGATCCGTCGGCTGACGTGGAGGCCGCGGACGAGACAGGTGGCCCTTCGTGAGGCTCACAAGGTCGTCCGTACGGCCTGAATCAGATACCAGAGTGCGACGCTCACTGTGGTTGAGATTGTTCCCGCCGCTAGAACCGCTAAAGGAGAGACGGACCTTCGTCGGATCCATAGAGCTACAATAGCGACGATTGCGGCAAGACAGAGCTGCGTCGCCGCAGGCTGAAGTTGAGTCCACACAAAAGCGTCTAGCGGACCAACCCATATGAAGGCAAAGTGGAAGACTGCATAGGCCGCCTCTCCGATGAGTGCACCGATCGCCACACCGAATGCAATACCAGAACTGCGAGCTGAGCCAGTTTTCGCCCCATAAGCCAGCCACCCTAGGAATAATCCACCCAGCAAAGCGCCTGCCATCCAAAACATCAACGCCCGGGTAACTGGCGAAAATGCATTAGGTAGGCTTGAAGCGCCGGACGACTGATGCCATCGATCAGAAAACAGCAGAACAAAGCTGTAATATGTCGTCACTGCTAGTGCGAGCGTGCCGACTGAGACGATGAGCGCAACCCTTCGCGTAGGAGCGAAGTAGCCCACGGCGAAGGAAACCAGACCCCAACTGAAGCCAGAACTGACGGCCGCGCCGAGGATCCCGCCTTCGGGAGCTGGCACGAAGTCAACGGCGAAAGCCACCACTCCCGCCACCACACCTGTAAGCATTGAAAGAAGTCGACGATCAACCGCGATGGAACCCCGCCGTGAATCTTCCATCATTGAGAGGCCACTGGACAGTTCAGTTCCACGGTCCGCTTGAAAAAGCTCAGCTCCCCCCGTTTGACGTCCTCTAGTAGCTGGTCTTTGCGTCGACGCTCCAGGTCATCTGAACCCCATTCATAAAAGGCGGAGTCCCGGATTAGGAGAACTTTGTATAGAGCTTCCTCTCTCTCAACCGGATCGGTCGCTGAAAGGAAAGTTCTCGCCCACGAGCAGTGCCAGTACCAGGCTGCCTCAACCCGCCACCTCGTACATCTGAGTGGTGCCGTCCTCGGCTTTGTCGGGAAAACGTAGATCGCCAGGCCACACCCACCCAGGTGCCAAATCGAGACCCTTCGCCTCATCGCGATACTCGACGGCAACTTGGGCGCCGTTTATCCAACGAGACGAGGCTGGCCGAGATCCCTGGCACCCCGACGTTAAAATACATGCCACAACAACCGAAATAGCGAGCAGCTTGCTGACGACGGATGCTGAGGCTGGGGGTTTTGCCCATGCAACGATAGTGACTGAGCGCATAAATTCCGATCTTACGGCGATGGCCGGTGCGCCTCCTCACGTGACACACCGGCCGTCCCTTGACAACTCTCCGCAGGTTGCTGCTATCCCGAGCTAAGGCTAGTAGTCCATGTTCCCTGAGAAATTGTGGTCGCAGTTGTTGCAAGTGGTACCGCGAGCAAATCTGTTACGGAAGTAGGTCCCCGGTGGACCGAAATAGCCCATGTTAGTCCAAGCCGCAGGGTCTTGGTTGATCGTCTTCATCGGCGAGTTATTCGGCGTGACGTAGATCATCCACTTCATGTAATCCGGCGTGCCGTTGCTCAGCCGAGGAGTGCGATCAAGATTCACCAGGATGTAGCCACCCTGGTCGAGGGTGACCTGACGCCACTCCGCCGACAGGTAGTACACAGAGGAGCTACTGTAGGTGCTACCGCTGATCGGGATATTCAAGGCCAAATCCGCTGCAGCCGGCGTTGGCGCAGCAACCAGCGCCGTAGTTGCTGCTAACGCCGAAGCAACGATGCCCATCATTCTCTTTGTGGACCTCACGGTACTGCCGCCCTCCCGCCGTGCACATATTTAGGTGCTTAGCTAGACCAATACATGGAGGCCAGCATGCCTCGCTGACAGTGATCAACCCCGCACGTCTCGTGGTTTCGGATGGGAAAGGCGCCCTTCACGTTCGGCGGCCTCTCTAGCTCCTCCAATGCAAGCTCACCCACTTGCTAGCCGACCTTGGTCTGCAAGCGCCCGGTCACCGTTCGCCCCCTTGCCGCGGGCAAGCTTCCACCATCGGTCGTACACCGACTCGGAGAGCGGGTCGCCGTGCAGGTCACGGAAGAAGTGACCATCCGCAGCAACCCCGTGGTTGTCGACGTCCGCGCACTGCCGTTGGTCAGCGGAGGCTCAGGGCGGCCAGGGCGGCGTTGACGATGCTGCCGGGGAGCAGGTCGTGCAGCTCGTAGAGGTCGTGGACGGTGCCGGACTGGCCGAACTCGTCCACCCCGAGCGGTACCGCCGGGGCGGCCACCGCCGAGCCGATCCAGGCCATGGCGTGCGAGGCGGCGTCGTGCACGGTCACCACCGGCACCCGGTCGGCGAAGGCGGCCCGCAGCGCGCCGGGCACGCTGGGCACGGTGGCCGTGCGTACGCCCTGCCGCAGGGTGCGCTGCCAGGCGCGGTAGAGGCGGTCCAGGCTGGTCACGTCGACGACGTGGGCGGCCACCCCCTCGTCGGCCAGCTCCGCCGCCGCGGCCAGCACCTCCGGCAGCACCGCGCCCGAGGCGGCCAGCTGCACCGTCGGCGCGTCGGCCAGCTGCGGGTGCGCCTGGTGGGCGTCCACCAGCCGGTAAGCCCCGGCGAGCACCTGCCGGCGCAGCACCGCGTCGCCGAGCCGGGCGCGGGCCGCCTCGAACGGTGCCTGGTCCAGCGGCCGGGTGCTGAGCCGGAAGTAGTACGCCCCGTCCTCGGCCGGCGCGGCGGTCGGCGTCGGCTGCGGCGCACCGGCGATGTGGCCGAGCGCGTCGCAGAGCAGCCAGTCCAGGCTGCCCGCGTACGCGGGCTCGACGAAGGTCACCCCGGGCAGTTCCAGGCCCACGCTCGCGGTGATCGTCGACTGGTGGGCGCCGCCCTCGGGGGCGAGGGTGATCCCGGACGGTGTGCCGGCGACCACAAACCGGGAGCCGGAGTAGGTGCCGTAGAGAAAGGCGTCCAGCCCGCGCAGCACGAACGGGTCGTAGACGGTGCCGACCGGCAGCAGCGGCTGCCCCGACAGGTCCCAGGCCAGGCCGAGCTGGCCGAGCAGCAGGAACAGGTTCATCTCGGAGATGCCCAGCTCGATGTGCTGCCCGTCGGGGCTCTCCGTCCAGCGCAGCATCCGGTCCTCCGACCAGGAGCGCTGCGCGGTCGGGGCGAACACGCCGGTCTTGTTGATGAACCCGGCCAGGTTGGTGGAGGTCGCCACGTCCGGTGCCGTGGTGACGAGATACCTGCCCACCTGCGGGTCGCGAGCCAGGTCGACCAGCACCCGACCGAAGACCTCCTGGCTGGAGATCGGCTTGTTCGCGCGTACCTTCGTGGCCTGTGGGACGGTGACCCGCAGCGCCCGCTCGCGGGGCGCGCGGGACAGCGCCTCCCGACGCTGCCCGGCCCGGATCCCGGCCGGCGACGCCGGGTCGAGGCGGTCCCACTCGGTGTCGCGGGTCAACCCGTGCGCGGCGCGCAGCGCTTCGACCTGCTCACCGGAGAGCAACGCCGAATGGTTACGCGGATTGCCGGCGATGGGCAACCCCCAACCCTTGACGGTGTACGCGAACACCACGCTCGGCCGGTCGGTCACCGCGTCGCACTGGGCATACGCGTCCAGCAGCGACGCGAGGTCGTGCCCGCCCAGGTCGGTGACGAGCGGGCCCAGCTCCTCCTCGGCGACGTCGGCGATCAACGCCGCGATGCCGTCGGGGGCGCCGTCCAGGAACTGCTTGCGCAGCGCCTCCCCGGCCAGCCCGAACAGGGACTGGTACTGCTCGTTCGGCATCGCGTCGATCCAGTCGCGCAGCGCCTCCCCGCCCGGCCGGGCGTACGCCTGCGCCAGCCGGCGACCGTACTTCACCTCGACCACGTGCCAGCCGGCGGCCTCGAACTGGCCGCGCCACTGGTCGATCCGCACCCCGGGGACGACCCGGTCCAGCGACTGCCGGTTGAAGTCGACCACCCACATCACGTTGCCGAGACCGGTGGTAGCCGGGTCGGCGACCGCCTCCCAGATGTTGCCCTCGTCCAGCTCGGCGTCACCGATCAGCGCGACGAACCGGGAGTGCGGGCGCTCGCCGAAGTGCGCGTCGACGTAGCGTCGGGTCACCGCGGCGAACAGCGGCGCGGCGGCGCCGAGGCCCACCGAACCGGTGGAGAAGTCCACCTCGTCCGGGTCCTTGGTCCGCGACGGGTACGACTGCAAGCCGCCCCGGGCCCGCAGCCGGGTCAGGTACGACCGGTCCAGGTTGCCGAGCAGATACTGGATGGCGTGGAACACCGGGGAGGCGTGCGGTTTCACCGCACCCGGTCCTCGGCATCGAGGTGGGCGAACCATAGCGCGGTCAGCGCAGTCACCAGGGAGGCGCTGGACGCCTGATGCCCACCGACCTTCACCCCGTCGCCGGTGCGGCGGTCGTGGTTGGCCGCGTCCACGATCCGGCTGGCGAGCCACAGCACCCGCCGCTGGATCTCGTCAAGCACCTCAAGATCGTGCTGGTTCACGCTGCACTCCATCCAGACGTCGCCATTGACGCCCGCCTGCGGGAATGGCGCGCCTGTTGATCATGAGGCTAGCGGCAGTTTGAAGATCGACGAGTGCCGCCAACCTCATGATCAACGAGGGCATGCCGGGGTGGGGGGGGTGGGGGGGTGGGGGGGTTAGGGGGTTAGGGGGTTAGGGGGTTAGGGGGTTAGGCGGGTCAGGATCAGGGCGCGGACGGTCTTGGCGTCGGCCTGGCCGCGGGTGGTCTTCATCACCGCGCCGACCAGGGCGCCGGCGGCGGCGACCTTGCCGCTGCGGATCTTGTCGGCGATGGCCGGGTTGGCGGCGATCGCCTCGTCCACCGCGACGGTCAGCGCGCCGGTGTCGGAGACGACCTCCAACCCCCGGTTGGTCATGATCTCGGTCGGCGAGCCCTCACCCGCGACCACGCCCTCCAGCACGGTACGGGCCATCTTGTCGTTGAGCTTGCCGGCGTCGACCAGCCCCTGCAACTCGGCGACCTGCTTCGGAGTGGCTCCGATGTCGGCCAGCTCCACGTTCGTCTCGTTGGCGCGCCGGGACAGCTCGCCCAGCCACCACTTGCGGGCGGCGGCGGGGGTGGCGCCGGCGGCCACGGTGGCCTCGATCAGCTCCACCGCGCCGGCGTTGAGCACCGACTGCATGTCCGCCTCCGAGAGACCCCACGCCTGCTGGAGGCGGCGGCGGTGCAGCCGGGGCAGCTCCGGCAGGGTCGCCTTCAGCTCGGCCACCCAGGCCGGGTCCGGCGCGAGCGGCACCAGGTCCGGCTCGGGGAAGTAGCGGTAGTCGGTGGCGGTCTCCTTGGACCGGCCCGGCGTGGTGTTCCCGGTGTCCTCGTGGAAGTGCCGGGTCTCCTGGGTGATCCGCCCGCCCGCGTCCAGTACCGACGCCTGGCGCAGCATCTCGGAGCGCACCGCCCGCTCGACCGAACGCAGCGAGTTGACGTTCTTGGTCTCGGTACGGGTGCCCCACTGATCGCCCGGCAGGTTCAGCGAGGTGTTCACGTCACAACGCAGCGAGCCCTCCTCCATGCGTACGTCGGAGACGCCGAGCGAGCGGAGCACGTCGCGCAGCTCGGTGACGTACGCGCGGGCGACCTCCGGGGCCGCCGCGGCGGTGCCCGGGATCGGCTTGGTGACGATCTCGACCAGCGGGATGCCGGCGCGGTTGTAGTCGACCAGCGACTCGGTGGCACCGTGGATACGGCCGGTGGCACCGCCCACGTGCAGCGTCTTGCCGGTGTCCTCCTCCAGGTGCACCCGCTCGATGCCGATCCGCACCATCTCGCCGTTCACCTCGACGTCCAGGTAGCCGTCGACGCAGAGCGGCTCGTCGTACTGGCTGATCTGGAAGTTCTTCGGCATGTCCGGATAGAAGTAGTTCTTCCGGGCGAACCGGCACCACTGCGCGATGGAGCAGTTCAGCGCGAGGCCGATCTGGATGGTCGCCTCGATGGCCGCGGCGTTGGCCACCGGCAGCGAGCCGGGCAGGCCCAGGCAGACCGGGCAGACCCGGGTGTTCGGCTCGCCGCCGAAGTCGGTCGGGCACCCGCAGAACATCTTCGTGTTCGTGCCCAGCTCGACGTGGGTCTCCAGGCCGATCACCGGCTCGTAGCGCGCAACGACCTCGTCGTACGCGGGCAGCGTCGTGGTCATGAGAACTCCAGCTTTCGGGCGGTAGCCGGCCCGGGGCGGCATCCGGACACAACGCTGCCCAGCCTAGCCGCTCGGCCTGGCCCGGTTCTGCTCGGCGTCACCGGGGCGTGGTGAACCGCCGACGGCGCTCGTGGGCCATGACGAACAGGATCCCGGCGATGCTGAACGCCACCACCGCCAGCAGCGCCAGCACGAGGACCGAGTTCGATCCGGTCATCGGCAACCAGGACCCGGTTGTCCGGGTGGGCTTCGGCGCGGCCGGGGCCGGGGCCGAGGTGGTGGGTTGCGTCGAGGTCGCCGGCGTGGGCGTCGACCTGGTGGGCGGGTCGGTCGGTGCGGGGCTGGTCGGGGAGGCAACCGACGGTGCGGCGGCCACGGTCAGCGTGACCTCGCCGGTGCCGCTGGTCGCCGTGCCGGCCGCCCGGACCGTGAAGGCGAAGCTACCGGCGGCGCGGGGCGTTCCGCTCAGCCAGCCGTCCACGGCGAGGGTGAGCCCGTCCGGCAGGTCTCCGGCCGCCACGCTGAACCGGATGTCGGAATCTCCCTCGGCGGTCAACCGGAACGAGTAGGCCAGCCCGGCCGTGCCGGTCGGCGGCGGTGCCGAGGTGATGACGACGGCCGGGGCGGCGACGACGATGCTGACCTCCTGGTCGCCGTGGAAGCCGTTCGCGTCGGTCATCCGGATGCCGAACTGGTGACTGCCCCCGACGGTCGGCGTGCCGACCAGCGCCCCCGCCGACGACAGCGCCATGCCCGCCGGGAGCGCACCGGACCGCAACGTGAGGCGGTACGGGGCGTTGCCACCCTCGGCGGTGAACCGATGTGCCGGGTAGGTCTGGCCCACGTACCAGGGTGAGGTGGGCGCGCCCGAGGTGACGGTGATGAGCGGCTGGACCACCAGCACGGTCACCTGCTGGTCGGCGACGTTCCCGCCCGGCGAGTCGGTCGCCCGGACGGTGAAGGTGAAGCGGCTGGCCACTGTGGGTGTGCCGGTGAGGGTGCCGGTCGCCGCCGACAACACCAGGCCCGGCGGCAGGGTGTCGCCGGGCACCAGCGAGAATTTGATCGTCTCGGCGCCGGTGGCGGTGAAGGTGTGGCCCGGGTACGGCTGGTGGGCGGCGACCCCGGACGGCGGCGGACCGGAGGTGAAGGTGACGGCGGCAGCGGGCTCAGCGGCGGCCGGTGTGGCAGTCGCCGGTGTGGCAGTCGCCGGTGTGGCAGCGGCGAGCAGCGTCACCAGGAACACCGAGAGGATCATGACCGGTCGCAGGGTCCTCATCGCACTTCCAGGGTCCGTTCGGGAGAAGCCTCGCTCGCATCCGCCTGTGACTCGGACTATATCCAACCAGCGCCACCCACCAGGCGTGACGTCCGATCGCTGACCGTGTGTCGCCGAAGGGCAGCATCGCGTCTCGGCGTGGTCCGGGCGGTCCGAGACCGGTCGCGGGGCGGGGGCGGGACCGCCCCGCGACACCGTCACAGCGCTGGCGGGGTGAGGGTGCCGACAGCGCTCTCCAGCGCTGCGGCGACCCGGTACATCCGGTCGTCGGCCATCGTCGGGGCCATCACCTGCAACCCGACCGGCAGCCCGTCGGAGAGTCCGCACGGCACCGAGATGCCCGGACCGCCGTAGAGGTTGCTCGGGATGGTGAACAGGTCGGCCAGGTACATCTGGTACGGGTCGGAGGTACGCGCGCCCAGCGGGAACGCCACGAACGGGGTGGTCGGCGAGATCAGCGCGTCGACCCGCTCGAACGCCGCGGTGAAGTCGCGGGTGATCAGCGTACGCACCTTCTGTGCCTGCCCGTAGTAGGCGTCGTAGTAGCCCGAGGAGAGCGCGTACGTGCCGAGCATGATGCGCCGCTTGACCTCGGGGCCGAAACCGGCCTCCCGGGTCAACGACATGACCTCCTCCAGCGACCGGTTGCCGTCGTCGCCGACCCGCAGCCCGAACCGGACACCGTCGAAGCGGGCCAGGTTCGAGGAGCACTCGCTGGGCGCGATCAGGTAGTACGCCGGCAGCGCGTACTGGAAGTGCGGGCAGGAGATCTCGACGATTTCCGCGCCCAGCTTGGTCAAGGCGTCGACGGCCTCGTTGAAGGCGGTCATCACCCCCGGCTCGGCACCTTCGCCACCGAACTCGGTGACGATGCCCAGCCGCACCCCGCTCAGGTCGCCCGTGGCGCCGAGCTTCGCCGCGGCCACCACGTCCGGCACCGGCGCCGGGACGGAGGTGGAGTCGCGCGGGTCGTGCCCGCCGATCGCGGCGTGCAGCAGCGCGGCGTCGAGCACCGTACGGGCGCACGGGCCCGGCGTGTCCAGCGAGGAGGAGAAGGCCACCAGGCCGTACCGGGAGGTGCCGCCGTAGGTCGGCTTCGCGCCGACGGTGCCGGTGACCGCGCCGGGCTGGCGGATCGAGCCGCCGGTGTCCGAGCCGATCGCCAGCGGCGCCTCGTACGCGGCGAGCGCCGCGGCACTCCCCCCACCGGAGCCGCCCGGAATGCGGTCGGTGTCCCACGGGTTGCGGGACGCCCCGTACGCCGAGTACTCCGTGGAGGAGCCCATCGCGAACTCGTCCATGTTGGTCTTGCCGAGCATGACCGTGCCGGCGGCGCGCAGCCGCTGCACGATCGTCGAGTCGTACGGCGGGCGCCAGCCCTCGAGGATCTTCGACCCGACGGTGGTCGGCACCCCCTTGGTGGTGAGCACGTCCTTGACCGCGACCGGGACACCGGCCAGCGGGCCGAGTTCCTCGCCGGCGGCGCGGCGGACATCGACGGCCCGAGCGGCGGCCAGCGCACCCTCGGTGTCGACGTGCAGGAAGGCTCCGATCTGCCCGTCGACGGCGGCGATCCGATCCAGGTGGGCCTGGGTGACCTCCACGGCGGAGGTCTCGCCGGCGGCGACGAGACCTGCGATCTGCGTCGCGGTCATTGCGGTCACGTCGGTCATGAGGCCACATCCTCGTCCAGGATCCGCGGTACGCGGAACCGCTGCTGCTCCGCGTCGGGCGCGCCCGACAGCACTTCCTCGGGTGACAGGCACGGCGTCACCACGTCCGCCCGGAGCACGTTGGTCAGCGGCACCGAGTGCGACGTCGGCGGGATGTCCGCGGCGGCGACCCCGCCCACCTGGGCGACCGCCTGGAGGATCACGTCCAGCTGGCCGGCGAAGGTGTCCAGCTCCTCCTCCGTCACGGCGAGCCGCGACAGTCGCGCCAGGTGCGCGACCTCCTCGCGGGAGATGGCGGCCATCGGTGTGCCCCCTTCGTGGCTGTCTACGTCTGCGTTGCGCCCGCCGCACGGCCGACGGGTACGCGACGCGCGGTGACGGCAGCGAGTCTATTGTTTCGCGCCCGGCCGGCCGCTCCCGGCTCCCCGGACGTCCGGCTCACGGCGGGTCACCGCGCGTGGCGGCGCGGCACACCCGCCTCGTCGGGTCCGCCGATCGGACGCAGCGGGCGGTAGCGGGCCAGCCAGGCGACCAGGTCCTCGGCAGGCATCGGCCGGGCGTAGAACCAGCCCTGGGCGGCGTCGCAGCCCGCGGCGTGCAGCATCCGCCAGGTCCGCTCGTCCTCCACCCCCTCGGCGACGACCCGCAGCCCCAGCGCCCTGCCCAGCTCGATCGTCGACCGGACGATGGCCGCGTCGTCGGTGTCCTCGGCCATGCCGAGGACGAAGGACCGATCGACTTTCACCTCCGACAGCGGCAGTCGGCGCAGGTGCTGCAACGAGGAGTAGCCCGTGCCGAAGTCGTCCAGCGCGATGCCCACGCCGATCCGGTGCAGCCGGGTGATGGTGGTCAGCACCCGTCGCGGGTCGGCCATCAACGCACCCTCGGTGATCTCCAGTTGCAGCCGGTCCGGCGCGACGCCGAAGCGGGTGAGCCGGTCGCCGATCTGGTCGGCGATCTCGCCGGTGTGCAGGTCCCGCACGCTGACGTTGACCGCCGCCCGCAGGGTGAGGCCGGTCGCCGACCACTTGGCGATCTGCTCCACCACGTCGTCCACCACCCGACGGGTGAGCAGGCGCATCACCGCGCTCTGTTCGGCGACCCGGATCAGCTCCTCCGGGTCGACCATCCCCCGACGCGGATGCCGCCAGCGCAGGAGCGCCTCCACCCCGACCACCTCGCCGGTGGCGATGGCGATCTGCGGCTGGTAGTACATCGTGATCTCGCCGGCGGCACCGCCCGGCTCGGCGACCGGCGGTGCCGACTCGGCCGGCGGCACCGGATTCGGTCGGAACGGCCGGTCGGAACGGCCGGCCCGGCGCAGGATCGGATCCGCGCCGGTGACGATCCGGGCGATCAACTCGTCGTCGTGGATGGCCAGCGAGGGTCGGCGTCGCCGGCGGCTCCACCAGCGGTCGCCGCCGCGCTCGTCCACCGGCGGCGAGGCGGGCAGCATCGCACCGTCCCCGCCGCGAACCGGAGGCTCGCCGGCCGGTGGGTCGCCGTCGCCCGCCCGGATCGGCGACCCCACCTCCAGCACCCGACGCAGGTCGGCCAGCAGACCGAGCCGCTCGGCGGAGTTGTGGTCGGATTCGGCGGTGTACACGGCGACCGTGTCGTTGCGGTGCTTCGCGTCGTACATGGCCACGTCGGCGTGGCGCATCAGGGTGGCGAAGTCCTCGCCGTGCTCCGGATACAGGGCGATGCCGATGGACCCGCCGACGTCCAGCGGCAGACCGTCCAGCGGCACCGGATCGGCGAGGGCCCGAACCACCTGGTCGGCCAGCAATCGTGCCTCGGCGACGTCGGTGAGCCCGGTCATCACGATCGCGAACTCGTCGCCGCCGAGCCGGGCGACCATCTGCGGCGGCTCGACCACGTCGGTCAGCCTGGCGCTCACCTCCACCAGCAGCCGGTCACCGACGGCGTGCCCGAGCGCGTCGTTGACGTTCTTGAACCGGTCCAGGTCGATCAGCAACAGGGCCAGGCGGGCATCCGGCTCGCCGCGCGCCGCCCGCTCGGCGTGCCGGTACACCTGTTCGTTGACCTCGGCCAGCAACGCCTTACGGTTGGGCAGTCCGGTGAGTGGGTCGAGTGCGGCCAACTGGTGCTGCTCCACGGTGAGCCGGGCCATCCGGTAGACCGCGAACAGCGGCACCAGCACCAGCGGGACCAACGCGGCACTGGCCCGCGCGGCGGTCACCAGCACCGGCGCGAGCAGCAGCAGCGACCCGGTGGAGAGCAGCTCGAAGGGCAGGCCACGCCACGCGTCGGGCCACCACCGCTCGCCGAACCGCAGCCGCACGGCGGCGGTGACCAGCCCGTAGTTGACCACGAACCAGGCGACTCCGGCGCCGACGATCACCGCGATGTCGGTCCACCCCAGCGCTCCGCCGTGGAAGACGCCGCCCGGCCCCAACCGGGTGATTCCGTAGGCCGCGGCCAGCGAGCAGGCGTACTGGCCGGCGTTGAAGGCCGTCCGCCAGGGCGCGTGCCGCAGCCGCACCCCGGACACCAGCACGGTGACCGCCTGCACCACGACAGCGGGCCCGAGCCCCCAACCGAGCAGGATCGCGAAGGTGAAGCAGGTGGACGGGAACACCGCCGACGAGGACGGCCGCCGGCCGGGCGGCAGAAAGGGACGTGCGTCGCAGGCCACGGCGAGCATGGCCATCGTCCAGAAGGCCGGCGGCAGCTCGGGCACCAACCCGGCGAGCGCCACCAGCGAGTCGGCCGAGAGCAGCACGGCCACGGCCAGCACGGCGACCACGAAGGCTGAGAACTGCGCCGTCCGTCCAGGCGGGACGAGGTTACGCGGATCGGGCGACGCCACCACACCTCCCGGGAACGAGACCGATGCGTGGATTCACGCACCGTGCCCCAATGAAACGCCCCCACCACCCGATTCCCGGCCGCGACAGTCACGAATCGGTCGTAGTCGTAATTAAGTTGGTATCCGGGCGGTTCCATACAAGATCGACAGGAGGTGTCACTCCTCGACGCGGGCCACCTCACGCGCCGCGTCCGGACCGGCGTCGAGCAGCACCCGGAAGCCGCCCTCATCGAGCACCGGCACCTTGAGGCCGGCCGCCTTGTCCGCCTTGGACCCAGGGTTGTCGCCCACCACCACGAAGCCGGTCTTCTTCGACACCGAACCGCTCACCTTCCCGCCCCGGGTCTGGATCGCCTCCGCGGCCTGGTCCCGGGAGAAGCCGGCCAGGGTGCCGGTCACCACCACCGTCACCCCCTCAAGGGGACGCGGTCCCTCCTGCACCGCCGCCTCGGCCATCCGTACGCCCGCCGCGGCCCACTTCTGCACCAGCTCGCGGTGCCAGTCCACGCCGAACCACTCGCGGATGCTGGCGGCGATCGTCGGCCCGACGCCCTCGACGGAGGAAAGCTCCTCCTCGGTGGCCGCCTCGATCGCCTCGACCGAACGGAAGTGCCGGGCCAGCGCCTGCGCGGCGGTCGGCCCGACATGCCGGATGGACAGTGCGACCAGCACCCGCCACAACTCCCGCTCCCGGGCCACGGCGAGGTTGTCGAGCAGCTTGACGGCGTTGCTGCCGAGGCTGCCGTCCTTGTTGACGAAGAACGGGGAGCTGGCCAGCTGCTCCGCGTCGAGCGAGAACAGGTCGCCCTCGTCGCCGATGGTCCGCGCGTCCAGCAGCGCCGCCGCGCCCTTCTCGCCCAGCGCCTCGATGTCGAAGACCTTGCGCCCCGCCAGGTGGGAGACCCGCTCGCGCAGTTGCGCCGGGCAGCTGCGCGAGTTCGGGCAGCGGATGTCGACGTCGCCCTCCTTCGCCGGCGCCAGCGGCGTGCCACACGACGGGCAGTTGGTGGGCATGACGAAGGCCCGGGCGTCGCCGGGACGCAGGTCGACCACCGGGCCGAGCACCTCGGGAATCACGTCCCCGGCCTTGCGGATCACCACCGTGTCGCCGATCAGCACGCCCTTGCGCTCGACCTCACGGGCGTTGTGCAGGGTCGCGTAGGCAACGGTGGAGCCGGCCACCTTGACCGGTTCGAGCAGGGCCCGTGGCGTGACCCGCCCGGTTCGGCCGACCTCGACCTCGATGTCGAGCAGCTTGGTGTTGACCTCTTCCGGCGGGTACTTGAAGGCGATCGCCCAGCGCGGCGCCCGACTGGTCGAGCCCAGCCGTCCCTGGATCGGCACCGGGTCGACCTTCACCACGACGCCGTCGATCTCGTGCTCGACGTCGTGCCGGTGCGCGGCGTAGTGCCCGATGTAGTCCCGCACCCCGGGTAGGTCGGGGACCACCCGCCAGCGGTCGCTGGTGGGCAGGCCCCACGCCCGCAGCGCCGTGTACGACTCGGACTGGGTGCCCGGCTGGAAGCCGCGCCGGGCGCCGATGCCGTGCACCACCAGGCGCAGCGGTCGGGACGCGGTGATCCGGGGATCCTTCTGCCGCAGGCTGCCGGCGGCCGCGTTGCGCGGGTTGGCGAAGGGTGCCTTGCCCTGCTCGACCAGGCCGGCGTTGAGGTCCGCGAAGGCGGCGACCGGGAAGTAGATCTCGCCGCGTACCTCGATGAACTCGGGGACCGGACCGTACTCCGGTGAGTCGGTGAGCCGGTTGGGCACATCCCGGATGCTGCGCACGTTGGCGGTGACGTCCTCACCGGTGCGGCCGTCACCACGGGTCGCCGCCCGGACCAGCCGGCCAGCGGAGTAGGTCAGGTTGATCGCCAGCCCGTCGACCTTCAGCTCACACAGATAGGGCACCGACCCGCCGGCGTCCCGCTCGACCCGCTCCGCCCAGGCGGCCAGTTCCCCGTCGGCGAACGCGTTGTCCAGCGACATCATCCGTTCCGCGTGGTCGACCGCGGCGAAGTCTGTGGAGAAGGTGCCGCCCACCCGCTGCGTCGGCGAGTCGGGGGTGCGCAACGCCGGGAACTCCGCCTCCAGCGCCTCCAGCTCGCGCAGCTGTCGGTCGAAGTCGGCGTCGGCGACGATCGGCGCGTCGAGCACGTAGTAGCGGTACTGATGTTCGGTCAGCTCCTGGCTCAGCAGGGCGTGCCGTTCCCGCACCTGCGGGGTGGGCTCGGCGCCCGCCGCCGCCTCCTGCGCCGCGCTGACCTGCTGGGCACTCGACTCCTCGGACACACCGCCGCCTTCGGACACCGCCGTGGACCTCCCGTGATCGTGGTACTCCCGCACCGTAGCCCCCAGGTGGGACAACTGTGAGTCAGCCGCCCTGAGGTCGACTCTTCAGGCCGGACCGCTCGCGCCCGGTCAGTCGCGCAGGGCGGCGAGGGCCGCGAGTTGCTCGGCGTACTCGATCCTGTGGGCCCACTCCGCCAGCCAGCCGACCAGGCCCCGGGCCGCGCCGACGAACGCGCCGGCGAGAGCGGCGATCGAGTCGGAGACAGGGTTGTCCATAAGAAGGATCATGACAGGCACCCGCACACCGGCGCGACGGGCACCCAGGGCCAGCGCCGCCTGCTCCGCCGACTCGATGTCGACGACCGTCACGTCGATGCATCTGCTGGGACGCTCCGGGCCGGGCCAGGACGGCGGCCGCAGGGTCTGGTGCCCGCTGGAACGGCGAGCCGGATTCATGCCCGCGCCCCACCGGGCGCCACCCGCCTCCGGTACGACGGAGAACCTCACTCCTCGGACAGCCGGCGGCCGGCGTCGCGGCACGCGGCGAGAACCGCCCTGGCGTACTCCGACGTGGCCCCGGCCAGGCCGCAGGCAGGGGTGATCACGACCTGCTCGGCGAGGCGGCGGCGCGGAAAGCCGAGGCGATCCCAGAGGGTGCGTACCTGGTCGGCGACCTCGGCGGAGGTCGGCGCCCGACCGGCCGACGCCGTGGTCGGCGCGGTGCCGGCCAGCAGTCCGAACCCGGCGTCGAGCGCCTCGCCCAGCGGGTCGAGCTCGGTGATCAGGCTCAGGTCCAGCGCGACACCGACCGCGCCGGTGCAGCGGAGCAGTTCCAGGGGTACCTCCGGTGCGCAGCAGTGCACCACGGTCGGCACACCGGTCGCCTCGACGACCGTGCTCAGCAGCGAGCGGGCCTCGCCCGCCCCGACCGGCCGGTGCGTGCCGAGGCCGCTCTCGGTGGGTATCCGTCCGGCCAGCACCTCGGGCAGGGACGGCTCGTCCAGCTGGAGCAGTACCGAGGCGCGCGGCAGCCGGCGGGTCACCGCCTCGACGTGCCCGCGCAGCCCTTCGGCGAGTGAGCCGGCCAGGTCACGGACCGCACCGGGGTCGCGCAGCAGCCGGCCGCCGATCGGCAGCTCGATCGAGGCGGCCAGGGTCAGCGGGCCGGCTGCCTGGATCTTGAACGGGCCGGCGTACTGCTCGGCCTGCTCGGCGAGCTGGTCGAGGTCCCGCTCCATCAGGTCACGCGCCCGGCGCAGGTCCCGGCCGGGACGGTTCGCGACCCGCCAGCGCCCGGTGTACACCTCAACGGGCAGCTCCACCAGCAGGCCGCCGGTACGCCCGATCAGATCGGCACCCGGTCCACGAGCCGGCAGCTCCGGCAGATGAGGCAGGGCGGGTAGCTCGCCGAGCACCACCCGCTGAGCCTCGGCGATGTCGGTGCCCGGCAACGACCCCATGCCGGTAGCCACACCCGCCGCCCACGGCCAAACCTGATCAGTCACGCCCGAAGGCTACCCGCTCCCGACGGGGGGTCAGTCGGTGATGGTGGCGGAGCCGAGGACGATGTCGCCGGCCGGGTCGGGGCGGTAGGGCACGATCGCCTGGCCGGCGGCGACGCCGCGGACCGGGCGGCGCAGGTCGGCGTGGAGGCCGGCGGCGTCGACGGTGACGGCGGCGGGCACCACGACGCCGTGCGCGCGCAACTGCACCTCGCACTCGATCGGGCCGTCAGGGCGTGGGCCACCGGTCCAGACCGGGCGGTCGGCCCGGACCGTGGAGACCTCCAGCGCCTCGGCGGGGCCGACGGTCACCGTGTTGGTCGTGGGCGTTATGGAGAGCACGTATCGGGGCCGACCGTCCGGGGCAGGCCGGTCCAGGTGCAGGCCGCGCCGCTGACCGACGGTGTACGCGTACGCCCCGGCGTGCTGACCCACCACGGCGCCGGTGCTCGCGTCGACCACGTCGCCGGGCGTCTCGCCGAGCCGCCGCGCCAGGAAGCCCCTGGTGTCTCCGTCGGCGATGAAGCAGATGTCGTGCGAGTCCGGCTTGTCGGCGACGGCCAGGCCCCGCTCGGCAGCCTCCTGCCGGACCTGGACCTTCGTCGAGTCACCGAGCGGAAACATGGAGCGGTCCAGCTGCTCGCGGGTCAGCACCGCCAGCACGTACGACTGGTCCTTGGCCTCGTCGACGCTGCGGCGCAGCAGCCCGTCGGGGCCGAGGCGGGCGTGGTGGCCGGTGACCACGGCATCGAACCCCAGGGCCACCGCCCGGTCGAGCACCGCGGCGAACTTGATCTTCTCGTTGCAGCGCAGGCAGGGATTGGGGGTACGCCCCGCGGCGTACTCGGCGACGAAGTCGTCGACCACCTCGGCGTGGAAGCGGTCGGCCATGTCCCAGACGTAGAACGCGATGCCGAGCACGTCGGCCGCGCGGCGGGCATCCCGGGAATCCTCCTGGGTGCAGCAGCCCCGTGCCCCGGTGCGGTAGGTCTGCGGGTTGCGGGCCAGCGCCAGGTGAACGCCGGTCACGTCATGTCCCGCCTGCACCGCCCTCGCCGCCGCCACGGCGGAATCCACGCCGCCGGACATCGCCGCCAACACCCTCACCAGACCACTCTCCCTTCGCCAGTCGAGCCTATCTCCGTACCGGACCAACTCTCCGCGCCCGCCCGGCCATCTCCGGCCGGCTCCGCCGGCGTCAGCGAGGAGTACGCAGGGCAGCCGCCCGCCGGGCCCGGTCGACGACCGTCGGCAGCGCGGCGATAAGCGCGTCGATGTCCGCCGCGGTGCTGGTGTGGCCCAGGGAGAAACGCAGCGAGGAGCGCGCCCGGTCGTCGTCCGCGCCCATCGCCAGCAGCACGTGCGAAGGCTGGGCCACCCCGGCCGAGCAGGCCGAACCGGTCGAGCAGGCGATGCCCTTGGCGTCCAGCAGCAGCAGCAGGGCGTCGCCCTCGCAGCCGGGGAACGAGAAGTGCGCATTGCCGGGCAGCCGGTCGGTCGGATCACCGTTGAAGACGACCTCGGGCACCGCCTGCCGGACCCGCTGCACGAGGTCGTCGCGGAGCGCGGCGACCCGGGCCGCATACTCCTGCTGGTCCTTGACGGCGGCCTCGACGGCGACCGCGAAGGCGACGATGCCGGCGGCGTCGAGAGTGCCGGACCGCACGTCGCGCTCCTGGCCGCCGCCGTGCAGCAGCGGCACCGCCTCGACGTCCCGGGCCAGCACCAGCGCGCCGACCCCGACCGGACCGCCGAGCTTGTGGCCGGTCGCGGTGAGCGCGGCGACGCCGCTGCCGGCGAAGTCGACCGGCACCTGGCCGACCGCCTGGATGGCGTCGGTGTGGAACGGCACGCCGTACTCGGCGGCGACGGCGGCCAGCTCGGTGACCCGCTGGACGGTGCCGACCTCGTTGTTGGCCCACATGGCGGTGACCAGTGCCGCCCGGTCGCCGTGCTCGGCCAACTCGGCGCGGAGCGCGTCGGGGTGCAGCCGGCCGATGCCGTCGGCCGGCAGCCAGCCCACCTCGGCGCCCTCGTGTTGGCACAGCCAGTCCACCGCGTCCAGGACGGCGTGGTGCTCGATCGCGCTGCAGATCACCCGGCTCCGCCCGGCGTCGGTATCCCGACGGGCCCAGAAGATGCCCTTCACCGCGAGGTTGTCGCTCTCCGTCCCGCCACCCGTGAAGATCACCTCGGACGGTCGGGCACCCAGGGCGGCAGCCACCCGTTCCCGCGACTCCTCCACCCGCCGCCGGGCGCGCCGGCCGAACGCGTGCAGGGAGGACGCGTTGCCGACCTCGCGGGCGGTCGCGACGTACGCCTCCAGTGCCTCGTCGAGCATCGGAGTGGTCGCGGCATGATCCAGGTAAGCCATCACGGCTCAGCCTAGCGACCGCGCCCGCCTCGACCGCAGACCGGATTACCCGGGATGGCCGGTCAGACCGGTACCGCGGTCACCACGATGTTGTGGCGGCACCGGCGGGCGTCGATGTCGGAGGGTCCACCACAGGCGATCAGGCCGGTGTCGGCCTGCCCGCCGGTGCCGCTCGCCCCGCGGGGAAAGCGGCCACGGCGGTCGCCGCCGCCGCTGTCGCAGTGGCCGGCACCGCCGCCGTGCTGCGCGAGGGCACGCCACCGGATCAGGCGGTGGTGGCCAGCGCCACGCTCGCCGCCCACGGCTCGACCCCACCGCAGGCCCGTGGCGTCGCCCGGGTGTCCGGCAGCGGCGAGCTGCATCTGCACGTGGTGAATCTCCCGGCCGTACCGGGGTACTACGAGGTATGGCTCATCAACCCGCAGAACATGGAGATGTTCTCGGTCGGCGTGCCCGGCAGCGGCTCTGACGTGCTGTTGCCGTTGCCGCCGAACGTCGACCTCGGCCACTGCTCCGTCGTCGACGTCTCGGCCGAGGAGTTCGACAACAACACCGACCACTCCGGCGACGGCCTGTTGAGGGGCTCCCTGACGGGCTGATCGGCGGGCCGGTCTTCAGCTCCCCGGTCCGCCGATCAGCTCCCCGGCAGGCGGCAGCCGCCGCCTCGAACGGGGCGGCGGCTGCGGTGGTACACCTCACTTGCGCTTACGGATCTCCTCGGCGGCCTGGGGGACGATCTTGAACAGGTCGCCGACCACACCGAAGTCGGCCAGCTCGAAGATCGGCGCTTCGCCGTCCTTGTTGACCGCGACGATGGTCTTAGAGGTCTGCATGCCGGCCCGGTGCTGGATCGCGCCGGAGATGCCCAGCGCCACGTACAGCTGCGGGGAGACGGTCTTGCCGGTCTGCCCGACCTGGAACTGGTGCGGGTAGAAGCCCGAGTCGACCGCGGCCCGGGAGGCGCCGACGGCACCGCCGAGCAGGTCCGCCAACTCCTCGACCAGCTTGAAGTTGTCCGCGTTGCCGACGCCACGGCCGCCGGAGACGACCACACCGGCCTCGGTGAGTTCGGGACGGGAGCCCTTCTGCTCGGCCACCCGCTCCACCACCGTGGCCAGCTTGTCGACGTCGGTGACGGCAACGGTGAGCTGCTCGACGGCCGGGGTGGCCGCTTCCGGGGCCGGCGCGACCGAGTTCGGCCGGACGGTGACCAGCGGCAGACCCCGGGTGACCTTCGAGGTGACGATGGCCGAGCCGGCGAACGCCACCTGGGTGGCGGTGCCGTCGGCGGTCAGGGCGACCACGTCGGTCAGGATGCCGTTGTCCAGCTTCACGGCCAGCCGGGCGGCGATCTCCTTGCCCTCCTGGGACGAGGCGAACAGCACGGCGGCCGGCTGCACCCGCTTGACCAGGTCGGCGACCACGCTGGCTTTCGGCGCCACCAAGTAGCCGTCGATCTCCTCACCTTCGGCCGCGTAGATCTTCTCCGCGCCGTACTCACCCAGCTTGCCGGCGAGCGCCTCGGCGGCACCGGGCCCGCCGAGCACCACCGCCGACGGGCTGCCCAACTGCCGGGCCAGGGTGAGCATCTCCAGGGTGACCTTCTTGACGCCGAACTCCCGAGTGGCTTCGACGACGACGAGAACCTCAGACATGTCCCACACCCCTCACACGAACTTCTCGGTGGCGAGGTACTCGACCAGCTGCGCGCCGCCGGAACCCTCGTCGGTGACCTTCACCCCGGCCGAGCGAGGCGGTCGCTTGCTGTGCTCCACCACGACGCTCGTCGCGCCGGCGAGACCAACCTCGCCCTCGGCCACACCCAGGTCGCTCAGGGCGAGGGTCTGCACCGGCTTCTTCTTGGCGGCCATGATGCCCTTGAACGACGGGTACCGTGGCTCGTTGATGGTGTCCCAGACGGAGACGATGGCCGGGGTCGAGGCGGTGACCACCTCGTAGCCCTCCTCGGTCTGCCGTTCCGCGGTCAGTGTGGCCCCGTCGACGGTGAGCTTGCGGGCGCCGGTCAGCGCCGCGACGCCCAGCCGCTCGGCGAGCATGTGCGGCAGCACCTGCACCCGGCCGTCGGTCGACTCGGCGCCACAGAGCACCAGGTCCGCGTTCAGCTGGCCGAGCGCCGCGGCCAACACCTTCGAGGTGGCCACCGCGCACGAGCCGTGCAGGGCGTCGTCCACCACGTGCACCGCCTTGTCCGGGCCCATCGACAGCGCCTTACGGATCGACTCGGCCGCCCGGTCCGGACCCATGGTCAGGATGGTCACCTCGCCGCCGTGCGCCTCCTTGATTTTCAACGCCTCCTCGATGGCGTACTCGTCCATCTCGTTGATGACGTTGTTCGCCGAACCGCGGTCGACAGTGTTGTCGTCAGTTCGCAGGTTGCGGTCCGCGCCCGAATCGGGCACCTGCTTGACGAGTACGACGATGTTCATCGCGCTTCGACGACCCTCCTGCTGTGGTGGTGTGATCTCTTCGCCCGGTATTGGGGCGCAGCCTCGCGCGTGCGTTGCCGTGCGGTCAACCGTGAGCGCTTGTGCGGTTGCCCACGGCGCAATGTTACCTGCCAGTAGGTTCCTCGCCCAACACGCCCCTGATCCGCTCGACCACCTCGGCCTCGGCCGGGCTGACCCCGTTGTGGGCACGCGCCGTACGATCGGCCGCCGCCAGCACCACCGCACGGTAGACACCGACGTCCTGCGGGGCCTTCTCGGCCAGGATCTGCTGGGCCCGACGCAGCGCCGGCAGCACCACCGCCTCCACCTCCAACGCCGAATCCCGCGGCAGCTTCGGCAACGGCCCGCCGGTCAGCGCCTCCTTCACCACGCCGCTGGCGCCGGCCATCGCCCCGGAGGCGGCGAAGCTCTCCCGGAACACGGCGAGCACCCCCGGATCGGCGTTCGACACCATGAACACCGCGCCGAAAGCACCCGTCTTCAGGATCAACTTCTCTTCGTCCGTCAGCTGCTCGGCCATGATCACGGAGTGTAGACGTAGGGAGTGGTCGTGGTGACCGGGACGAGACCGAGCCGCCCCAGCACCGGCCTACTCTCGTCCGACGCGTCGACCTGCAGAAACGTCCGGCCACGCTGCCCGGCCAGCCGGGCCCGGTAGGCGACCAGCGCCCGGTAGATGCCCCGACGCCGCCACCGAGGCAGGGTCGAGCCACCCCAGAGCGTGGCGAAGGTGCTGTCGACCGGATACCGCACCCAGCCGGCGCTGACCATCGTCGCGTCCGCCTCGGCCACCACAACGGTGATCGACTGCGGGCCGGCGGCGATCTCCCGTTCCAGCCCGTCGGCCAGCTCGGACAGGTCACGCCCCCACACCTGCGTCTTCAGCTCCGCGATCAGGTCCAGGTCCGGGCGGGTCGTCACCTCCCGCAGGCGTACGCCCTCGGGCACCACCGGCAACCCGGAGGCCACCGGCGCGACCGGGCCGACCACGACGGTCTCCTGGTCCTCTGGCACAAACCCGGCCGCGCCCAGCCGCTGCGGCAGATCCGCCGGTTCGTCGTGGCCGTGCAGTTTCCACTCCACCGGCTCGCCCCGCTCGCGGAACACCGCCACCTGCCGGGCGATCAGCTCGTCGAGGTCGACACCGGACACCCCGTCCAGGTCGCGGTAGGTCACCATGCCCCGCTGGTCCAGGCCCAGCACCCGGAACAACGGACCGTCGGACTCCACCGCCACCCCGTCGGGCAACGGGCGGGGCAGGTCCGGCCGCAGTTGGGCGTCGTACGCCGCACGCAAGGTGATCGCGTCAAGCTCCGTCATGCTCCCAAACTATTCCCGCTGGAAACCGGATAATCACCAGCGTGTGGCAGACGCTCAGGAACTGGTTCGATCCGCACGAGTTGCGTTCGGTGGGCACCACCCCCGACTACCGCTTCTCGCTGGCCAACGAGCGCACGTTCCTGGCCTGGCTGCGTACCGGCCTGGCACTGATCGCCGGTGGACTCGCCGCCGCCCAGTTCCTGCCCACCCTGCCGCTGGTCCACCTGCGTGAGGCGATCGCCGTGGCGCTGCTCCTGCTCGGTGGCGCGGTGGCGATCCGGGCCGTCGACCACTGGGCGCGCACCGAACGCGCCATCCGGCTCGGCGAGGAGTTGCCCGCGTCCCGCTTCCCGGCCGTGCTCGCCCTGACCATCGGCCTCGGCGCGCTGTCGCTGGTGCTGGCCCTTCTGGTCGGCGCGCTGACCTGATGACCACCTCCCGCGACCCCGGGTTGCAGCCCGAACGCACCCGGCTGGCCTGGCGGCGCACAGCCCTGGCGATGACGGTGGTGACGACGCTGACCGTGCGGCTCGCCCTGCACCGCGGCCCGGCCGAGGCGGCCTCGGCGGTGCTGGCCGTCCTCGGCTGGGCTACCGCCATCGCGCTCTGTTGGCGGCCGGCCACCGGCACGTCCCGCACCGACGGCCGGATCCTGGCCATGGTGGGCCTGACCACCGCCGGTATCGCGTTGCTCGGCACCGTGCTGGTGCTGCGCGGACTGTGACCATCGAGCCGGGTAGGTCATGATGGTGGCATGGCCCGGCTCTACATCCTCATCTTCCTGGTGCAGGTCGTCCTCGCCGTCTGCGCCCTGATCAGCTGCCTCTCCGCCGAGGAGGACGGCATCCGCCACCTGCCCCGGATCGCCTGGGTGCTGATCATTCTGTTCTTTCCGCTGGTCGGTTCGATCGCCTGGTTCGTCGCCGGCCGCGAACGCAGGCCCGGTGGCGCCTCGACCCCCTGGGCGACGGGAGGCCGCCCGGCGGAACGCGCCCGGCCGGTCGCGCCCGACGACGACCCCGAGTTCCTCCGGTCGATCGAGGAAAGCTCCCGCCAGGAGGATCAGGAACTCTTCCGCCGCTGGGAGGACGACCTACGCAAGCGCGAGGACGACCTGCGCAAGCGCGAGGGCGAGCCGCCGCGCGAGGAACCCCGCCCCGAGATGTAGAGACCGCCGGGGCGGGGCCGGCGATCAGGCCAGGTTCGAGGAGCGAGGGTACGCGTCGGCCGGATCGGTGAGCACGTTCACCAGGTACGGCACCCCTGCGTCGAACGCCCGCTGGAGGGCGCCGCCCAGGTCGGCCGCCTTCGCGACCGTCTCGCCCGCCCCGCCGAGCGCGCTGACCACGTGGTCGTAGCGCAGCTCGGGCTGGAGGTCGGCGGCCACGTCGTAGCCGTACATGGCCCGCATCGGGTGCTTCTCCAACCCCCAGATGCCGTTGTTGCCGACCACGATGACCACCGGCAGCTTCTGCCGGACCAGGGACTCCACGTCCATCAACGAGAAGCCGGCCGCACCGTCACCCATCAGCACACAGACCTGCCGGTCCGGATGGGTGACCCGGGCACCCATCGCGTAACCCATTCCGGTGCCGAGGCACCCGTACGGGCCGGGGTCGAGCCAGGTGCCGGGCTGCGCCGGCTCCAGGTAGCGCCCGGCGTACGAGACGAAGTCACCGCCGTCGCCGATGGTGACCGCGTCGCGGGCGAGGACCTTGCGCAGCTCGCCGTAGACCCGGGCCGGCCGGATCGGGTCGGTCTCGGCGGCCATCTCCTCGGCGTCGCGCGCCTTCGCGGCGTCCTCGGCGGTACGCAGCCGCGCGACCCAGTCAGCGTGGTCGAGGCGGTCGCCGGGGTGCTCGGCGAGCGCGGTGAGGATGCCACGCAGGTCACCGGCGGGCGCGGCGGCGGGCTGTAGGTGGCCGGCCCGCTGGCTGGGCGCATCGACGATGTGGACCACCTTCGCGTCGCCGAAGTCACCGAAGGAGAGCCGGAAGTCCAGTGGGGTACCCACGACCACGACCACGTCGGCGCCGGAGAGGGCCACCCGGCGGGCCTTGGCGAAGGCCAACGGGTGCTCCGGCGGTAGTGCGCCCCGACCCATGCCGTTGGTGAAGACGGGCACGGTGAGCGCCTCCGCCGCGGCCCGCAGAGCGTCCACGGCGTCGCCGGCGTAGACGTCCGAGCCGGCGATAATCACTGGACGGGCCGCGCCGGCGATCAGGCCGGCGGCGGCAGCCACCTCGGCGGGGTCGGCCTCGATCGGGGCGATGTCCGGACCGGCCGGCAACTCCGCGTCACCCACCGAGAAGATCGCCTCAAGGGGGAAGTCGAGAAAGACAGGGCCCCGGTGCGGAGTGAGCGCGGTGCCCAGCGCGGTGGCGACCGCCCGGGGGATGTCGTCGGCGCCGAACACCGTCTCGGCGTGCTTGGTGACCGGGCCGACCAGCGGCAGGTGGTCCATCTCCTGGAGGCTGCCCGAACCCCAGCGGAACTGCGGGGCCCGCCCGCCCAGCACCAGCACCGGTGAGGCGTTGAAGTAGGCACTGGTCAGGCCGGAAATGCCGTTGGTCACGCCGGGACCGGCGGTGAGCACGGCCAGGCCGGGTCGGCGCTGGAGCTTCGCCACCGCCTCGGCGGCGAAGACGGCGGACTGCTCGTGCCGCACGTCGTAGATCGGGAACTCGTTCTTGTACGCGGCGTCGTAGAGCGGGAACACGTGCCCGCCGGAGAGGGTGAACATCTCCCGCACCCCGTGGGCGCGCAGCGCCGCGAGTGCGAGTTCCCCGCCGTGGCCTTCGATGCGCTCCGTCATTCCCGCTCCTTCTGTCGGCTGACCGGAGTCACACGCTACTGGCCAGTAGGAGCAATGTGAACCAACCTCAGTGCCCGGTGAAGTCCGGCTTGCGCTTCGCCACGAACGCGGCCATTCCCTCACGCCGGTCGTCGGTGGCGAACAGCGCCGCGAAAAGCTGGCTTTCCCAGGCCAGCCCCGAGTTCAGATCCATGTCGAGACCGCCGTCGACGGCGAGTTTCGCCGCCCGTAGCGCCTGCACCGGCCCGTCGAGGTACGGCCGCACCAGCGCCACCGCCGAGTCGTAGACCTCGGCCGCCGGGGAGACCCGGTCGGCCAGGCCGATCCGCAACGCCTCCTGCGCGTCGACCATCCGACCAGACATGATCAGATCCTTGGCGCGGGCCGGCCCGACCAGCCGGGCCAGCCGCTGGGTGCCCCCGGCGCCGGGGATGATGCCGAGCCTGATCTCGGGTTGGCCGAGCTTGGCGTCGTCGGCCACCACCCGCCAGTCACAGGCAAGCGCCAGCTCACAGCCACCGCCGAGGGCGTAGCCGGTGATCGCGGCGACGACGGGCTTGGGTATCCGGGCGATCGCGCCGAGCGCGCTGGACAGGTCGGCGGCCCGGCCCGCCATGTCCACGTAGGACATGTCGGCCATCTCCTTGATGTCGGCACCGGCGGCGAAGACCCTCTCTCCGCCGTACACGATGACCGCACGAACCTCGGCGGCGACGGTGGCGGCCGTGGCGGCGGCGCGCAACTCCTCCTGCACCTGGGTGTTGAGGGCGTTCATCGGCGGCCGCTCCAGCCGAATGGTGCCGATGCCGTCCCTGGTCTCCAGCCGCACGAACTCGCCCACGCTGAGCCTCACTTCCTCGTCGAAGTCGCGTGCCAACCTTACGACCCGGCTCGTCCGGCACGTACTCTGGTGCCAGTCCCGCGAACCGGAGTTCCCGTGATGGTCACCTACTACGACGACAGGTCAGTCCTGGTCACCTCCACAGCCGTGACAGTCGACGACCACACCTACCCGCTGGTCGAGATCAGTGAGGTCTGGCACCATCGGGGCAGCCGTTCCTGGCGGGTGCTGGCCGGCCGGGGCGCGCTCGGTGCGGCCATGATCGGCCCGCTGGTGGCCGCCGTGCTCGGCATCGCGCTCGCCGTCTGGCTCGACGGACCGGCGACCGCCACCGTCACCGTCATCGGGGTCTCCATCCTGATCGGGCTCGCCGCCGCCCCGATCGCCGACCAACTTTTCGAGTACTTCGACCGCTCCTACGCCCGGGGCAGCCGCCAACGGGAGGTCTGGATCCGCTGGCGCGGTCACCCGGTACGACTGCTGCGCACACCGGACGCCCTACGCTTCGGGCAGATCTACCGCGCTGTGCAACGCGCCATGGAAGCCGGCCATCCCGCCCCGCCGCGTCGCCCCTGACCGCCCGCTGGGCTCCGGGCGGCTCGTCCGGACACCCCACCGGCGAACCGCCGGCCGTCGGCCCGGTGCGAACCAGCAGCGACGCGACAGCCCACAGGTTGCCCACAGATGCTTAGGCTTAGTGATGGCGCTCTATTACCGGGACGACACGATGCAGGTGACCTCCGAGTCGATCCGGGCTGGAGGACACGTCATCCCGATCGCCGAGGTCACCTACGTCTGGCACACGAAGGGACGCACCACACTCGCGGTACGCGGTCGGGTACTCGGGCGTGGGGTGCTGGTCCTGCTGCTGTCCCTGCCCCCGCTGATCGGGCTGGTCTGCGTACTGTCGCTCGCCTGGTCCGCCCAGGACCGCGGCGAATGGCTACCGGCGCTGACCGTGCTCGCCGCCTGCGTCATCATCCCGCTGGCACTGGTCCCGTTTCTGGAGATCCCCCTCGGCTGGCTGGACCGCTCGTACGAACGCGGCAACCGGGTGCAGGAGCTGTGGGTGCAGTACCGCCAGCAGGAGGTGCTGGTGTTGCGGACCCCCGACGCCCTGCGCTTCGGGCAGATCTACCGGGCGGTGCAGCGCGCCGTGGAGCAGGGCGAGAACTGGTGACCTCGCCCGGCACCGGTGGCCCACCCGACGCACACTTGGTCCCATGGCAATCCCTCTTCCCCGGCCCACGACGGTCGTCGGCCTCACCCGTTCCGCACTCGACTCAGCCGCGTCCTTCGCCGCGGTTCCGGCCCGCGCCTTCGCCGTGCTCGACGGTGTGGAGACGCTGCTGACCAGGATCAACGGGGTGGTGGACCGGGTTGAGCAGACCTTGGACCGGACCGACCGGATACTCAGCGACGCCGAGGTGGCGGTCCGCGAGGTCGCGGTGATCAGCGCCGCCGCGACCGCCGCCGTGGACACCGCCACCGAGGTCGCCGCCGCGGCGGCCGTGGTTATCGGCGAGGCCCAACAGGTGTCGACCGCCGCTTCGGTGGTGGTCGCTCAGGCCGATGGGGTGGCCCGGGTCGCGGCTGGCGTGGTGGACGCGGCTCAGTCGGTGGCCGGGCAAGCCGCCGAGACGGTGGGCGCGGCGGCCGAGGCGGCGGCCACCGCCGCCGAACTGCTGGCGGCCTACGAGCCGGCGCTACGGCGGGCCGCGCCGATGGCCAGCCACTTCGTGGAACAGCTCAGCCACGAGGAACTCACCGCGGCGGTCCGCCTCGTTGACGAACTGCCGAAACTGCGGGAGCACATCACCTCGGACGTCCTGCCGATCCTGGCCACCCTGGACCGGGTCGGCCCGGACCTGCACGACCTGCTCGACGTGACCCGGGACCTCAAGCTCGCCGTCGCCGGCATCCCGGGCCTGAACATGCTGCGCCGGCGCGGCGAGAAGCTCAGCGACGACGCCGGCTGACGGCCCAACCCGCGTCGATCTAGGGACTATCGCTGCCGACGAAGATCGACTGGCGACGATTGGCCCTAGATCGGCGCGGGCTCACCGTCGGCGCACCGCCGGGCCTTCCGCAGCGGCAGCGGTTGACCGGTCAGGACGCCGGCAGGTAGAGCTCGTCGATCTCGGCCCGCTGCGGCAGCGACACGCTGGCTCCGAGCCGGCGTACGCAGGCCGCTCCGGCCGCCGCCGCCCAGCGCACCGCGTCGACCAGGTCCCGGCCCTCGCCCCAGGCCACCGCGAGCGCGGCGGTGAACGCGTCCCCGGCGGCGGTGGAGTCGACCGTCACGACACCGACGGCGGGCACGTGGACGGCGGTGCCGTCCCGGTCGCAGTACCAGGCGCCCTGCGCGCCGAGGGTGAGCACCGCCCGGGGCACCAGGTCGAGCAGCGCAGACGGATCCTCCCGCCCTCGGCCGGTGTACACCTGTGCCTCGGTCTCGTTGACCACCAGCAGGTCCACGTTGGCGAGCAGCTCCGGCGGGAGCGGTACGGCGGGTGCCGCGTTGAGCACCACCCGGGTGCCGGCTGCGCGGGCGGCCACCGCCGCCTGGGTCACCGTCTCCACCGGGATCTCCAGCTGCGCGACCAGCACGTCGGCCTCGCGCACGGCGGCGGTCTCGGCTTCGGTGAGCGCGGTCAGCGAGGCGTTCGCGCCCGGCGTGACCAGGATGGCGTTCTCGCCCTCGGTGTTCACCATGACCAGGGCCACCCCGGAGGCGCCGTAGGTGGTACGTAGCTGGCTGATGTCGACCCCGGCGGCGGCGATCCGGGCCCGCAGGGTCACCCCGAACGAGTCCGAGCCGATCGCACCGAGGAACGCGCTGGCGGCACCCGCCCGGGCGGCGGCAACGGCCTGGTTGGCCCCCTTGCCGCCGGGTACCGTGACGAAGTCGGCGCCCAGCATGGTCTCCCCCGGCCGGGGCAGTGCCGGCGCGATGGCGACCAAATCCATGTTTGCGCTGCCCACCACGACGATGCGGGTCTGTCGCACGGCGGCCTCCTGCGGTCGGGTTGTCAACAAGGGACCCGTGCGCCACCGGAGACGCTAAGAGGGCACCCTCCTTACATCTCAGGCGGCGCGGGCGGTGTAGCGCTCGCCGGTGCGTTCCACCAGCAGCGGCAGGCCGAAGGTCTTGGTCAGATTGTCGGCGGTGAGGGTGTCCTCCAGCAGCCCCTGCGCCATCACGCTGCCCTCGCGCAGCAGCAGCGCGTGGGTGAAGCCGGGCGGGATCTCCTCGACGTGGTGGGTGACCAGCACCAGCGCCGGGGCGTCCGGGTCCTGCGCCAGCTCGGCGAGGCGGGCCACCAGCTCCTCCCGGCCACCCAGATCCAGCCCGGCCGCCGGCTCGTCGAGCAGCAGCAGCTCCGGGTCGGTCATCAACGCGCGGGCTATCTGCACCCGCTTGCGCTCTCCCTCTGAGAGGGTGTCGTACGTCCGGTCGGCCAGCGCGCCGACGCCCAGCTGGTCCAGCAGGGCACCGGCCCGTGTCGCGTCGGCGGGGTCGTAGTCCTCCCGCCACCGGCCGACCACCGACCAGGCCGCGGTCATCACCACGTCAACCGCCCGCTCCTGCGCGGGCAGCCGCTCGGCGAGCGCCGCGGTGGAGAGACCGATGCGGGTACGCAGCTCCGTGAGGTCGGTACGGCCGATCCGCTCGCCGAGCACGTGCGCGGTGCCGGTGGTGGGGTGCAGTCGTCCGGCGGCGAGATTGAGCAGGGTCGTCTTGCCGGCACCGTTGGGCCCGAGCACCACCCAGCGTTCGTCCAGCTCGACGTGCCAGTCCACGTCGTGCAGCAGGGCGGTGCCGGACCGACGCACGACGACGCCGTCGAGGCTGACCACCAGATCCGCGTCCACGGGTGAGGGGGCGGGTGCGGTGCCGGCGGCACCGGGGATCAGGTCACCAGTCACCAGCCCATCCAACCACGCAACGCCGGGGCGTCCCCACGGGCGGGCACCGCGGCCGTGGGGTGAGGCGCCGTGTCGTTGCTCACCCCACCCGCAGGGCCGCCACCACGCCCGGGTGCTCACGCTGGTCCGCGCCGACCTTCGCCCTGTTCCGGCGCAGTGACCTGACGTGAGGCGCGCGGCTCAGCCGACCGTGGAGCCGAAGACCTCGTCCCGGACGGCATCCAGGGCGGTGCGCAACGCCCCGTGCAGGATCGGTTCCTCGGTCAGCCCGGTGGGCACCACTCGGGGACGCACCAGCGTGATGGCGGCCACCTCGTGCTGTACCCGCTCGGCCAGGGATTCCCCGCCGGCCTGGCCCACCTCGCCGGCGAGGACCACCAGCGGCGGGTCCAGCACCACGCAGGTGCTCGCCACCCCGAGGGCGAGCCGGCGGGCCACCTCGTCGAGGATCGGCCCGCCCGTGGCGCTGTCGGCGACGGCGGCCCGCACCGCGTCGGCGGCGGTGCCGTCCGGGTAGCCGTTCTCGCGGGCCAGCGCGCGGATCGCGTCGGCGCCGGCCACCTGCTGGAAGGCTGGCTTGGCCCGACGGGATACGTCGCGTGGGATGGGTGCGCCGGGCACCGGCAGGTAGCCGATCTCGCCGGCCGCGCCGCTGCTGCCGTGGTGCAGCCGCCCGCCGAGCATGATCGCCAGACCGACACCGGCGCCGACCCAGACCAGCACGAAGTCCGACAGCCCCTGTGCCGCGCCGGACTGTGCCTCGGCCACCGCGGCGAGGTTGACGTCGTTCTCGAAGACGACCGGGGTGTCCAGGTCGTCGCGGAGCGCGGCGAGCAGGCCGCGGTGCCAGCGGGGCAGGTTGAAGGCGAAGGTGATGTCGCCGGTGCCCGGGTCGACCAGGCCGGGGGTGCCGAGCACGATCCGGCGTACGCTCGACAACTGTGCGCCGGCGCTGCCGGCCACCTGGACCACCGCGTTGTGCACCACACCGACCGGGTCGTCGGTGTCCTGGGTGGACTGTTCGACCCGGCCGATCACCGCGCCGGTGATGTCGGCGCAGGCGGCCACCACCCGCTCCGGGCCCACGTCGACGCCGACCACGTGGGCGCTGCCCGGACGGACCGCGTAGAGCTGGGCGTTCGGCCCTCGCCCGCCGGCCTTCTCGCCGACGCGGGTGACCAGTCCACGCTCCTCCAGCCGCTCTACCAACTGGGAGGCGGTGACCTTGGACAGGCCGGTCAGCTCGCCGAGCCGGGCCCGGGTCAGTGGCCCCTGCTCCAGCAGCAACTCCAGCGCCGCGCGGTCGTTGAGGGCCCGCAACAGACGTGGGGTGCCGGGCAGCCGGGTCGCGCTCATGCCATGTCCTCAAGTATTAGTAAAGGTTGGTAACCATTTAGCTGTGGAAACCGACAGGCGAACGGGTAGCCGTAGCGTATCGGCCGGGTGGAAGCGCGACTCTCCACCGACCCGGCACGACCGTCACGCCAGCCGGTACCGAGAGGAGAGCACGTGGGACTGGATCCAGGACTGCGCCGGCTGGCGCTGGGCACCCTGCTGGCCGCGTACCCGGGGCCGGTCCCGCCCCGCTGGGCGATCGACCTGGTCGCCGACGGACTCGCCGGGCACACCCTGTTCGGCACGAACGTCCACGACCCGGCGCAGGTGTCGGCCAGCACGGCCGCGCTGCGCGCCGGCCGGCCCGACGTGTTGATCGCCATCGACGAGGAGGGTGGCGACGTCACCCGGCTGGCGCACGCCACCGGCAGCCCGTACCCGGGCAACGCTGCGCTCGGCGCGATCGGCGACGTGGCCCTCACCCACCGGATCCACCAGGCGATCGGTGCGGAGCTGGCCGGTCTGGGCATCACCGTCGACCTGGCGCCCGCCGTCGACGTCAACAGCGCCGACGACAATCCGGTCATCGGCACCCGCTCGTTCGGCGCCTACCCGGCGCAGGTCGCCGCGCACGCCGCCGCGGCGGTCACCGGCCTCCAGGACGCCGGGGTGGCGGCCTGCGCGAAGCACTTCCCCGGCCACGGCGCGACCGTGGTCGACTCCCACCACGAACTGCCCACCCTGGATGTCGCCCCGGACCTGCTGCGCCGACGGGACCTTCCGCCGTTCGCCGCGGTGGTCGCCGCCGGGGTGCGGGCCGTGATGACCGCACACATCCGGGTGCCCGCCCTGACCGGGGACGGGCCGGCCACGTTCAGCCGCACCGTGCTGGTCGATCTGCTGCGCGAGGAGTACGGCTTCGACGGTGCGATCATCACCGACGCGTTGGAGATGAAGGGCGCCGCGCTCGCCGCCGGTGGCATCGCGCCCGGCGCCGTGCGGGCACTAGCGGCCGGTGCCGACCTGCTCTGCATCGGCGCCAAGGTGGACGGTGACCTGGTTGAGCAGGTCGCCGCCGAGATCGTGGCCGCGCTCGGCGACGGCCGGCTCGAACTCACCCGCGTCGAGCAGGCAGCCGGTCGCGCCGCGGAACTCGCCGCCTGGACCCGGACCGCCGGCCGCGTCACGGCCGACGGTCCGGCCGGGCAGGGGTACGCGGCGGCCCGCCACGCGGTGCGGGTGGAGGGAGTTCTGGCCGGGCTGGACCGCCCGCTCGTGGTGCAGGTGCACGCGGCCGCCACCATCGCCGAGGGACGGGTGCCGTGGGGCCTCGGCCCACACCTTGCCGACGCCGAGCTGATCCGGGTGGTGGCCGCCGAGTCCGATCCGGTCGACCTGCGCCGACGCGCCGGCGACCGCTCGATCGTGCTGGTCGGCCGGCATCTGCACCGGTTGCCGGGCGGCCCGGAGCTGGCCACCGCGCTGGCCGCCACGCATCCGGTGGTCGTGGTCGAGATGGGCTGGCCGGCCAGTTGGCGGCCGGCCGGCGCGCGGGCCTTCGTCACCACGTACGGCGCGAGCCACGCCAACGGCCGGGCCGCCGCCGAGGTGCTGGGCCTGAACGGCTGAGTCCAGGCCCATCTTGAACGCGTTCAACTTATCGCCTACGCTGGCGCCACAAGAGTTGAACGCGTTCAAGATAGGGTGCAGACATGGACATAAAGGTCTCGATGTACCTGGTCTACCTGGCGGTCAGCATCGGCCTGACCGTCTGGGTGGCCCGGGCACTCAGCCGCAACGGCCTGATCTTCCTGGCGGAGGTGTTTGCCGACACCCGTCTCGCCCAGGCGGTGAACAACCTGCTCGTGGTCGGGTTCTACCTGCTCAACCTCGGCTACGTGACGGTGGCGATGCGGCACTCCGAGCCGGTCGGGTCCACCAGCACGGCAATGGAGGAGCTGTCGCTGAAGATCGGGCTGGTGCTGCTCGTACTCGGCGCCCTGCACTTCTTCAACGTCTACGCCCTCGGCCGGTACCGCCGCAGCCGGTTGCGCCAGTTCGCCACCCACCCACCGCTCGCGCCGGTCGGGCGGCTGCCGACGCAGCACACGTATCCAGCCACCCAACAGCCCTCCGGCCACCCCGGGCCGCCGGTCGCCGGGCCGCCAGGTGCGACTCCGCCCGCCCGATGACCAGCCTCCCGATGGCCGGCCCACCGACCGACGGAACAGGTGGGCTGCCGGATGCCACCGCACACGGGGACGGTGGCATCCGGAGCTTCACCGTCCTCTACGACGCACACTGCCCACTGTGCCGGGCGGCGCGCGGCTGGCTGGCGACGCGGGCTCAGCTCGTACCCCTGGAGTTCCTGCCGGCCGGCTCACCGCAGGCCCGGCAGCGCTTTCCCGGCCTGGACCACGACGCGACGCTGCGCGACCTCACGGTGGTGGCCGACACCGGCGACGTCTACGCCGGCGACGGCGCCTGGTTCGCCTGCCTCTGGGCGCTGGCCGGCCACCGGGGCACGGCCGAACGACTGGCCCGCCCCCACCTCCTCCCGACGGCCCGGCGGATAGTGGCCACCGCGTCGGCGGTACGTGAGCGGGTCCGCGAACCGTTGCCGGAGCCGACCGGCGAATCGTCGGGATACGGTGATCCGGATGACCGACCAGACTGTGCCGACGACCGCTGCGGGTGATCCGGCTACCGCCCGAGGCGAGCAGACGCGGCAGTTGATCCTGGAGACCGCGCTGCGGATGTTCCGCGAACGCGGCTACGCCCGCACCACCATGCGCGCCATCGCCCAGGAAGCCGGGGTGGCGGTCGGCAACGCGTACTACTACTTCGGCTCCAAGGAACACCTGATCCAGGAGTTCTACGCCCGGACGCAGGAGGAGCACCGGGCGGCGAGCCAGTCGGTACTGGAACGCGAATCTGGCTTCGCCGCCCGGCTGGCCGGGGTGCTGCACGCGGGCATCGACGTGCTGACCCCCTCGCACGAGTTCGCGGCCACCTTCTTCAAGATCGCCGCTGAGCCCACCTCGCCGCTGAGCCCGTTCTCCGCCGAATCCTCCGCGCCCCGTCAGGCGTCCGTCGACCTCTTCGCCGAGGTGGTGGCGGGCTCCTCCGCCAAGGTCGACGCGGAGTTGCGGCCGCAACTGCCCGAGCTGCTGTGGCTGTCGTACATGGGGGTGGTGCTCTTCTGGGTCTACGACCGCTCACCCGACCAGGCCAGGACGCGGCGACTGATCGACGGCGGGGTGCCGCTGGTCGACCGGCTGGTGGGGTTGTCCCGGCTGCGGGTGCTGCGCCCGGTCAGCCGGCAGGTTATCGACCTGGTTCGCACCCTGCGTCACTGACCGGTGCGGACGGTGCCAGCACGTCGCGCCAGTTCAAGTCCACTATTGGACACCTGACAGGCAGCGTCGGCAGCTTGCCGGGAGGATTCCGGATACGTAGCGTGATCGACATCGAGCCTCACGCTGGCCTGGGGGAGGCTGCGGACCGTGGATCCGGCCCGGGATCCACGGTCCGCGCCCTACCGTCAGCTCGGGTAGACGCCGTAGGACCCCCACCCTCGGTCCGGGAAACCCGCCGCCTCCGCGACCCGGGCCGAGGCGATGTTGCGCCGGCCGTGCAGGTAGGTGGGCACGGCGCCGTCGGCGAGCACCCGACGGGCGGCCTGAGCCACCAGCCGCCGAGCCAGTCCGCGACCTCGGGCGGCGGGCACGGTGCCTACCGCCAGCTCGTGCCCGTACCGGTCGTGCCGCTTGACCCCGACGCCGGCCAGGTACCGACCCCGCTCGTCGCGCACCACCAGCACCGCCCGGTCGAACAGGCGCAGCCAGGACGGCAGTCCGGCGGCGGTGGGTGGAACCCACTCGCCCACGTCCGGCAGCGGCGCGGGCGCGACGCACCACCGGAACACGTCGTCGTGCATCGTCCAGTCCGGGTGCCCGACCGCCGCTGGCAGCGTGGGGAGCAGGTCAGCCGGCTGCCGCGCCAGCTCGCGTACGGCGGCGACCTGGTCCGGTGCCACCGAGAGCACCGTGCTCGCCCCGGCGCGGACGGCGATGGCGGGGCGCAACCGACCATCCCAGGCGGGGCGGGTCCGACGGGACGACCGCACGACGTGCAGGCCCGGACCGGCCGGCCACTGCCCGAGCCAGCTGGCCAGGTGCAGGTGGAGCCGCCGATCGAGCATCTCCACCTCCCGTGCCATCGCTGCCGACGCCGCCCACGGTACGGCGGACGGGGGCGACCGCGCCGCCCGTCCCGCAGGCAGGGTCAACGGGGCGGCGCCGGTTCAGGTGTGGTGCGGGCGGGTAGAGGGGAACCCGATCCATCGACCGACCGTCATACCCATTTCCATACATGGACAACTTTCTCTGAAACGGTGGAGTCATGCCGATTGAGCCGAACGACCGTTATCAGCAGGACGCCGCACGGATGTGGCGTGGCGGAGCCACCGCAGGACGTTTCCCGGCCCAACCGCCGTACCGCGGCAACCGCAACGGTGCCGGCACGCTCTCCTGGCACGCGCTGAACAATCTGCCGGCCGGCTCCAACCTGCGGCGCCTCAACACCCACCTCTGACCCCGGGCGCGGCGGCGAGCCAGCGCGGCCTTTCGCACACCTGTCGGGTAACGTCTGCTGGTCCATCGACCGGGCCACGACAGGAGCTAGCGCATCCATGGGCAAGAAGACGATCCACGTCTCCGACTTCAGCGGCACGACGCTGGACGCCGACGACGAGGCCATCCGCGTCGTCGTCATCGAGCATCCTGACCTGGTGGCCGGGCCCGTGCAGCTGGACGCCACACCGGTGGAGGTGGAGAGCATCGACGACGCCGCGCTGGACGTGGCGGTGGTCGAGATCCACGACCGGTACGGCCACGGCGAGCCGCGCCGGGTGGTGCTGACCGCGAGTGAGTTCGACGCCATGGCCACCGACGTGCCGATGGCCCAACTGCTGCGGACCGCCGAGCGGGTACGCCCGCCGAAGGCCCGCCGGGCGACGGAAAAAGTCGACTACGGCACCGTCGAGCACGCGGGTAAGCCGCATCGGGGACGGGTCACCGAGGACGAGGCCCGCCTGGTGCGCGAGCAGCTCGACGAGGTGAACAAGCGTCTCGCCGACGCGGGCCTGCGCCAGATCGCCCCCGCCGACCCGGAGCACGCCGCCCGGTACGGCTTTCCCGCTGCGCCCTGACCGCTACTTCTGCGCCGCCGTGAACTGGGCGAGGGCCGCCGCGATGTTCGCCTCCATCGCGGCCTTGTCCACACCGAGACCGGCGAGCACCCCCTCGCCACCCTCGTGTTCCAGCAACGCCAGCAGGATGTGCTCGGTGCCGACGTAGTTGTGCCCGAGGCGCAGCGCCTCGCGGAACGTCAGCTCCAGGGCCTTCTTGCCGGCCGCGTCGTACGGGATCAGCTCGGGGACCTCACCGGCTGACGGCGGCAGCACGGCGGTGACGGCCTCGCGAAGGGCCTCGGCCGTCACACCGCCGGCGACCAGCGCCTTCGCGGCCAGCCCGTCCGGCTCGGCGAGCAGGCCGAGCACCAGGTGCGCCGGGCCGATCTCGGCGTTGCCCGCGTCGCGGGCCTCGTTCTGTGAGGCCATCACGACGTTGCGGGCGCGCGGGGTGAAGCGGCTGAATCCCTGCTGCGGATCGAGCATCGCGGTGTCCGCCCGGGGCACGAAACGCTTCTGGGCGGCTTGTTTGCTCACCCCCATGCTGCGGCCGATCTCGGTCCAGGACGCGCCGGAGCGCCGGGCCTGGTCCACGAAGTGGCCGATCAGGTGGTCGGCGACCTCGTCGATGTGTTCGGCGGCCAGCACCGCGTCGGCAAGCTGGTCGAGCGCGTCGGTGTGGACCTGCTTGATGACCTGGATCAGCTCGTCGAGTCGGACCGGGTTGTTCGTCTGGAGAGGATTCGCCATGCGTCAACCATAGATTGACGCATGCGCACTGTCAACCATAGGTTGACGGCATACCCGTACGCCCGCCCCCAAGCGACGACCTTTGTTAACAACCTTGACTGAAAACCCCGAAATCGACAGACTGCAACAGAGAGCGCTCTCCTCCGGCTCGGTCGCCCGGCGGCGAGCCCATCCCCTCCACCCGCAAGGAGATCCATCGTGTACGCCATCTCCCGCAGACTCCGGCGGGGAGCCGCCGTCCTCGCCGCGGCCCTCGCCGCCAGCGTCCTCGTGCTACCCCTGCACCCAACTCCGGCCGCCGCCGCCATCGGCGGGATCACCTGGCAGGACGAGTTCAACGCGCCGGCCGGCACCCCGGTCGACCAGTCCAGGTGGCGTTTCGACATCGGCGGCGGCGGATGGGGCAACAACGAACGGCAGTACTACACCAACAGCACGAGCAACGCGGTGCACGACGGGCAGGGGAACCTCGTCATCACCGCCCGCCGAGAGAACCCGGCCAACTACCAGTGCCACTACGGCCGGTGCGAGTACACCTCGGCCCGGCTGCTGACCGCAGCCACCTTCAGCCAGGCGTACGGCCGGTTCGAGGCGCGCATCAAGATTCCGCGCGGCCAGGGCATCTGGCCGGCGTTCTGGATGCTCGGCAGGGACTTCGGCGCCGTCGGCTGGCCCGCCTCAGGCGAGATCGACATCATGGAGAACGTCGGGCGGGAGCCGAACACCGTCCACGGCACCATCCACGGGCCCGGCTACTCCGGCGGCGTCGGGATCACCGGCAGCCGGACCATCGGGCAGCCGTTGGCCGACACCTTCCACACCTACCGGGTGGACTGGGAGCCCAACAGCATCCGCTGGTACCTCGACGGATCGGAGTACTTCCGGGTCGACCCGAGCCGCCTCGGCGGCAACCGCTGGGTGTTCGACCACCCCTTCTTCATGATTCTCAACGTGGCGGTAGGCGGCAACTGGCCCGGCTACCCCGACGGCAGCACCCAGTTCCCGCAGCAGATGCTCGTCGACTACGTCCGGGTCGACAAATACGTCCCCGACGGCAACTCCGGCACCACCCGGATACGCGGCCTGCAGAGTGGCCGATGCGTCGACATCCCCAACGCCAACCCCGTCGACGGCGCGCCGCTGCGGATCTGGGACTGCAACACCACCGCCGCACAGGCGTGGACCTTCGCCGCCGACGGCACCATCCGCGCGATGGGCAAATGCATGGACCCGGCCTGGGCGGGCACCGCCAACGGCACCGAGGTCAACCTCGTCACCTGCAACGGCAACCCGGCCCAGCGGTTCACCCTCAACGCCGCCGGTGACCTGGTCAACCTCAACGCCAACCGCTGCGTCGACGTACGCGAGAACAACCCGAACAACGGCGGCAGGCTCCAGTTGTGGGACTGCGCCGGCACCCCCAACCAGAAGTGGTCCCGAGCCTGAGCCCCCACGAGAGCGGGGCGTTGCCCGACCGCTTCCTCGCCACCGTCGGTGACGGCCACCCGGTCCCACCAGATTCTGCAGCCGTCGTGTCCGAGCGGCATGATCACGTCGCCCGGATCTCGTCACCGTCAGCCGCTCCGGTTCTGGTCCGACATCATCGGCCAGGAGCGGGTCAACGCCGGATACGGGTCGGCGACCGGTTCCGCACGGGCACGTAGCACCGTCCGGAGCCGGAGAGCGAGTAGTACCAGCGCCGCCACCATGACCAACGCCATCATCACGAGGACTGCGATCCGTCCGCCGCCGGTCGACTCCGCAGCGTCTGGCTCGTCACCGTCCACCACGGTCAGCCGCTCATCGGGCAACACGGTGTTCACCGCCGCTACCGGATCGATCACGCCGTGGCCGTAGTCGACACTGGCGGCAGTCGCGGTGGATTGTGGGCGGTTGTCTCGACCCGAACCACCACCTGGTTCGCACTCAGCTTCGGATAGGCCCACCGCACCAACGCCACCTCGCCCGCCGCGTATGCCGCTGGGCTCGGCCAGTGGTCGGGCCGGGGCCACCGGCTCTACGGCTCGCTGCCGAACCGGGATGCCGCCGGAGACAGCCGGCTTCGGCGGCGCGGCGGTGCCGGGCGGATCGGCACGCGGCTCTACTGTGGCGGGCGGGTTACTACGCGGCGCAGCAGTGCTGGACGGAGCCGCCTGGCTGCCGGGGAGCGCCCCGTGACGGACTCCCGTACCAACCGCGTCCCACGGCAGCGCCAAGAGCCGGTCACGTGTAGAACTTCACATGCGGCTGATTGTCGGCACGAGCCGGGGCGGCCAGTGCGACGGCGGCGAGAAGACCCAGCAGTACGGCCCACCACAACGGGGCAGCCGACCTGAGCCGATCGTGCACGGTCACTCGTCCTTCACACGGTCACTCGTCCTTCACCGGAACCAGGCGCCAAAGGTGGTCGACGGTGCCGTTGTCGGGATGCTGGAACAGCCGGGTCCCGTCGGTGTCGACCATGAACTGCAACGCCAACAGCAGACCGCTGCCCTCGTTCAGAATCTCGAACAGCCCGCCACCGATGTCGTCCAGTCGCCACCGGGTCGCCGCAGTACTGGCGTCAGGCACCTGTGCGGCGAAGGCGTACGGCTCCTTCGACCCGCCGAGAGGCGAGAGCACCAGGTTGTTGAGCACGCTCTTGATCCGGACGTGGCCGTTGCGGTCGCGCACCAGTAGCCAGCGTTGGTCGGCTCCGCCGCGGTCAGGTTGCTGCACGAGGATCTGATTCGGCGCCTTCGAACCGTTCGGTACGGTCATCGCCTTCTTGCTGTGCACGTTGACGAGCCGGTACTGCGTCGGCGCCGACGGAGTCGGACCGGGGCTCGGAGTGCGCGTGACTGAGGGTGAGGGGCGCGGTGAGGCGGTGCTGCGCTGCGGTGACGGGCTCGGGGTCGCTCGGACAGGCGAGGGCGACGTGCTGGCCGACGGAACCACGCTCAGGCTGGAGTAGGATTCGTTCAGCGACACCGTCCGGTCGACGAAGTCCGCCACGGACGGCACCGGCGGCATACCACCGGCGGCGCGGACCGCCTCGGCACCCACCTGGAATGCGGCGAGGGCGTGCCGGTAGCTGTCCCCACCCAGCGGCGCCAACGTCTTCACGAGTGCACACATCGTCCGGCCCAGCACCGCGATCGCCGAGTGCGGATCCCACGGCGAGTTCCCTGCCGGCCCGTACTCACTCCACAGTTGGGCGCGGAACTGGGCGATACCCATCCGGTCCGCAGATCGGACATTGGGGTTGAAGCCGGAGGACGCCATCAGTTGGGCGGCGACTCGCGCGGGGGTGACCTGCGGGCAGACCGCACCCGCCTTACCCACCGTCGGCACGTACTCGGCCGGCACCGGCACCGGCGATCCGGAGCCTGGTGCCGCCACACCCCGCGCAGTGACGGTCGCCGGGACGGCCGAACCGTTGGGACCGCCGAAGACGGCCTGGTCGGCGTACCAGACCGTGTGAGCGGCGACCTGACTCACATAGTCCTGCGCCGGATCCGGCACCTCGCCGGCGGTGCGTACCGCGTCGATCCCGGAGTGGTAGGCGGCGAGGGCCGCCCGCCACTGGTCACCGTCCACACCGGCCACCCGAACCTCACCGACCAGGTCGCACATGTGGTGGGCGAGCGCGTACACGCTGGCGGTGGTGTCCTGGGCCACCGCGCCCGGCCACGGGGCCCACTTCTCGAACGTGGCCGCCGGCATGGCCGCAACCCCGTCGGCCCGGTCCACCGCCATCCCGGAGTTGGCCATCAGCTGGGCCGCCAGCCGTGGGCCATTCAACGCCGGACAGGACAGCGCGGCCAGTGAGATCGTCTGTGCGGTCTCCACGTCGACCGGCCGGCTGGGCTCCCGTACCGGATCCGCGACCGCGATCCTGTGTCCGACCACTCCCGTGACCAGACACACGAGGGCCAGTACCAGCGAGATCACCGTCGCGCCACGCCGGCTCATTCCTTTCCACCAGACCACAAGTCCACGTGCGCTCGGCGATTTCACGGAAGGTCGTCTCCTCGTCGGGGGCATCGCGCCGCCGTCCGGGCAGCCACGGCGGTCCGTACCCACAACGGTCACGGCGCCCGTCCCGTTCAATCGACCGCCGCAGTAGTGCCGGCGCCGGGCCCACGAGGGAGGACAGTCCTGGGTCCGGCTGGGTCTTTCGGCCCAGGACCGCCAGGGGCAAGCAGTCTACCGTTTGGTCAAGTCCGAGGCAGACCAGGACCGGCCGGGGCGGAGTCGGCTCATACCCTGGCGACTGGCCGGTGCCGCCGCGCTGGCGTGTGGGTGCGGTTGTCGATGGCGAGGCGGCCACCGTCGGAGGGTTGCCGTCGGGGCGCATGATCGCTTAGATGTTCGCGCCGAAGCCACGGTGCTTTCCGAAGTACCAGGCGTCGATCGTTGTGCCCTTGACGCTGATGGTGGTCTCGGTGAGGAGGTCGGTGTCGAAAAGTTTCCCGTCCAGGATCACGTGCGACCAGCCGTCAGCGGCGACCCGGACAGGGCGTCGTGCAGGGCCGGTGTCTGCGCCGCGAGGACCCGCACGGCTTCGGCGACGTACCGGTACGCGGTGGCCCTCGACACCCCGAAGCCGGTCCCGAGGGTGATCTTGTCCTCGCCTTTGCGGAACCACACCAGTACCAGAAGCGCCTGGTAGAAACACGTCAACGCCCTCGCGCGGCGGCGGGTTCCCACTGCCCGCCGCTCGGCGCGAAGCAGACGCGCCACGTGTCGTACGAGTTCCCTGGGTACATCGAGCCTGGCAGATAGGTGATCACGTGGAGCCCTCTCGGAGACTGATTCCGTCGCAAGAACCTGTCTACCGATGGCTCCACGTCCTTATCCCACGCTGTCCGCTACGGACGCTACGCCCGTGTCATCCCGAGCCGTCCCCGGATCCTTGCTGAGATCACCTCATTGGTCACGGCGTCCAGCCGGACCGGAAGTTCTCCAGATGGGCGCAGACTGTCGTCCCGGTTCTTCGGGTGGGTAATGCCTGCGTCGGTGGCGCCCTGGTCGCTCGGTAGCGTTGGTGTCCGATTCTACTTCCGCCAGGTCGACCAGTTCGCTGTCGGGGTGCGCGAGTTTGCCGGTGTCGGCGGACGGGGATCGGAGGTGTCCCGGTATGGGAGTGTGAGTGTGAACTGGGCGCCACCCGTCGACTGGTTGACGGCGGTCAGCGTTCCGCCGTGGGCGTGCGCCAGTCCGCGGGCCAGGGGGAGCCCGAGCCCATAGCCGGTGTGCGAGCTGCGGGACGGGTCGGCACGCCAGAGACGGTCGAAGACACGGTCGAGATCTGCGGCGTCCATCCCGGAGCCGGTGTCGCGGACATCGACGGTGACCGCTGCTTGTCCAGCGCCGACTACCACGTCGATCCGTCCGTTGACAGGGGTGTGCTCAAGGGCGTTGTCGAGCAGGTTGCCAACTATCTGCGAGACACGCTTGGGGTCGGCGAGGGTGGATGGTGCCTGACCGCAGACGGCAAGGGTGATACCTGCGGCGTTCGCTCTCAAGCGGCGGGCACGTATCGCAGCATCGACGAGGGTCTGCACGTCGATGCTGGTCAGGTGTAGCGGCAGCGTCCCATCGTCGAGTAGGGCGATGACGGCCAGGTCGTCGACGAGTTGGGTCAGCCGGGTCGTCTCCGAGTCCACCACCGCGAGGTTCTCCCGGGTGAGCGGAAGGACACCCTCCTGGAGAGCGTCCACGTAGTTGCGGATGGTGGTCAGCGGCGAGCGTAGCTCGTGGGCGACATCGGCGGTCTGCTGACGGCGGCGGCGCTCGACCGTGGCCAGCTCGTCGGCCATGGCGTTGAAGCTGGTCGCGAGTTCGGCTATCTCAGCTGGGGACTTGACCTCCACCCGGGCGTCGCCCTGTCCACGCCGGATCGCCTCGGTGGCCTCGACGACCCGGGTGAGCGAACCGGTGAGCACCCGACTCAGAGGGACCGCGGCGGCCACAGCGGCTACCACGACCAGAGCGCCGATCAGCGCCAGCATCCCCCAGGGGATGCTGGCCTCGGGAGTCGAGCTGACGAAGAGCAGCGCCGGCTCCTTGATGCCGGACTTCTTTACACTAGCCGTTGCCTTCGCCTGTTCGTAGCACTCCAGCGCTGCGGCGGACCGCCCGCTGACAACCATGGGACCCAACTCTGATCCAGAGTCGGTGTACCGGATCCCCCGCCTATGGAAACAGTCGATCACCGCGCGGCGATACTGATTCTTGTTGAAGACGGCGGCGTCGCCCAGCGGACCGTACGGATCGATGACCCCGACCAGCGACGGCAACGGACCGGAGCCAGTGTCAAGGTACGGGGTGAGCTCAGCGCTGGTGACGGTGATGCGTACGTCGAACTTGTCGGCCAACGATCGAGCGGCGTCCGCCGTCTCCGGCCAGGAGGTGGCTTCCGTGCCCGCGGCGGTCATCTCTTGCAGGACGGTGGACTGGACCGTTGCCTGCCGGTCGAGCGCCCGGCCCAGCGCCCGGTCCGTGGCGAGCGCGACCACCGTGGTGACCATCATGACCGCGAGCAGGGCGAGTGCCGCCACGACGCCCACAACCTGCCCACGCAGAGTCCGAACCATCAGGGGGCTTTGTATCCGAGGCCGACCACGGTGGCAATGTAGCGCGGGGCTGCGGGATCGTCCCCGAGCTTGCGGCGGATGTTACGGACGTGCACGTCGACGGTGCGCTCCAGCCCGGTCCCGCCGTACGCCTCGACCCGGGACAACAGTTGGGCGCGGGTAAAGACCCGACCTGGCTTGCCGAGTAGGGTGACCAGGATGTCGAACTCCGAGGCGGTCAGCGCGATGCTGCGACCCCGCTGGTGAACGGCGCGTTTGTCTGCTTCGACGAGCAGGTCGGCATAGCGCAGCCGGGACGTGTCGGTATGGGCTTCGGCTCGACGTCGCACCGCGCGCAGTCGAGCCATCAACTCCCGCGGCCGGTAGGGCTTGACCACGTAGTCGTCGGCGCCGAGGTCGAGTCCGCTCATCACCTCGTCCTCCCCGCCCAGCCCGCTGATCACGACGACCGGCACGTCGCTTTCGGTACGGATGATGCGGCACACTTCGCGTCCGCTGAGCGTCGGAAGCATGAGGTCAAGCAGGACCAGATCCGGATCATTGGCCCGAATCGCCGACAGGGCCGCAGGCCCGTCGGCCGCCTCGACCACCCGGTAGCCCTCACGCTCCAGGTAAAGCCGCAGGACACCGCGCTGCTGGGCGTGGTCCTCAACCACCACCACGCAATCGCCCATCCGGTCTCCCATTGACTGGTCCCGCTACGGAGGTGCCGGCCGGCCGGCGGTCAACCGGCCAGCCGGCACCAGGACCAACCGATCCCTGAACCGGTGCCGGCTACTTGTCGAGCTTGCTTCCGGCCTTGGTCTTGTCGAACCCACCCTTGTTGACCTTTACCTTGGGCTCGTAAATCACGCCCTTGGCTGCAGCCGCCTGCCGCAGGTCTTCGTCCGTGGAGTTGACCCAGGAGTAGCCGCCCTTATCCACCGTCCGAACGTCGATGCCGTGCTCGGCATACCACGCCAGCGTCGTCTCGTTCTTGGCCTTCATACTGTCGAGACTGATCGCGTCCTTCTTCACGGTTGCGGCCTCCTGGCCGATCGCCGACCTGGGTGTTGCCGAGGCAGACGCCCCCACACCAAGCATGGCCAGGCTGGCCACCGTGAGCGCGAGGATCCGTCGGATTCGCATCGTACCCCTTCCGTTTGCATGGTTGACTGTTGTTGCGCCATAAGGATGGACGGCTACTGTGAAGGTGCGATGAAGGCCAGCGCTTTCGGCTGGCTGCACCCCAGGCAGGGGTCTGTCAAGTTAACGGCTGATCTTGGTTGTTGAGGTGGTCAGTCGTTGGCCGGGGTGAGCCGGCCCTCGAAGGCGATCTGGAAGGCGTTCAGGGGTGCTTTCCAGCGCATGGTCCATCGGCGGCGGCCGGCGCCGGTCGGGTCGAGGCTCATCAACGCCATGTAGACGCACTTGAGCGCGGCTTGCTCGTTCGGGAAGTGCCCGCGGGCGCGGACGGCCTTGCGGATGCGGGCGTTCACCGACTCGATCGCGTTCGTGGAGCAGATGACCTTGCGAATCTCCACGTCGAAGGCGAGGAACGGCACGAACTCGGCCCAGGCGTTCAGGCGGAACCGTGGAGCCGGACGAGTCCACGGCGGACGCCTGCACCCGCGAGATCCAGGAAGAGCTGGGTCTGTCGATACCCGCGGGAGCGCTGCTGTGCGTCGACTGGGTACCGGTGCCGGCCTCTGTACGCGGTGGGCCTGCCGGCTTCCCGGCAAGCCCACCGCCGTTGGCCAGCGGCGGGGAGCAGACCGCCGGTCACCCGCCCACGCAGCCCTGCTGGCGGTACGCGGACGGGGAGTCACCCGTGCGGTCGACGGAGCGCACGGCGCGAGCACTTGCCGATGCGTCGGGTCGCGTTCCGACCTGTCGCCCATTGGCACGTCCATCTGGTTCTCCCTGCCGTGAAGCTGCCGCTGACCCGCCGGTGCGCCGCTGGAGATCGGCGCGCCGGCACATCCAGGCTGGCTTGGGCGGTACGCGGACGGAATGTCTCGCCGGTGCACCGGCGGTGCACCGGCCGTCACCCCACGTGCGGCTACCATCACGTCCACCGGTGACCGTCCGTTGCGGAAGGACGTGTGATGGCTACGGTGACGACCTGGACCGGCCAGGACGCGAACGCGCTCCGCCATGCGTTGCGGATGAGCGTGACCGCCTTCGCCGAGCACCTCGGTGCGGCGCGGCGGACCGTGGCCAAGTGGAGCAGCCAGGGCGACAAGGTGCTCCCCCGCGCGGACACATGCAGGCCGCGCTGGACACCGTGCTGTCCCGCGCCACACCTGAGGTACGGGAACGCTTCGACGCGTTGCGAGTGGCCGGCACCGACGGTGCACTTGTGGGTGCGGGTCGGCCGGACACCGACCGGGATGCGGATACTGGCGGTGACGGTGACGGTGACGGTGGCTCAGGTTCGGATGGTGACGTGCGGCGCAGGCAGGTTCTACGCGGAGCGGCGATTGGTGTCGCCGCCGCGCCCAACGTGGCGTCGCTGCTCGACGCCCTCGTCGCGCCAGCGCACCCCGACGGTGGGGCACTGTCCGTACCGCAGCTATCCCGGGCTGTCGCCGGTGCCAAAACCGACTATCAGGCGTGCCGGTACGCGCACGTACTCGATCGGCTGGTGGCGTTACTGCCGTCCCTCGATGCGGTGCGGTCCGGCGTAGCGGGCGAACAGCGCTCGCAGGTCGAGGTGCTGGCTGCCGAGCTGTACCACGTCGCCGGCAGCGTCCTACTCAAGGTTGGCGATCAGGGGATGGCCCTGGTAGCGGCCGAACGGAGCAACCGGGCCGGGGTCAAGAGCCAGGATCCGGTGGCGATCGCCGCGAGCGCCCGGATCATGACTCACGCGCTCATGGGCAACGGCCACGACGCCCAAGCGATGACCCTCGCCGGCAACGCCGCCGACTCGCTCGACCGGGACACCCGCCTCGCGTCGTCCGATGCGGTGGCTGTCTACGGCGCCCTCGTCCTCCGAGGGGCCATTGCCGCCGCCCGCCGCGACGACCGGGGCACCGCGCACGCGATGCTCGATGAGGCAACCCGCGCCGCGACCCGACTCGGCTACGACGGCAACGATCGGTGAACCGGCTTCGGGGCGACCAATGTCCTCCTACACCGGGTCAACATCGCGCTGACCCTCGGCGACGCCGGAACGGCCATCGCGATCGCCCGCACCGTGCCGCTGGACAAGGTGACCCTGGCCGAGCGCCGGGCGTCTCTGTATGTCGACGTGGCACGCGCCTACACGCAATGGGGACGCTACGAGCATGGCCTCAGCGCGCTGCGCACCGCGTACGAGGTTGCACCCGAGGAGATCCGCTGCCGCCCGGCGGTCCAACGCATCGCCGGCGACCTCGCCATGCTCGCCACGGGGTCGGTCCGCACCGCCGCTGCCGGCTTCGCCCGCAACGCCGGGATCCGGCTATGACCGGCGGTCACCTCCAGATCGTCGTTTGCGGTGCCGGTCCGGCTGCCGATGTAGCCCAGCTCGTCATGGCCGCACAGGACCGCTCCTGGACAGCGGCGGTCACGGCCACACCGAGTGGAATGGCCTTCATCGACCCGCAGCCGCTCGAGAGCCTCACCGGCCATCCGGTCCGTTCGACCTACCAGTCGTCGCCCGGCACACGCCGGTCGCTTCCCGCAACCGACGCCCTAGTCATCGCCCCCGCGACCTACAACTCGGTCAACAAGATCGCTCTCGGCATGGCCGACAACTACGCCATGACCTCGGTCGCCGAGCTGATCGGCAGGCCGGTGCCGACCGTCATCGTCCCGTTCGTCAACGCCGCCCTCGCCGCGCGGGCACCGTTCCGGCACGCCGTGGCCAGCGTCCGCGACGAAGGGGTACGCGTCCTGCTCGGCCCCGAAGACCAGTGGGAACCGCACCCGCCCGGCAGCGGCAACGAGCGGCAGAAAGCCTTCCCCTGGACGGCGGCTTTCGAGACAGCCGCCCAGCTCGCCCACGAATCTCGACGGGCCACTTCCGGCCACGCCTGACCGCGAACGAGCCAGCCACCGTGTCGCGCCAGGCCCGGCGCGTCTCGCCGCTAGCGTGGAAAGCCGTGGACCGAATCGCCATCATCGGCTGCGGTGGCAGCGGCAAATCCACCGTCGCCCGGCAACTCGCGCAGATCCTCGACGCGCTCTACTACGACAAGCAGTGGAATCCCGTATCCAAGGACGAGTTCGCCGCCCAGCAGGAGAAACTCGTCACCGGCGAGCGGTGGATCATCGAAGGCAACTACGCCGGCACCCTGCCGATCCGGCTCGCCGCCGCCGACACCGTGATCTTTCTCGGCCTGCCAGCCAGGAGATGCCTGTGGGGCATCGCCGAACGCCGGTGGCGCTACCACGGCGGCCAACACCCCACCGACGGCGTCTACGACCGGATCACCTGGAACTTCGTCCGCTACATCCTCGGCTACCGGAACACCATGCGCCCCCGCATCCGTCACCTGCTCCAGGAACATGGAGTGCAGGTCCGGCTCATCACTCTCAACAACCGGCGGCACGCCATCCGGTTCATCGACCGAATCAAACGGGAGACAAATCGGTGACCTGACCTCGGGTGTCCACGAGGACCCGACCGCGTCCCAACCGACGCCGAACAGGTCCAACGGCTCCCGAGCACCCACCGAGCCACCACCACCGGCCAGCAGGCACGAGAAAGACCCCGACCCAGTGTGAAACACCAGGTCAGGGCCTTGATCGCTGGTGCGCCGCCAGGGACTCGAACCCCGAACCCGCGGTTACCGACCGTAGCGATCCGGACCTTGTCATCGACCATCGAAATTTGGCGCTGAGCTGCACAGACGCGGTCAAGCAATGATCGCTTCTTGTCACTTCCTGTCAACAGCAGACAGGGGTTTCGGGGGGTAAACGGGGGGACGTACAGCATGTCGCCAGGGCCCCACCGCACCCCGCTCCCCTTCGCGATCGGTACGAATCGCCAACCGCAGGGCGACGAAGAAACTCCGGATCCGTGATGAGCCATGATGTTCCCAACGGGGCGCGGTCCTCAGATGATCTTTCGGCTTCGACACCCGGATAATCACCGAAAGACCGCGCACGGCCTCACGCCACCGTGTCCAGGAGCGTCCGCCCCGTAACACTCACGACGGGCATATCGCTACCTCGCCTGACCTCTGCGGGCGAAGCCCGCTCGTTGGGTTCGTCGCTCCCGCCGGCACCCAATTCTCGAAGGGACGTTCAGCCGCACTACAAGAATGCATTCATAACAGTCATCCGGTAGGTAGCAGTATCCGAAGAGGGATGGGATGGAGGGCCGCGCGGACGAGTTCTCCGACCGATCGGAGAGGGCGGCTTCGCGATCCTCAGTTCTACATACTTGGATCGGGGTGCTGGCTACAGGTCCACCTGTCGGCTGCCGACCACACCTGGCGGGCAGCCGACGCCAACCACCGCTAACCAACAGTCGGGGCGTGTGGACCACTGACGTGATCTCAACAAGAATCCGGTAGGTATCGGTATTCGTAATGGGTGAGATGGACAGCGGCGCGGACGATGTCGCCCAGGCTTCGTGGGCTGGCGGTGGTGTGGCGGAGTGTGCGCCAGCGGCCGGTGAGGATCGCGAAGCCGCGTTCTCCGAGGCACCGTAGGGATCGAAGGATCGTGTTGTGGGTGCGGTTGTCGATGGCGAGGCGGCGGCCGTCGGAGGGTTGCTTGTACGGGGTGTGGATGCCCTGGCCAGCGCCTTCGTAGCCGGAGTCGGCCAGGGTCGACAGATTGAGGGCCGAAGCGGCCCGGTAGAGCGCACCGGTGATGTCCAACTCCTGCGCGCAGGTCAGGTCGTGAA